>DASVCI010000055.1:0-11533 GCA_036381695.1 Steroidobacteraceae bacterium
CCACGGCGATCTGAGCGAGAACGCCGAGTATCACGCCGCCCGGGAGCAGCAGAGCTTCATCGAAGGGCGGATCAAGGACATCGAGGCGCAGCTCGCGAACGCCGAGATCATCGACGTCTCGCGCCTGCCCGCGACCGACAAAGTCGTCTTCGGCGCGACCATCGATCTCGAGGATCAGGAGGATGGCACCTCGGTGGTGTACCAGATCGTGGGCGATGCCGAGGCGGACATCAAAAACGGCCTGATCTCGGTGTCCTCGCCGATCGCGCGGGCGCTCGTCGGGCGCTCGCAAGGCGATGTCGTCGAGGTCGTGGCGCCGAACGGCACGCGCTCCTACGAGATCGTGTCGGTGCGATACATCTGAGCCCGGGCCGGGCCGTCGGCGGAAGCTCGAGCGACATGCCACGCCTCGCCGCCATCCTGCTGACGATCTGGGCCGGGAGCTTGTGGACGATCTGCGCGTTCGTGGCGCCGCTGCTGTTCGCAACGCTCGAGCGGGCTCAGGCGGGCCGGATGGCGGGGCGATTGTTCGGGATCGAGGCCTGGCTGGGGGCGGGGCTTGCGCTTGCGCTCATGGCTTTGGGCACCCGCAGCCGCGCGCTCGCGCTGCGGCTCAGTCCGCCCTGGCTCATCGCGGCCACCGCCGCCGCTCCGCTGATCAGCGAGTTGACGCTCGATCCGATGATGCGCGCCGCCGGCGCAGCCGGCGATGCGCACAGCTTCGCCCTGGTCCACGGGATCTCTGCCGTGCTTTTTTTCGCGAGCTGCCTCGGTGCGCTGGCGCTCGTGTGGCGCTTCAATCGGCCGGTAGGATGATGCGCGGCTTTTCGGCGTGTCGACGGTAGAACACCGCGACGTTGCCGATGCGCTGCACCAGAGCGCTGGAGGTTTGCGAGGCGAGCTCTGCAAAAACTCGATCCCGCTCCTCGCGGTCGCCGACGCGCGCGCGGACTTTCACGAGCTCGTGTACGGTGAGTGCGTTGTCCAGCTCGCCCGCCACGGCGGCAGTGAGCCCGCTCTGGCCGACCAGGACGATGGGGTCGCGCCCATGGGCGAGACCTCGCAGGTACTTTTTCTGTCTTTCGGTGAGCGCGGGCTGCATCTTCGATGCTTCGGTGAACGAGCGGTGGCGAAACGTACCAGATCGAGCCGGCGTTGGCTCGATGAGCATGAACGCGACGTTTACGTAAAGCGCGCCCGGGAAGAGGGCTGGCGCTCGCGCGCCGTGTTCAAGCTCGAGGAGATCCAGCGCACCGAGCGGATCATCCGCCCCGGCATGACGGTGGTCGACCTCGGCGCTGCGCCGGGCGGGTGGAGCCAGTACGCGACGCGGATCCTGAACGGCAGGGGGCGGGTCATCGCCCTCGACATCCTCCCGATGGACGCGCTGGCGGGCGTGGAGTTTCTCCAGGGCGACTTCTCGAGCGAGGCTGTGCTCGAGGCGCTGCTCGAGCGTCTCGGGGGCGAGCCGGCTCAGCTTGTAATGTCCGACATGGCCCCAAATATGTCCGGCATCGCGGAGCTCGACCACGATCGGTCCATGCATCTCGTTGAGCTGGCACTGGATTTCGCCCGCCGGGTGCTGCCTGCCGGCGGGGATTTCCTGGTCAAGGTGTTCCAGGGAAGGGATTTCCAGCCATTCGTGAAACAGTTACGAGAGCTGTTCACGACCGTGAAGGTACACAAGCCCCAGGCCTCGCGGGGCCGCAGCGCCGAGCTTTATCTGCTGGCTCGAGGGCTGGCCGCGCGATGATGATGTGCGCAGCGATCCCGCCGGTTTACCGACAGGACGGCCTCGGTTCGCCGCAAGTAGGTGTCCGCTGGACGCTGGAGACAGGGGCCGAGTTATGGCTTTGCCCGACCGGATTGGTGTAGTGTCGATCGCGGTACGCCCTGCGCTTTTCGCCGGTGACCGGGCGGGTCGCCAGCGCCGTCTGAGCCCTGCCCCGAGGATGGGACTTTGAACGATCTAGCCAAGAACATCGTCCTTTGGATCGTGATCGCCGTAGTGGTCGCTACGGTCGTGAGCAACTTCAGTGCCCGGTCCGGAGGCGTCCAGGAAGTCCATTATTCGACGTTCCTGCAGCAGGTGCGGGACGGAAGCATCGCCGAGGTCACGATCAACAACAACACGCACACGATCAAGGGCATGCGCACGAGCGGGGAGCAATTCATCGTGCACAACCCCGAGAGTGACAACGGCGCCCTGATCGACCTGCTGCGTGATGCGAACGTGAAGTTCAGCGGCGCCCCGCCCGAGCGGCAGTCGTTCCTGATGCAGCTGTTCATTTCCTCGTTCCCGATCCTGCTGCTCATCGCGGTGTGGGTCTACTTCATGCGCCAGATGCAAGGAGGCGCGGGCGGACGAGGCGCGATGTCCTTCGGAAAGAGCAGGGCGCGGCTCCTGGGTGAAGACCAGGTGCAAGTCACGTTCGCGGACGTGGCCGGCGTCGATGAAGCCAAGGAAGAGGTCGTCGAGATCGTCGAGTTCCTCAAGGACCCTGCGAAGTTCCAGCGCCTCGGCGGCAAGATTCCACGCGGCGTGCTCATGGTGGGTTCGCCGGGAACGGGCAAGACGCTGCTTGCGCGCGCTATCGCGGGCGAGGCCAAGGTGCCGTTCTTCACGATCTCTGGCTCCGACTTCGTCGAGATGTTCGTCGGCGTCGGCGCCTCGCGCGTGCGAGACATGTTCGACCAGGCGAAGAAGCACGCGCCCTGCATCATCTTCATCGACGAGATCGATGCAGTCGGCCGCCATCGCGGCGCCGGCTTGGGCGGCGGTCACGACGAGCGTGAGCAGACTCTCAACCAGCTCCTCGTCGAGATGGATGGATTCGAGGGCACCGAAGGCGTGATCGTCATTGCGGCGACCAACCGGCCGGACGTGCTCGATCCAGCGTTGCTGCGTCCAGGCCGCTTCGACAGACAGGTGGTCGTGCCGCTGCCGGATGTGCGCGGGCGCGAGCAGATCCTCAAGGTCCACATGCGGAAGCTCCCGCTGGCCGAGGACGTGAAGCCGCAGGTCATCGCGCGCGGCACGCCCGGGTTCTCAGGGGCCGATCTGGCGAACCTCGTGAACGAGGCGGCGTTGTTCGCGGCACGCGCCAATCGGCGCACGGTCACGATGGACGAGTTCGAGCGCGCCAAGGACAAGATCATGATGGGCGCCGAGCGCCGCTCGATGGTCATGGACGAGCAAGAGAAGCGTCTGACGGCCTATCACGAGGCGGGTCACGCGATCGTCGGCCTGTCCGTGCCCGAGCACGATCCTGTCTACAAGGTCACGATCATCCCGCGCGGGCGCGCGCTCGGCGTGACGATGTTCCTGCCGGAGACCGATCGCTACAGCACGACGAAGCGTCGGCTGGAAAGCCGCATCACGACGCTGTTCGGCGGCCGCATCGCCGAAGAGATGATCTTTGGTCCGGAGTCGGTCACGACCGGCGCATCGAACGACATCGAGCGAGCTACCGAGATCGCCCGCAACATGGTCACGAAGTGGGGCTTGTCCGATCGTCTCGGGCCGCTCACGTACAGTGAGGATCAAGGAGAGGTCTTCCTCGGTCGGACCGTCACTCAGCACAAGCAGGTTTCGGATGTGACTGCGCACGCGATCGACGAGGAAGTCCGCCGAGTGATCGACACGAACTATCGGCGCGCCAAGGCGATCCTCGAGGAGAACCTGGACAAGCTGCACAAGATGGCCGCGGCGCTGATGAAGTACGAGACCATCGACGAGACGCAGATCAAGGACATCATGGAAGGGCGCGATCCTCGGCCGCCCGCGGACTGGGACGACAACGCTCCGCTCGCGGCGGGCGGCAGGCCGAGGGATCGAGAGACGCCGGAAACGCCTATCGGCAAGCCCGCCAGCCAGCATTGACGGCCAGCGCCCGAAGGCGCAGCGCAGAAAAACCTCGCACCCCGCGAATCGGCAACGGTTCGCGGGGTGTCTTTTTTCGGGGTCTGGCCGAACCGCAGCGCTGCGGGCGGGACGGAGTAGACTTCGCGCACCGAAAGCCAGCTTTTTGCCGATGCGCCTCGTCTGCGGCCCGCACACCCTCGACCTCGCGCGCCCCCTCGTCATGGGCGTTCTCAACGTCACGCCCGATTCGTTCTCCGACGGCGGGCGCTACGTCGATGTGGATGCAGCCGTGGCCCACGGACTCGAAATGGCGCGCCAGGGTGCCTCGATTCTCGATGTCGGAGGGGAGTCGACGCGCCCCGGGGCGCAGGCGGTCGAAGCTGAGGAGGAGATTCGGAGAGTCGTCCCGGTCATCGAAGCGCTCGCAAAGCGTACGCAGCTGCCGATCTCCATCGACACGTCCAAGCCGGAGGTCATGTCAGCGGCCGTGGCGGCCGGGGCCTGCCTCATCAACGACGTCAGAGCGCTGCGCGAGCCCGGCGCGCTCGAGGCAGCCGCAAAGAGCGGAGCGGGAATCTGCTTGATGCACATGCAGGGGGAGCCCCGCACCATGCAGGTCGATCCTCGCTACGACGATGTGGTGCGCGAAGTGAAAGAGTTCCTGCGCGAGCGCGTGCAGGCCTGCATCGCTTCAGGCATCGCGCGTGAGCGCTTGCTCATCGATCCCGGGATCGGGTTCGGCAAACGCCTGGAACACAATCTCGCGCTGCTCGCCCATTTGCCCGCGCTGCTCGAGCTGGGTTTGCCGCTGCTCGTGGGCGTGTCGCGCAAGTCGATGTTCGGCGCGCTTCTTGGCAGGGCGGTGGATGAGCGACTCGCAGGAGGAGTCGCTGTGGCCACGGCCTGTGTGTTGTCGGGCGCCAGCATCGTGCGAGCGCACGATGTCGCCGAAACGGTCGATGCCATCAAAGTGGCCGTTGCATTGCGTGCAGCGGGTTACGTAACAGGCTCTAGCTGCACGCCGCGGCTGGCGCAAGAATAGCGACATTCATCCGGCCACATACGGCCGGCGAAACAGCCTCAAGGGGAATTGCTTCGTGGCACGAAAATACTTCGGAACGGACGGCGTACGCGGTCGGGTCGGCGAGCATCCGCTCACGGTCGAGTTTGCTCTTCGACTCGCGAGCGCTGCGGCGAGTGTGCTTGCGCCCAACGGCGGCACGGTCCTGGTGGGCAAGGACACGCGGCTCTCCGGATACATGTTCGAGTCGGCGCTCGAAGCCGGCTTCGTTGCTTCGGGGGTGAACGTGATGCTGATCGGGCCGCTCCCGACTCCCGGCATCGCGTATATGACCAAGCGTTTCGAGTGCGACTTCGGTGTCGTGATCAGCGCTTCGCACAATCTCTACGAGGACAACGGCATCAAGTTCTTCGACAAGAACGGCGGGAAGCTCTCGGACGAGGTGGAGCTCAAGATCGAGGAGCGTCTGGATGAGCCGCCGCGCACGAGGATCTCGAGCGAGCTCGGCCGCGCCACACGCGTCGACAAGTCGCGCGTGCGCTATCAGGAGTTCTGCATGTCCACGGTCCCGGGGCTCGATCTTTCGGGTTTCAAGATCGTGATCGATTGCGCGAACGGCGCGGGCTACAAAGTGGGGCCGCGCATCCTGGCGGATCTCGGCGCCGAGATCGTGCCGATCGGCTGCTCCCCCAACGGCCGCAACATCAACCTCAACTGCGGCTCGACGTCTCCGGAATTGCTGCAGCTCACGGTGCCGGGAGTGCGCGCGCACGCCGGCATCGCGCTCGATGGCGATGGCGACAGGCTGGTCATGGTCGACCATCTCGGGCGGATCGTGGACGGAGACCAGCTGCTCTACATCATTGCCCGCGCGCGGCACGAGCGGGGTGAGCTCGTGGGCCCCGTGGTCGGCACGGTGATGAGCAATCTCGGGCTCGAGCATGCATTGCAGAAGGAAGGCATCGAGTTCCGGCGGGCCAAGGTCGGCGATCGTTACGTGCTCGAGATGCTGCGCGAGTGCGGCGGGACCCTGGGAGGGGAGACGTCCGGGCATCTCCTCTCGCTCGATCACACGACGACCGGTGATGCCCTCATCAGCGCGTTGCAGGTGCTCGCGATCATGAAGCAGACTGGGCGGAGCCTGGCCGAGCTGGCCGCGCCGATGCCGAAGTATCCGCAGGTGCTCGAGAACGTCCGCGTGGCCCGACGCATCGATCCTCACGCCACGCCTGAGATCCAGGAGGCCGTCGATCGGGCGCAGCGCCGGCTGGGCAACGACGGGCGGATCGTGCTCAGGCCCTCGGGCACCGAACCTGTGATCCGGGTCATGGTCGAAGGTCGGGACGAAAAGCTCGTGCGGGAGCTGGCCAAGGAGCTGGCAGCCTCAGTGGCGAGCGCCGCTCAGGCGGCCTGAGGAGCGCCTCGCCGCGGGTTTGCTTTAAAGCGCCTGCGCCGCTAAGCTTCCGCGCCCTTCGCGGGGGGCGTCCGGAGATTCGCCGTCGAACGCCGCCATTTTTTCTGTCGAGGTGTTGCGATGCGCCGGCCCTTGATCGCCGGGAACTGGAAGATGCACGGCTCGCGGGCCGAGAACGCCGAGCTCGTCGAAGGTCTGTTGCTGGGGCTGCCGGGCGAGCCACCGGCCGACCTCGTGATCTGCCCGCCGTTCGTGTACCTGTGGGAAATCGGGCGGCTCATCAAGTCCTCGAGCCTGGCGCTCGGCGCCCAGTCGACGTGCGCCGAGCCCGTGGGGGCGTTCACGGGCGAGGTGTCTGCCAGCATGCTCAAGGATGTGGGCTGCCAATACGTGATCGTGGGCCACTCGGAGCGGCGCTCCTTATATATGGAGAACGATGCGCTCGTGGCACGCAAATTCCTGGCCGCGCAATCGCAGGAGCTGATTCCAATCCTGTGCGTAGGGGAGACCCTGGAAGAGCGCGAGCGCGGGCTCACCAAGCAAGTGGTTTCCCGTCAGGTGACCGCGGTGCTGGACCTGGCGGGTGTGGCTGCCTTCGCCCGCGCCGTGATCGCTTACGAGCCCGTGTGGGCGATCGGGACGGGCAAGAATGCGACGCCGGAACAGGCGCAGGAAGTTCACGCACACATTCGTGCCGAGATTGCGGCTCGAGATGCTAATATCGCGGCCGGCGTGCGGGTGCTCTATGGCGGCAGCGTGAAAGCGGCCAATGCCCGCGAGATCTTCGCCATGCCGGACGTTGACGGCGGTCTGATCGGCGGAGCCTCGCTCAAGGCAGAAGAGTTCCTGAAGATCTGCGCCGCCGCCCAGGCGCACTGAAGCGCGGGCGAGCGACACTCGGAAGCGGTATGAACTGGTTACACACAGCGACGACGATCGTCCACGTGCTGCTCGCCGCAGCCATCGTGGCCCTCGTCCTGGTGCAGCGTGGCAAGGGTGCCGAGGCTGGCGCGGGGTTCGGCGCGGGTGCGTCGGGCACTGTGTTCGGCGCTCGTGGCTCAGCCTCGTTCTTCTCGAGGATGACGGCGGCGCTCGCCGCGCTCTTCATTGCCACGAGCCTGACGCTCGCGTATATGGGCGGACGCAAGCCCGAGGCGCCGAGCAGCGTGCTCGATCGCGTTCAGGTGCCTCAAGAGCAGGGGAACGAGGCCGATGCGCCTCCGGCGCTCGACACCGAGCCCGGCTCGCAGCCGGCTCCTGCGGCCGAGAGCAACGCGCCCGCCCGGGAACCCTCGACGGACGGAGCGTCGCCGCAGCAATAACAACGTGCACGTCTTGCAGCGTGCGGATGTGGTGGAACTGGTAGACACGCTACTTTGAGGGGGTAGTGGGGCAACCCGTGTCGGTTCGAGTCCGACCATCCGCACCAATCACCTGGGGGAGCTCTTTTCGAGCGCTGGCGCGCTACTGGCGCGCAAATCGAGACAAAAGCGTGACGGGCCTGGCCCGCACCAAGCCGGTGATCCCTTCGCAACAGGCGATCGATTCCTTCGCGACCGGCGATTGATATTCGACAAACCCACCCGAAACTAGGATTAAGCGCCGTTCCACGCTCTCGAGCGCCACGCTCCACGAGCGGCCGTCTACGCGTTTGCACTCACTGGCGAACGCGCCGGCATCGCCGGGCACGGCCACGACGTGCGTTTTTGCCACGTGCTGTTACAATGCGCGCCCGCGTCGGCGGGCATCCCACAGGTCGAGAGTCAAACGGGCGAGAGTTGCAGCTCGCCGCCTCGGCTCGCGGGGCCCTTGGCCCCGGCGCTCAACTGAGCCTCGATGCTAGCGAACTACGTACCCATCCTGATTTTCCTGGGCGTGGCCGGCGCGCTCGGAGCGTTGTTGATAGGGCTCGGCTTCCTGTTCGGGCCGCGTCGTCCCGATCCCGAGAAGCTGTCGGCCTACGAGTGCGGCTTCGAGGCGTTCTCCGACTCGCGCATGAAATTCGACGTGCGCTACTACCTCGTCGCGATCCTCTTCATCGTTTTCGACCTGGAGATCGCCTTCCTCTTTCCCTGGGCGGTGTCTCTGGATGCGACCGGCACCGTGGGGCTCATCGCCATGGGCGTGTTCCTGCTGATCCTCGTGGTCGGCTTCGTGTACGAGTGGAAGAAAGGAGCGCTGGAATGGGATTGACCGCTCCAACCGCCGAGACCCCTGAAAGCCCGGCCGTGCACCGGGGGTTTCTCACCACGACGCTCGATACCGTGGTGAACTGGGCACGCACGGGCTCGATGTGGCCGATGACGTTCGGCCTCGCTTGCTGCGCGGTCGAGATGATGCATGCGGGCGCGGCGCGCTACGACCTCGACCGTTTCGGCGTGGTGTTCCGGCCGAGCCCGCGCCAGTCCGACGTGATGATCGTCGCCGGCACGCTGGTGAACAAGATGGCGCCGGCGCTGCGCAAGGTCTACGACCAGATGCCCGAGCCCCGCTGGGTCATCTCGATGGGCTCCTGCGCGAACGGCGGCGGCTACTATCACTATTCTTACTCGGTCGTGCGTGGCTGCGATCGCATCGTGCCGGTGGACGTGTACGTCCCGGGTTGTCCGCCGACCGCTGAAGCGCTGCTGTACGGGATCCTGCAATTGCAGAACAAGATCCGTCGCACCAGCACGATCGCGCGCTGAAGATCACCCATGAGTCAACGCAGCGAGACACTGGCCTCGACAGTAGTGGCGCGCTTCGGTGAGCGGGTGCGCGCGCTGCCGGCATTGCCGGGCGAAGTCGCGTTCGAAGTGCCCGCCGAAGAGCTGGTGAGCGTTTGTAAAACCTTGCGCGACGATCCGGAGCTTCGCTTCGAGCAGCTCATCGATCTTGCGGGAATCGACTACCTGGATTACGGGCGCGACGAGTGGAACACGTTCCAGTCGACCTCCACCGGGTTCAGCCGCGGGGTGAATCGGATTCGAGAGACGGTGACCGAGCCGCGCCCGAGCCGGTTTGCCGTCGCGTACCAGCTCCTGTCCGTCACACACAACTGGCGGCTCAGGCTCCGGTGCTACGCGTCGGACAGCGAGCCGCCCACGCTCGACTCGGTGGTCGAGGTCTGGCCGTCGGCGAACTGGTACGAGCGCGAGGCGTTCGACTTGTTCGGGATCATGTTCAAGGGTCACCCGGACCTGCGTCGCATCCTCACGGACTACGGCTTCATCGGGCATCCGTTCCGCAAGGATTTCCCGCTGATCGGCAACGTCGAGGTCAAGTACGACCCTGCGAAGGGACGCGTGGTCTATCAGCCGGTGACGATCGAGCCGCGTACGCTCGTGCCGCGCGTGATTCGTGAGGATCACCGTTACGAGCCGACGCTCAAGGAGGTGCCGGTGGGCAACACAATAGGCACCAAGGTGGGAAGCTGACATCGTGGCCGAGATCCGCAATTTCACGATGAACTTCGGGCCGCAGCATCCTGCGGCGCACGGCGTGCTGCGCCTGGTGCTCGAGCTCGAAGGCGAGGTCATCCAGAAGGCCGATCCGCACATCGGCCTCCTGCACCGGGCGACCGAGAAGCTCGCCGAAACCAAGCCGTTCAACCAATCGATCGGCTACATGGATCGGCTCGACTACGTGTCCATGATGTGCAACGAGCACGCCTACGTGCTCGCGATCGAGAAGTTGCTCGGGATCAAGCCGCCGCTGCGCGCGCAGTACATCCGCGTCATGTTCGACGAGATCACGCGCATCCTGAATCACCTCATGTGGCTCGGTGCGCACGGCCTCGACATCGGCGCCATGACGGTCTTCCTCTACTGCTTCCGCGAGCGGGAAGACTTGATGGATTGCTATGAGGCGGTCTCCGGAACGCGCATGCACGCGACGTACTACCGTCCGGGCGGCGTGTACCGCGACCTGCCGGATTCGATGCCGAAGTATCAGCCGTCCAAGTGGCGCTCGCAGAAGGAAGTGGACAAGCTGAACGAGCGTCGCAGCGGCAGCCTGCTCGACTTCATCTGGGATTTCACCGAGCGCTTCCCGAGCGCGATCGACGAATACGAGGCGCTGCTCACTGACAACCGCATCTGGAAGCAGCGCACCGTCAACATCGGCGTCGTCTCGCCGGAGCGCGCGCTGCAACTCGGCTTTACGGGCCCGATGCTGCGCGGCTCGGGCATCGCCTGGGATCTGCGCAAGAAGCAGCCGTACGAAGTGTACGACCGCATGGACTTCGACGTGCCGGTCGGCGTGAACGGCGATTGCTACGATCGTTATCTCGTGCGCGTCGAGGAGATGCGCCAGTCGAACCGCATCATCCGCCAGTGCGTCGAGTGGCTGAAGGCGAATCCGGGCCCGGTGATGATCTCCGATCACAAGGTCACTGCGCCGAGCCGCGAGGTGATGAAGTCGAGCATGGAAGCGCTCATTCACCACTTCAAGCTCTTCACCGAAGGCTATTGCGTGCCGGAGGGCGAGACCTACGCGGCGGTCGAAGCGCCCAAGGGCGAGTTCGGCGTGTACCTGATCTCCGATGGAGCCAACAAGCCGTATCGGCTCAAGTGCCGCGCGCCCGGCTTTGCGCACCTGGCTTCGCTCGAGGAGATGGTCAAGGGCCACCTGCTCGCCGACGTCGTCGCGGTGATCGGCACGCAGGACATCGTATTCGGGGAAATCGACCGGTGAGCGAGACCAAATCGGTGAACGAAAAGCTCTCCGCGCACGTGCGCGAAGAGATCGATCATTGGGTGGCGAAGTTTCCGCCGGATCGCAAGCGTTCCGCGGTGATCGCAGCCTTGCGCGCCGTGCAGCACGAAGCGGGCTATCTCACGCGCGAGTCGATGGACGCCGTCGCCGAATATCTCGGGTTGCCGCCCGTTCAAGTGTACGAGGTGGCGACGTTCTACTCGATGTTCGAGACCAAGCCGGTCGGTCGCCACTGGATCTCGGTGTGCACCAACATCTCGTGCATGCTCCGGGGGGGCGATGAGTTGCTCGCGCACGTCGAGAAGCGGCTCGGCATCAAGGCTGGCGAGAGCACGCCGGACGGGCGCTTCTATCTCAAGCGCGAGGAAGAGTGTCTCGCGGCCTGCAACAACGCGCCGATGATGATGGTCGACCACGTGTATTACGAGAATCTCACGCCCGAGAAGGTGGACGAGATCCTCGACCGGCACAAGTAAGGCGAGCGTCGCGACGACATGGCCAAAGAGTATCCGCGCAATCTGGTGTGCTTCGAGCCGCT
>DASVCI010000056.1:0-19265 GCA_036381695.1 Steroidobacteraceae bacterium
AAGGCTGCGGCAGCGACATGGCGCTCCCGCGCCAGCCGCTGCCGCACGTCCCCGAGGCGTCTCCGCTCCGTCGGCGATCAGAATTGCGCTCTCAAGCTGATGAAGTAGCGGCGCCCCAGCACGTCGTAGTGCCCCGCCGACGTCGAGCCGGAACCGTTCAGCACCGTCTGACCGCCGCCATTGACGGCCGCGATATTCTGGATCTGCCCGGCCCCGACGCGCTCCGGCTCGCGGTCGAACAGGTTGTCGATACCCGCGCTGAGCGACAACGTATCCGAGAGATTCCAGTTTCCGGTCAGGCGAACGACGTCATACGAGCCCGCGCCTCGAATCGGCGTCTCCGGATCGGTCACGTACTGAGCGGACTCGACCTCCGGGAGGTGTCTCCACGTGAGCGCCGCGCTCCAGTTGCCGTTCGAGACATATCGAAGCGTCGTCAGCAGGCGCCAATCGAAGAGTCCCCCTCTCGCCAGCGTGCCTGCATTCTCGAGCGGCGTCGCCGTCGCGTATTCCTGCGCCTTGAACTCGAAGAGCCTCGAGAAGGAAACATTCAACGCGAGACTCCCGGGAGCGCGATCCATGCCCAGATCGGCCAGTGCGGCGCGCCAGCTGAAATTCGCGTCGACCCCCGACGTCTTGAGAATGCCGAGGTTCTGGAACTGCGAATTGACCAGTCTCGCCGCACCGGTCACCTCGTCCCGCTCGATGTTCCTGCAGACCCCGTTCGGATCGTCGAGAGAGTACGTCGGATTGCTCCTTCCGTCGCGGTTGAAGCACAGGTCGTACGCCAGTTGCGCCGACACCGTCGCAATGGCGTCGTCGATCTCGATCTGATACCAATCGACCGCCAACGTCATGTCCTGCACGGCCGGCCGAGAGAACGGCGACTCGACGACCGCGCCGAAGGTCCAGGTCTTCGCCTCTTCGCTCCGAAGATCGCGGTTCCCGCTGTTGATCTGCAGCGTGATCCCGTCGCCGCGGCCGCCGACGTAGTTGTCGGGGTCGGCGGAGAACTCCGACGTCTGGTTGCCGATCAGTGCCTCACACAGCGCCTGGGCGGCCTCTCGGTTCGGGTTGTCCGGATGATTACCGGTCAGCTCCCGCGTATCCGCACGACAGTAGTCGGGACTGCGCAGCGTCACGGCCTGGCTGCTCGCCTCGAGAAAGAGCTCGTTGATGTTCGGCGCGCGGTTTGCCAGCTGATACCCTCCGCGGAAGCGCACCAGATCGATCGGACGCCAGCTGAACAGCGCCTTGTAAGTCGGCACTTCTCCGCCGGTATCGCCGTAGTCCGAATATCGATAGCCGAGCTCGAGCTCGAATTCGCGAGCGAAGCGTTTGTCGCGGAGCACGGGGATCAGCAACTCGCCGAAAATCTCGTCCACCTCCGTGGAACCGACGACGTTCGCTTGTCCGAACGTACCTACCGGGATGTCTACGACCGAGTTCGTTTCGCGAGTCGCGTCCGGCAGGTACTCGAAATCGTTCCTCCGTTGCGTGATGCCCACCGCTGCCCGAACCTGACCCGCCGGCAGCTCTGCGATACCGCCCTGCATGGTGGCTTCGAGCACGTCCTGGGTCAGCCTCGTTCGATCCGTGTACGAAGGCGTCAGGGCCGCGATGCAATCCTCGCTAACCTCGAATTGCTCGAAGACGGGCAGACCGCTCGTGCACGAGAGCGACGTCGACCCCGCGCCCGTCAGCTCAAGGCCTCGGCCGTAGTTCGGAGAAGACACGATCTGTTGCCAGCGGGACGTCGATACCCAACCGATGTAGTCGAGGTCGACGCGCGTCTCGCCGTGCGAGTAGTAACCCTCCCAGGTCCAGTCGCCGAACGGAAGATCCCCCCGCAGGCCGGCCAGTACCTGGTAAAGGTTGCTGGTATTCTCCATCGAGCGAGGCGGCAGGAAATCGAAAACGCCGCCGATTCCCCACGGCGAGTTCCTGCCCTGAACGACGAGGGGCAAGCCCGTGTTGGGATCGAACTCGGTCGTGCTCAGCACGTCGTCACCGCGCGAATCGAGCAGCGCAGCCAGCTGCTCCGGTACCGGAAAGGCTTGCGAGTTCGTGCATCCACCGGTAGGCGGGCAGTTCAGTCCGTACGCGCCTCCCGCCTGATACTCCGGCAACGTCGTCACCCCGTCTTCGGCCAGTGAAGGCGCATAAATCCCGTCTCCGTACGGAATCGTCGCCCCGAAACCGCCGATCGCCCCGGTCGGCTGCAGCACCTGCAGGTTGGTGGTGTTGACGAACATCACCTGAGAGAAGGCTTCCACGGAGTCCGTGAAGGCGTAATGGGCTTTGCCGAAGAGCGAGTAACGCTCCATCGGGCTCGAGTAGCGGAGGTCGAAGTTGTTCCGCACGAGCTGTCCGTTGGGCGCGATCCGATACTCTGGGTCGTTGAGCACGTCTCCGGCAAAGCCCAGTCCGCCCCGCTCCACCTTGTAGAGCGTATTGTCGTCGTTGAAGTGGAAGGCGGACCCGAGAAGCGGAGTGATGTTCATGTTCGCCGGAAGCTCGGGATAAAGCGCCCTCACGGCTTCCTCGGAAGGACGGTTCGTCGCCGTGGGCTGATATCTGAACCCGTACATCTGCGCCGCGGTCCCGGCGTTCGTGTTCGAGTCCTTCAGCGTCTTCTGCATGAACCGTCGGTCGAAGGCCATCACCTCATCGCGCTCGGTCCACTCCACGCTCAGCATCGCGTTGCCGCGGCCGTCGGAGAGTCCGCTGCCGAGCAGCATGCTGAAGCTCGTTTCCTGGCCGCCGCCCTGCTCCGTCGCGCTCGTGCGCAGCTGCAGGTCGACGCCCTCGAAGTTGTCTTTCAGCCGGAAGTTCGTGACTCCGCCCAACGCGTCGGCGCCATATACGGCCGACGCACCGCCCGAGATGACTTCCACGCTCTCGATGGCGGCAGCCGGAATCGAGTTGACGTCGATAACAAGAGTCGAGTTGATAGGCTGACCTCGTCGCCCGTCTACCAGCACCAACGTACGCTGCGCCCCGAGACCGCGCAGATCGACGGTGGAGATACCGGGAGTGCTCGTTGCGCTCGGAAACACGTTTGACGTATTGAACTGCGTTTGCTCCGGCACGAACTGCGGCAGCTGATTCAATACGCTCTCCACGGCCAGCGTGCTCGATTCCTCGAACATCTCGGAGCCGACCGTCACGATCGGGCTCGCCGCCTCGAGGTCTCTGCGCACGATGCGTGAACCCGTGACGACGACTTCTTCCAATGCCGGGACGTCCTGGGCAAACACGGCGCGCGGCCCGACAGCACCCGCGAGCGCCGCAGCAATCGCCGACGCAAGACCAGCGAGGCCCAATTGATCGCTAAACGCCGACTGCTTCCCGTTCGGGAGCCTTTCCCTCATCTCTTACCTCCATCCATAGGATCAAAACGCCGACCGACGGCGCATCGATCGGGCGCGCCGGCCCGAACGTATGCTGCGGCCTCGCGGGCTTCTACCGTCCGGCTTCGCGTAATGGTTTTGCTTTGGCGAGGCGCAGCCGCGCACAGCGCCTTTCGGTAGGAGACACCTGCGCATCCGATGCGCTTACCGCGCACGCGATGCGCTCTTCGTGCGAATAGGCGTGTGTACCTCCCGTCCTTGGGCCTCTTGATTGCACTTCGGCAATCGGGCTCATTCTTCCGTGAACGAGGATCTGCAGGATCGACCGAGTAGCGACGATGCCTGCGAGGCGAGCGCTACGGCACCCTCGCGCGACCGTCGCCTCATCGGCTGCCCAGCGTGTGGCATCGTCCCGATATGCGGGTCGAGCTGCAACGGAGCGCGCACTTATCGGAAGCTATAACCGGTCGCTGATAACTCGATTGAGAAAGTACGGGAATCGATCCCAAAGGGGCAGACCCCGCTTCGGCGAAAATGAGCTCTGACCTGCTCTGACCCCGTTTCCGAAAATGGGCTCTGACCCCGTTTTCCGCTGACCCCGTTTCCGGACCCCGTTTCCGCCCCGTTCCGCGCCGCGCTATGGGAAGTCGACGCGCACCGTCGCGAACCACTCGCGCGGGCGGTTGTACGTGCCGTTCACGAGGCCGGCGGCCGGCTGGTTCTGGCCGGTCACGACGTGACGCTCGTCGCCGAGGTTGCGCCCGCCGAAGATGACCTCCCAGTTGCCAGCCGATCGGAACGACACCGAGGCATGGAAGAAGTCGGTTTCGGGCTGCATCAGCTCCGGCGTGTTGCCGAGGTCGTTCGCGATCTCGTCGTCGTGGACCCAATCGGCGTGAAAGCCCCAGCTCGAGCCGTTCTCGAGCGGGAGCTCGAAGTCGAAACCGGTGTTCCAGCTCGTCTCGGGGACGTTGACGAACATCGAGTCGAGCGGCAAAGGCGAGCCGTCCGGTCGGATCACGCCTTCCTGGATGCGATCGTATTCGGCGTCGAGCCAGCCGAAGCCGGCGCGCAGCGTCAACCAGTCGGTCGGCAGCCAGAGGAGCTCCGACTCGAAGCCCGTTATGTTCCCGTCGCCTCCGTTCGAAAATACCGGCGACGCGCCGACCTGCTGCGTCACCTGGATATCCTCGTAGTCGGTCGTGAACGCGGCGAGGTTGAGCTGCAAGGTCTGATCGAGCAGCTGCGACTTCACGCCGATCTCCCACGCCTCGGCCGTCTCGGGATCGAACTCGAGGCCGAGCGGGTTTTCCGGCGTCGGCTGGGTCGTCAAGAGCGGCGCCGACAGGCGCGTCGTCCAGCCGCCGGACTTGAAGCCCTCCGTGTAGGACGCATAGGCCATGATGTCATCGTTGACGTGGTACTCGAAGCCGAAGCGGCCGGAGAAGTCGTCGAAGTCGCGCTCGTTGACGCCGAGGGGATAGTAGCGGGTCAGATCGTTCTGGTCAGGGAAGATGAACGGCGGCGCGCCGCTCTTCGGCGCGATCATGTTGAGGTCGCGCTGCCGACCCTCGAACTGCTTCTCCTCGTCGGTAAAGCGGCCGCCGACCGTGAGGTCCAGCCGATCCGTCAGCGCGATCGTGACTTGCGCGAACAGCGCCCAGGCGTCGTTATCGAAGTAGTTCTCGCCGTATATCTGCAGTAAACCGCCGGGGAACGTCACGAAGTCGGTGAGATCCCCCGCCTCGTGGAAGAAGTAGGCACCCACGGTCCAGTCGAATCGGCCCTCTTCCGAAACGTTGGAGAGCTGAACTTCGTGCGAGTACTGCTTCTGATAGGTATCGAACGACGGCTCCAGCATCGGCAACGGCGAGCCGTCGAAGTCGAATCCGAACAGCGACTCGAGCTCACGCGTGCTGCCGATGTAGCGCAGGGTCATGCCGCTCCGCATCGCGTACGACAGATTCCACGAGAAGCCCGAAACCTCGAGCTTGTTGAAGTTGTTGCCGTTGGCGTAGCTCAAATCGACGTCCCCGATCATGAACGCATCCGTATAGGGCATGCGCGGCACGGAGTTGTCGAGCCCGGGCTGGATGATGAACGGCGCGCCCACGGTCGGAAACGCCGGATCGGTGCCGCGGGGGTTGGCGCATGGCGGGATGGCGCCCGGCGGCGCGGTGATGCAGAGGTTGTACAGCGTGGTCAGCGAAGTCGGGTTGTCCGCGTCGAAGCGCAGCACGGAATTGGGTGTGCCTTCCTCGTTCGTCCGCGTGTAGTCGAGCGCGAACGTCACCTCGAGGTCGTCGTTCACGGCCCAGAGCAGCTTGCCCCGAAAGTTGTTCTGGTTCTCACCGCCCGCACGATCGAAGGCCTGATAAGCGGCCTGCAGGAACTGCTCGGTCCTGTCCGAGACGAACTGCTCGAAGCCCGGGAAGCGGATGCGACGCTGATAGCCGTCGCGGTTCTTTGCCGAGAAGGCGACCGAGCTGAAGAGCTTCCCCTCGACGATCGGAAAATCCGCGGCCGCCCGCACGTCGAGCCGCTCGAATGCGCCGACGGTCATCTCCGCGCGCGCGCTGAACTCGTCGCCCGGCCGGCGCGTGATCACGTTGATCGCTCCGCCGATCGTGTTCCGGCCGAACAGCGTGCCCTGTGGACCCTTCAGGACCTCGATACGCTCCACGTCGAGCATGTCGACGTTCGCGCCGATGCTGCGCGCGAGATAGACATCGTCGACGTAAACACCGACGCCGGGCTCGAGGTTGAACGCGAAATCGCTCTGACCGATGCCGCGGATATACGCGGCCAGCACCGAGTTCGAGCCGCTGAACGGCACGGTCGGGTCGATGTAGACGTTCGGAGAGAAATCGGAAACTTGCGCGACCTGCGTGATGGAGCGCAGATCGAGCGTGTCGCCGGTGACGACGGTCATCGCGATCGGCACGTCCTGCACGTTCTCGGCGCGGCGCTGCGCGGTGACGATGACTTCCTCGAGGCGTTGCTGGGCTTCGACCAACGGGCTCGCTGCGGTGAGCACGGCTGATAGGAGAGCGTATCCGCGCGCCCTGGTGCATCTTCCGTCCGGCATGGCAATTCCCCGCATGGAGGCGGAGAAAAGATCATCTTAGTCGGACGGTCGTGAGAATATCGGGCAGAGTGCGGGGGGTGATCCTTCCCATTTCCGCTTTGGAACTGGTCGACGGCCGTGTAGTTTGTCCGTCCGGACGGCGGCGCCGGGCCCGGGCGGGCGGAGCTGGCGGGCGTCGCTGCTACCTTCTGCACGGTCCACGAGAAGCCGGGACGCGCATCGGATTCGCGCGGAGCCGAGCGTTCCCGCCGCGCAACCGGTGGACGCGGGTCCCGTCGCCCGGCGTAAACTCGGGGCTGATCATCCCGAGCTCGGAGAGCGCAAGTGAACGTTCTATCGCCGTCTCCCCACGCGTCGATCCTCAACGACCTTCAGCCGATGCACTGGGCCATTGCCGGCGCGGCGATCGGCTTGATCACGCTGTGCCTCCTTTTCGTTGCGAATCGCCGGCTCGGCATTTCGACCGGATTCGATGACCTATGCAGCTTCGTGCTGCGCCGGCCGTACTTTCGGCGCCGCGCGGTCGTCTCGGGCCGGACGTGGCGGCTGCCGTTCCTCGCCGGCCTCGTGCTCGGCGGCGCCCTGTCGGCCGCACTCGGCGGCGGGTGGGCGCCCAGATGGGACGCCGGCATGCTCGACACGGTCTTCGCGCTCGGAGAGGGCGCGAAGCTGATGTGGATGTTCGCCGGCGGACTGCTGATCGGTTTCGGCACGCGGCTCGCGGGGGGCTGCACGAGCGGCCACGGCATCTTCGGGCTGTCGAACGCCGAGGGCTCGGGCCTTGCGACGACACTGGCCTTCATGGCCGGCGGCGTGCTGACGACGCAGCTGCTGTATCGCGGCCTCGCGGGCTGAAAGGGAGCGGTGCTTTGGCGATACTCTATCTCCTCCTCGGCACGCTGTTCGGGTTCGTCCTGAGCCGCTCGGGCGCCGGCGACTACGACATGGTTCAGGGCATGTTCCTGTTCGAGCGCTTTCAGCTCTACGGGATCATCGGCGTCGCGATCCTCGTGACCGCACCGGGCCTGCGGCTGTTGCAGCGACGCGGCCGCTCGTTGCTCGGCCGCCCGCTCGAGTTCGAGAGCAAACCGCGCCATCGCGGCAACATCGCCGGCGGGTTGCTGTTCGGTATCGGCTGGTCGATAACCGGGATGTGCCCCGGTCCGATTCTCGTGAACATCGGCGAAGGCAAGCTGTATGCGCTCGCCGCGCTGCTCGGCGCCCTCCTCGGTGCTGGCGCGTTCGGCACGCTCTACTCACGGCTCGAGCGCGTGTTCGCGCTACCGCCGCTCGCGAAGGGCACCGGCGACGGCTGAGGTCTTGGGCCGATCTGCGCCGATGCATCCGCGTAGGCGAGTCATACCGGACCGAGCTTCGCCCGCGCCTCGCCGATCAGGCCGCCCCTCTCCCACACCATCACCATGAACAGAGCACACGCCGCCGCCGCCACCCACGGCAAGCCGTGCCGCACGTGCTCCATCAGCACGCCGGTCACCGCAGGCCCGAGCAGCGCGCCCACCCCCCACGCAATCGACATCACCGCATACATCCCGAGCAGGCGCCGGCCGGCGAACCGGCTGCCGACGGCCGTCACCGTCAACGTGTAGATGCCGACGAACAACCCGCCCCACACGAAGATCACCGCATACGCGAGCGGCACCGCCTTGAGCAGCAGCGGCCAGATCGCGGCTCCGAGCGCCGCCAGCCCCGCGAGCACCACGACCAGCTTCGTGCGGTCGTACCGATCCCCGAGCCACCCGATCGGCAGCTGCAGCACGATGGCGCCGATCATCAACGTGGCGATCAGCGCATTCGCCCCCGCCGCCGTCCACCCGAGCCGCATCGCGTAAATCGGCATGAACGTGAGCCCGGCCGTCTCGAGCGCGCCGTTGAGCGCCGCGGCCGCGAGCGCGACGGGCGCGATGCGCGCCACGGACTTGAGCCCCGCGGGCGCCGCATCGCGGTCGAACGCCGGCGCATGGATGCCCGGCGCGAGGATCAGGAGCATAGCGACGAACGCGCACGCCGCGCCGATCCAGTACGCCGTCATGTCGTGCGCTCCCACTGCGCTCAGCACCAGCGGCCCCAACGCAAACCCGAGCGACAGCGCCGCCGTGTACACGGCGATCGTCGTCGCCCGCGAGCGCTCGCTGCTCGACTGGTTCACCCACGCCTCGGACATCACGAACATGCCCTCGGAGCCGACGCCGAGCAGAAAGCGCAGCGGGAACCAGAGCCAGAGCGCCGTGAGCGCGAAGCCCGGGAGCACCAGCACCACGAGCAGCAGCACGAGCGCCATGCCGGTGCGAAGCCCCACGCGCTCCGCGAAGCCCGGCAGCCAGCGGGCGACGGCCAGCACGCCGACGGCATAGAGGGCCGCATTGAGCCCGATCAGCGTCTCGCCGACGCCGCGGTGGTGCAGTGCTTGCGCGACGAGCGGCGCGGTCAGGCCATAGGTGAGCCCGAAGATGCACGCCGCCGCGATCACGGCCCCCTGCGAGAGTGTCGCGGCGGCCCGGCTCACGTGGAAACGGTCGCCTTGAGCTCCGCCGGCTGGCTCTTTCGGTGCCTCGCGACGATCGCCCGCAGCAGTCGCGCGTAGTCGAGCACCAGGCCCGGCGTCCAGGCCATCGTCGCGCCGCGCCGGCGCACGGCCGCCGCGAGCCACACGTCCGGATCGAGCAGAAGCTCTGCGAAGCGCAGCATCGGCCGGCGCTCGCCGAGCACGCCTTCGAGCGCCGTCTCGAGCGCGAGCGACGTCGCCGTCGAGCAGCTCCGGCTCGTGAGGTTGTACGTGCTGTCTTGCCGGTACACGTTCCAGAACGCGCGCAGCGCCGCGCCGTCGTAGTGGTGGAATACCACCTTCTGATCGGGCTCCACCCAGTCGCACACGCCCGTCGCGTGGTCGGGGATCCAGCGCCCCGGGATGTCGTTCTCCGGGCCCGCGCGCAGCAGCGCGGCGAAGTCGTCCGGCGAGTGGTCGATCTCGACGGCGGGATAGTGACTGATGTAGACGTCAGGCAGCACCTCGAGCGCCGAGTGTCCGGTCGACACCACGCCCTGCTCGTCGATGGCAGCGATGTAGCGGCGCACGAGCGGGGGTCCATGGCCACGGCTCGCGGAGCCCTGCGCCGTCCACACGTACAGCGTCATCGGCTGCGGCGGATCGAAGTCCGGACGAGCGTCCGCGTGCGGCCGCGGCGGCCCGTCGGCGCCGTACCAGCCGCGCGCGAAGAACATCGGCAGCGTGGTGATCGACGCGCCCGGTGCGAGGTTACGCAGCTGCGTGCCGAGCACGCAGAGCGCCCAGCCCGAGGAGATCAGCACGAAGCCGAGCACCATCGGCACCACGTAGCCGTGATGGATGGGCCAGTTGCCCATGACCAGAAACGCGGCGACGAGCTGGAGCAGCCCGAGTGCCACCGCGTTGCGCCACCCCGCGAAGCGCACCACCCACGCGGCGCCGACGCGCAGCGCGCCGTCCACGAGAAACGCCGTGCCGAACAGCACGCGGTCGGCCACCTCGTCCGCGGCGAGCGGCAGCACGATCAGCGCGCCGAGCGCGAGCAGGATCGCCGCACGCCACCTGAGCGCGCCTCGCATCTCGGCGGGCGACAGGAGCAGTGCAAGCAGCGAGAGCGCCCCTTCGAGGGCGAGCACGAGCCCGAGGACGTCCGTGGCGAAGCGCAGCTCGCCGTCGGTGGCGTCCACGATCAGGAAGGCGCCGACCGCGATCCACAGCGCGCCGACGACCGGCAACACCCACCAGCGCCGGCGGAGCGCCGGCGCGCCGATGAGCAGCATGGCCAGGCGAATCATTCGCTCCCTCCAGAGCCGGGACGCCGGCCTTCTTCGCTCGCGCGCGGACCGTGGAGCACCATGCTCAAGGCTCGAGCAGCGCACGCCGCCGAGACGACGAACCCGCGTTGCCGCCGAGGAGTGCCTCGATCGCCGGGCTCGCCCGCCGCGGCGCGTCGTCGCCGCAGTAGCTCCCGGCCTGGAACGCCGCGAGCGTGTCGAGCACCACGTCGCGATCGACGCCGTCGCGGGCGATCGACTCCGGCGGCGGCGGCGCGCCGGGCGGGTTCACGACCTCGGCGATCGCCATCATCCCGCCGTCCTCGTGCTCGAGGATGTGGCAGTGGTAGACGAACTTCCCGACGATGATCGGGTTGCGGAAGTCGATGAGCACCTTCACCTGCCCCGGCGTTCCGTCGTCGAGCTGGTACGGCACGTTCACGCTGTCCTGGCGGCCCACGAATTCCTGCGGCACGCCGTTGATCTCGGTGACCTGAAAGTCGGTCTGATGGATGTGGAAGGCGTGCAGCTCGCCGGAGGCGTTGAGGATGGTCCACTCCTCCACCGTGCCCGCCTCGATCGTCGCGTCCACGCGGTTCGGGTCGTACTGCACGGGGCCGGCGCCTGAGTCGATGTAGAAGAGGGGATCGGGCCCGTCCACGAACGTGATCGTGCGGCTCTGCGCCACGGGGAGGGTGCGCAGGTCCTCCACCGGCGGGAACGCCTCGGGCGGCGGCAGCGCCGGCGCGGGAGTCTCGACGGCGTCCTGCGTGAACACCGTGGCCAGCACGTCCTCGCCGTAGCTGTCGCCCTCGGGCCCCGTGTCGAACGCGAGCGTGCGGAGCGAGAACTGGCCCGTGTCCGTCCCGAGCACGAGCACCTCGGAGCGCGCGCCCGGCGGCAGCAGGATCTCCGCCATCTCCACGAGCCCCGTGTGGCGATTGCCGTCGCGCGCGAGCTCCTGGAACACGTGGTCGTCGAGCACGATGCGGTAGTACATGTTCGCGCCGATGTTCGCGAAGCGCCAGAACTGAAGCTCCCCGGCCTTGAGCTCGATGGTCGGCTGCGTAAGGCCGTTCACGGTGCGGTTGGTATCGGCGCTCGGATCGATGTCGTCGGGCAACGTGCCGTCCGGCGTGATCTGAATGTCCTTGAGCAGGAACACGCGCTCGCGAATGCCCTGCAGCTCCGGGAACGGGTCGAGAACGCCCTCGACGATCAGCCCGCCCGAGAGGCCGCCCATCACCTGGTGCTCGGCGAGGCCGTGCAGGTGAGCGTGATACCAGTAGAGGCCCGGGTTGTGGGTCTCCGGGATCTGGATGCGGTAGCTCGCGAGCGTGCCGGGCTCGATGCTGATCAGCACGTTGTCGGAGACCGTCGCGTCCGCGTTCACGCGGGGCGAGACGTTCAGTCCGTGATAGTGCTCGTTGGTGGGCTCGGCCGTCTCGTTGACGAGATCGAGATAAATGGTGTCACCCGGCCGAACGCGGAGCAGCGGCGGCATGAACTCGCCGTTGTACACGAGCGTGTTCACGGTCTTGTCCGCCACCTGCACGAGGGCCTCGACCACCACGAACGTGGTGCGCAGCTCGCCGTTGACGCTCGCGAGCTCCGGCGGATTGGAGAAGGTCTCGGGCTGCGCGTCGGCGCTTCCGCAGACGCCGAAGGCGCAGATCGCGCCGGCCGTCAAAGCGCCGTGCCGAAGGATGCGCGGGTCGCGTGGCTTCGCCATCGTCAGTTCCCTCCGTCGGTGACCTCCCTCACGGGCGCCGCTTCGTCCCCGCCGTCCGCCGACTCCGCGATGGCGAGCAGATCCGACGCGAGCCGCTCGGGGCGCAGCGGCACGCTGAACAGAGCGGTGAGCTCCGCCCGCGGCGTGAGCAACGCCACGGACGATGAGTGGTCCACGAGGTAGCCGCCCGGCGAGCGCGTCGGTGCGTACTTGACGCGGAGCTGACCGGCGAAGGCGGCGATCGCCTCGGCCGTGCCGGTCACGCCGATCAGGTCCTCGTCGAACGCGGCGACGTAGGCGGCCACGCGGTCCGGCGTATCGCGCGCCGGGTCGATCGACACGAAGACGGCGCCCACGTCGAGCGCGGGCGCCTGCTGCTCGAGCAGCGCACGCGTGTCGCGCACCTGGGCCAGCGTGATGGGACAGACGTCGGGACAGTGCGTGTAGCCGAACACGAGCAGCGTCCATCGGCCTTCCAGGCGGTCTCGCGTGAACGGCTGCGAATCGTGATCGACGAGCGTAAAGGGCTCGAGCGGCAGCGGCTCCGGCAGGTAGAAGCCGGATGACTGCCCGGCCGCATGGGGCGCGGGATGCGCGTGCTCGTGCGAGTGCTGGCCGCGGGCGGCGAACGCGACGAGCGCCGTCACGAGAATCGTCGCCGTCTGCAGCGCTTGATCGCGCACGGGGCCTCCTGCTCAGCCGGCGGGTCACCGCGTCCGCGCGGCGCCGGGGGCGCCGCGGGTCACCGAAGGCGCATTCTCGGCCCGCCGGCCGCAGCCGACCATTGGCCCAAGGGCCAACACCGAAACGCTCGGCGCCGATCCTGCGAGCCCCGCGACGTCTTCGACCAAAGTCCCATGGACCGCGGCGCGCCGTTGCCGTTAACTCGCAGGTTGCCGCAGGGAGGGCTTATGGGCGACCTCGCTCTATGGAAATCGCTGCCGGCTGCGCTCGCACAACGCGCGTTCGCGATCGCCGGCGCGGCCGCGAGCGCGCTCAAGCCGCGTGGGAAGAACCGCTTCTACGAGATCCGCCTCATGGCGCCGCCGGCGTTCCTCGAAGCGTGCGACCTCACGCCGTTCAGCGACCCGTCGCTGGTCGAGGCGGGCACGGACCCGCGCATCCCGTACGTCTCCCTGCGCGCGCCGGCCGCACCCGAGAGCGGGCAGCGCTTCTACGCGTCGGCGCGCGCGTCCGACCTGCGTCTCGGCGTGGCGCGCATCGCGCTCGGCCGCAGCGACATCAGCTGGAACGAAGCGCGCCGCGTGTCCATCCTGAAGAACAACTCCGACCGCTATCCGTTGCGCGTGGCCGACGCGGAAGAGTTTGGCGTGCTCGATCGCTCGGTGTGGCCGATGCTCGCGCGCGACGCGCCGAACGACCCGCAGCCGCGCGAGCGGTTCACGAGCGTCATCGACGACCGCCTCGAGCGCAGCCGCGACAAGGACGTCTTCATCTACGTGCACGGCTATCGCGTGAACTTCGAGAATCCGCTGCTCGTGGCGGCGGAGCTCTGGCACTTCCTGGGCTACGAGGGGGTCTTCATCCCGTTCGCGTGGCCGGCGCACACCGGGCGCCTCGCCTACTTCGGCGACACGGAGTCCACGCACTACTCGGCGCCTTACTTGCGCGACTTCGTGGAGTACCTCGCGAGCGAAACCCAGGCGGAGGCCATCCACATCGTCGGCTACAGCGCGGGCACGCGCCTCGTCGCGGCCGCGATGTACGAGCTCGCGTTGAAGGCTCGCGACCGGTCCGCCGAGGAGATCCGCCGTAGCCTTCGCATCGGCAACGTCGTGCTCGTCGCGAGCGACATCGATCGGGGCATCTTCATCAACTACCTGCACGACGGCCTGCTGCGCGTGCCGCGACGTTTGACGGTGTACGAGTCACCGCGGGACAAGGCGTTGCGCATGGCCCGCCGCGTGCTCGGCTCGGACCGGGTCGGGCAGCTCACGCCGCTCGACGTGACGCCCGAAGCGGCCTCGTTCCTGCGTGAGACGGATCGCCTCGCCATCGTCGACGTGGAGGGCGTCGAGGGCTTCGACATCGGCAACGGCCACGGCTACTTCCGCGACAGCCCACTCGTCAGCAGCGACCTCCTCGCCACGTTGCGTTACGACTTCGGTCCGGCAGAGCGCGGTCTCGCGCGCGCCGACGGCTCGCTGATCTGGATGTTCCCCGGCGACTATCTGAGCCGGCTCGAGGCCTCCGTGTTCGCCGCGGACCCCGAACTCGCCCGCCGCGCTCGCGCGCTCGAGGCGCAGGGCGCGTAGCGCGAGGCAGGGCTGGCGAGCGCTTCGCGATGAACCTCCCCGATCTCCTGCAGCAGTACGGTTACGCAGCCGTGTTCGTCGGCACGTTCGTGGAAGGCGAGAGCATGGTCGTGCTGGGCGGCTACGGCGCCCATCGTCACTATCTGCGGCTCGAGTGGGTGATCGCCGCGGCCTTCGCCGCGGCGCTCGTGAGCGACCAGCTCTATTACCGTCTCGGCCGGTGGCAGGGCGAGCGCATGCTCTTACGCCCGCGGCGCTGGCACGCGAAGCTCGGCCGCGCCGCGGGGCTCGTCGAGCGACACGGCGCGATCACGGTGCTCGCGATGCGCTTCATGTGGGGCTTGAGGATCGCGCTGCCGTTCACGATCGGCATGAGCGGCATGTCGCCGAGGCGCTACCTCGCGCTCGACGTCGCGTCCGCCGCGCTCTGGGCGTGCACCGTGGCGTCGCTCGGCTTCGGCGGGAGCCGGCTGGCCGCCGTGCTGATCGACGACCTGCATCGCCACGAGCACTGGATCGTCGCAGGGCTCGTGGCGGTTGCCGTCGTCGTGCTCGTCCGACGCTGGTGGCCGACGCCGGTCGGCGGCTGGTCGAAGGGATCAGGGCAAGCGGCCCCGCGCTGATCAGCCGCAGCCCGCCGCCGAATCCGCCTGGATGAGCGGCGCACGCGCCACCGTGATCCTGAAGTTCGCGGCAAGCCCCCCTGCTGCGCGCAGAGCAGCCTGTCACTACCGGGTCGTGCATCGCGGCCCGGGCGGTTGCGCTGGTGGCACGAGGGCCTGCTTTTCAGCCGGCACGTCGTGCCATTCTGTACGCGCTGCGCCGCGTGCGATCGACGTCTACTCTGACACCGACCCGTTTCTTATCGTCTGACCGTGATGCTGGCTTGCAGATCCGTCGGACGAATGATCTCCATGACCGGAGGTCCCGCCACCAGTTTGACCCAGAGGGTATCCCCGTCCCTGAACCAGGAAGTCTCGGTCGCCTGGCGCAGTGCGCTCAAGCTGCTCTGCTCCGTTCCGGTGGATGCGCGCGTGAAGCCCGGCAGCTCGAAGATGACCCATGACCCCTCGTCCATTTCAGCCAGACTGAGAGTGACTTCCTGTCTTTCGGTCTTGACTTGGATCTCGGTGCCGGCACGCACGGTGCTCTGGTCACGCGTGATGCGAAATTCCTTGCCATCGCGAACAAGCGTGATAGGTGCCTGCGGAGCAGGACGAGCAGCCATGGCGGCACGAGCCGCCCGAACGGCCGGAGTGTCTGGAGCAAACGGACCGATCGTAGCGAGCAAAGCGAACCGAGCGGTCCGGGATTCGAGATCGACTCCGGCTGGAAGCTCTCCTCTGCTGTTCGAGAGATTCAGGCGGCCGACATCACCCGTGCACACAGCCGCATTCCAGGTGGGATGTATTTCACAGGTGTCGTCAGTGGCGACGCTGTCGTTCTCGCCATCGTGCAGCAGGACCTGGGAATTGGGGATGCCGGTCACCGAACCGTCCAGGTCGCGGAACGACAGGGTCCGGTAGCCCACGCCACCCCGGTTGTCGTTATCGAACCTGGGATCGATCTTCGGGAAATAGACCGGCTTGGCATTGACGAATTTCGCACCGCTGACCGTGCTTCCGGTACTGACCCCCGCGCTCGTGTACAGCAGAAAGGACAGCGCCCCGGTTTTTCTCAGATCGTTGTCCTGGAAATTCACGAATGTCGTGTTCACCACATCGTCGCGGTAGTCATAGAATTCGTAGCCGCGGATGGGGAAATCAGGGATCAGCGGCTTGGGCAGGCTGCGGCCATAGGCGATTTCCTCGGGCGTCGACGGATTGCCGATATTGTCGGTCTCGCCCACGATCAGCGAATCGACCAGCCGCGAGCTGAACCTCGACGTGCCGATGTCGCCGGCGGCCTGCGTCATGCCAATGGCGTTGTCTGCGAATTTCGCGTTGCTGTAGACGAAGAGGTCGCCCCGCCCCCAGAGCCCACCATTGCGGTTCTTGTAGGCGGTCAGGTTCTCGAAGTGCGACTCCACCACTTCGCTCTCGAGATCAGCAGGATTCTTCAGTGGCAGGAACGGAATGGTGGCCAAACCGAAGGTGTTATCTTCGTAAATGTTCCGGTCAAACATGAACCCGTCGAAGTTGGAATGGGCCACGTTGCCCCTGAATGCGCGCAGCGGCGTTCGGCGCGGCCAGGTGTTCAGGCTGACTTCCGTGCCCTGGAAGGCGCCGTTAGGGTGTTCTGGCAGAGACAGCCAGAAACCGATCTGATCGGAGCCTGCTGCAACGTTGTCTATGAAGGCGTTGTCCGGATTGGTGATCCAGTATGCGGCGACCGTGTTGTCCGAGGGCAACAGGGTATGCTCGCGGGAAAAGCTGATTTGTCTGAGTGTACGGCGGTCGCCCTCGATCTCGCCGTTGGCAGCAAGGTTGACCGGCACGCACTCCATGGTGGGATGACACTTGATCTGGATCGCCAGGTTCTTGACGAACTCGTTGCCGGTCTCGATGCCGTCCTCGATGAAAAAGCAGTGACCGACGGCGTTGTAGGTCACGTTGTTCTCGATTCTCAAGTTGTGCGTGCCGTGCACGGTCACGCAGCGGTTGAAGGTGTCGTGGATGGCCGAGTTCTTGATGTACTGGCCCTTCGCGTCGCCAACGAGGTGCCAGTGAATCGGATAACGGGCAAGCGTCAGGTGCTGGCCCATGCGATTCAGCTCGACGCCTTCGACGTACATCTTGCTCGTCGGCATCGCCATAATGTGCCCGCCGAAATACGACTCCGCCGCGTCTTCGGATGCCTGGACCTTGATGTTGCGGGTCAGCAGGCCCACCTCACCGCGCTCGTCCACACCGAAGGTGATCTCGCCAAAGTGCATGTACTCAAGGGGCCTGTCCAGCGTGATGCTGTTGCCACTGATGGAGGCAATGGTGCGGATCTCGGCCTGACGCGGGTTGAAGTCGGTGGAGGCAAGAACAATCACATCACCTGCCTGCCATTCTGAGGCGTCCAACACCTCAATCGAGCTGCTGCCGGCTCTGGCAGTCCTGGCGAGTTTGGTCCAGGTGTTGGTGCGGTTGCCGTGCAGGTTCAGGGTGCCGCCTACGAGCATGATGCCGCGGTCACCCATGCCCATCAGCTCCTCGTCTTTTACATTGTCGGTGAGGGTGATGGTGGCCTTGCGGGTGTGGGGGTTGGCCTCGGTACCGATCGCGAGCTCGCCGCGCACCACGATCCATTCGGTGGTCAACTCCAGGTCGGCTTCGTCCGAGAAGCTGAGCTTGCCGCTGATGGTCAAGCCGTTCAGGGCAGGAGGACTGACGTCGAGCACGACCTCCACATCGTTGCCAATGGTGACCATGCTGCCCGCCTTTGGCACTGCGCCGCCGGCCCACGTGGATGGATCTGACCACGCACCGCTCTTCACAGCTTCCTGGGCCTGGGCAGTGCAGCAGAAGATTGCAGTGGCAAGTGCCGAAAGAAGCAACGAGCAGTTGTTAATTCGCATGGAATCAGACCCCTCGACTGGAGCTGTCAATTCCTGGCTTTTCTACTTGTATTGGCCGGAAGCAATGCGCCGATTATTCAGTACTCGCCCTGTCCAGGCAAACCCGAACAGGCCATTCATCCACGACAAAGGCTTGATCCACGGTTTTCTTTCCCAAAGTGTTCTCCGCAGCGTTCGCTTTTGGCAACGACTTACCTCGAGCTATAGTAAGAATTTCTCGAACCTTCGAAAGGCGCCCGCTAACGGTTGTCCCGCTAGACCACGGGCTCGCATACTTTCGACAAACTGGCTCAGCAGATCAGGCGTCGGCTCAGCAGGGCCTCCTCCGCCCGACAGGCTCACCGGCCTGGCGAGCAAGCTGCAGGTCCAGCGTCTTCACAACCGCCTGCAGAAATTGCCTAGTCGCTCGCCGGCCGATCGCGTCTAACTCGGCGCCGCTCAGCTGGTGAACGCGGCGCGGGACTAGGGAGGCTCGGGAGAGGTCGAGTTCCTTCCGGCGCTGGACAAACTCCGCTTCGATGCTGGCCGGCTCGAATGCGGCACGCGAGGAAGCCTCCCTGAAGTCCGCGGTCCCGAGGGAACGCACGACCTCCCGGCGAGCGCCGTACTAAACACGAAGGGCCTCCGGAATGCGGCGGCGAACGTAGTAGGTGCGGTATTTCCGCGCCGAAACAGGTACTGACTTTGGCCCTTCACGGTCACTGCTCCACGCTCGTGTGTAGCAAGGCGTGTAGCAAGTGCCGCTTATACTGCAGCCAATAAGCCCCCTGTTTTGCTTCGCGATCGGGAACTTATTGTTTAAAGACAAAGGGATTGGGGTGGACGATGGGAGTCCACGCGCCAGTTATACGGCCGTTGCTTTTCAGCAGGTTACAGGCCCTGCTACACGACGCTGTGTAACAGCTAGTGTAGCACATAGCTCGGACGGGTTCGCACTCTCGCCGCCGCTGATACGTCAAGGCCGGTTGCGGGGGTGGCGCCAACCAGGGCTTTCGGACACGGCCGACGCAACAGGTGTTCGCCGACCGGGCTCGGGAAACGAGGAGCCAACACGAGTGACTCCTCCGGACGACCTCCTCTATCGCACGGTCCGCCGAAAAGAAGAAGACTTCGCCGCATCCTTGAAGGCGGCGTGAGGACTGCCGTCTTTGCGGGTGCGACGGTTGCTACGCCGGTCGAACAGTGCACATTCCGCGGGGAAAGAGCCGGGGGGCCAGAAACCGAAGCTGCTCACGCTCGTCACGCGCAAACGCACCCCTGGGCGCGACCGCCCATCGTCCAATGCGGGCGCACGTTCGCGGATGTTCTCGAGCCAGCGCAGCGCTGTTGACGCGGAAAAGAAGCTCTGGCGAGAGTAACGCATCGGCCGTAGGCGTCCGGCGAAGGCCGCCTTCCCATCTTCCGACGCTTCAGTTTAGCTGCCCTCCCTGAAGCGGACACTGTGGACGTGTCCGCGTGGAGGATAGATGGACACGTACACTCTTGATCAGGCGTCGCCCTCGAGCGTGGATCG
>DASVCI010000057.1:0-7651 GCA_036381695.1 Steroidobacteraceae bacterium
CGGCCAAACGAACACGGCACTCGCGCATTGCAGAGGAAAGCGATGGAGAACCTAGCAACGAGTCCGACCACGCCCCGCCTGCAGGGCCTGAAAGTGCTGGTCATCGATGACAGCAAGACGATCCGTCGCACCGCCGAGACCCTCCTTTCCAAGGAAGGCTGCGAGGTCTACACCGCCGTCGACGGCTTCGATGCGCTGTCGAAGATCGCCGATCACCAGCCCGACATCGTCTTCGTGGACATCATGATGCCGCGCCTCGACGGCTATCAGACCTGCTCGCTGATCAAGCACAACAAGGTGTTCCGCTCGATCCCGGTCATCATGCTGTCGAGCAAGGACGGGCTCTTCGACCGGGCCCGGGGGCGCATCGTCGGGTCCGAGCACTATCTCACCAAGCCTTTCACCAAGGATGAGCTGCTGAACGCGATCGAGACACACGTTGGAGCCCTTTCCCGATAACTCAGGTATACGAGTATGGCCGGACCCGCCGCAGCGCGAACCGAGCAAGGCAAAGTGGAGCAACGCATGCCGCTGATCCTCATCGTTGATGACTCGCCCACGGAAGTCCACGTCATGCAGAAGGCGCTCGAGCGTCACGGTTTCCAGACGGCCAGCGCCGGCGATGGCGCCGAGGCCATCCGCAAGGCGAAGGAGATGAAGCCCGACCTCATTTTCATGGACGTGGTGATGCCCGGAGTGAACGGGTTCCAGGCGACCCGGAAGCTTCATTCCGACCCTGAGACGCGGTCGATCCCCGTGATCATGGTCACTTCCAAAGACCAGGAGACCGATCGCATCTGGGGCATGCGCCAGGGCGCCGTCGACTACCTCGTCAAGCCGGTCTCGATGGAGAAGCTGATCGAGAAGGCGCAAGCCACGCTCGCCGGCTGACGAGGCCATGACCCAACCTTCGGTCTCGACCTTAAGGACGCTCCGGGACAAGCCGTTCGAGCTGTTGCGCCAGCTGGAGCGCCTGGCGCGCGCCGCGTTGACGGGGCAGGGTCGCGACCTCGGGAGCGAGCGCGAGTGGATCGGGGTGGCGTTCCGCCTGAGCGCGGAGAACTTCCTGGTCGCGCGCGAGGAGACCGCCAGCGTGCTGAGCTTTCCGGCCATCCTGACCAGGGTGCCGGGTGCGAAGCCCTGGATCCGGGGGCTCGCGAATGTGCGAGGGCAGCTTCTGCCAGTGGTGGATCTGAGGGCGTTTCTCGGCGGTGGACTGAGCAACACCGGTCGCGCGAGCCGCGTGCTCGTCGCCAACCACCGCGAGATTCCTGCCGGACTTCTGGTCGATGAGGTGCTCGGCTTCCGGCGTTTCGCCGAGGGAGAGTTCTCCGGCACACCGCCGCCGACGATCGCGCGCTGCGAACGTTATCTGGCGGGCGCATTCCGGCGGGGCGCCGAGAGCTGGCCCGTGTTCAGCCTGCGTACGCTCCTCGAGAGCCCGGAATTCCTGGCGGCGGCTTCGTGACCGCCGCCGGAGCAGATCAAGAATGACGAGGACGCGCGTGTACGACTCATCCTGCATTTCGCGCGGCGGCTCGAATCGCCGTGCCCTTGCCTGCGATGCGAGCGGGCCCGAGCCCGAGGAACGACGCCATGGCTGACAGTCACAAGATGTACGGCCTCCGGTTCCTGCCGGCGCTGATGGTCATTTCCCTCCTCTGCGTGCTCGCGGCGCTGGCGCTGCTCGCTTACAACGCGTTGCGGGACAGCGGCTCGAATGCGTCCGCCGGAATGAACGAGCTGCTCGCGCTCTCCCAGAAGATTCCCGCTCAAGCCAACGCCGCAGTGAGCGGCAACACTGCCGCCTTCGAAGCGCTGTCGGCCTCGCGCACGCGTTTCTCGGAACTTGCGGCTGCGCAGGGCGAGGATGTGCTGTCGTTCGCCGGCTCGACGGAGCTGCTCAAACAGAGCCAGGCTGTGCTGAGCGCGAGCGAAGTGATCGGCGGTGTGCAGAAAGCCGCGACGCAAGCGCAGAGCCTGGTTCCGCAATTGCTGCAGAGCCTGGGGAATGTTGCGAGCGCGCTCGGCTCTGCGGGTATGGAGGGCATGACGCGCCACCTCGAGCGCTTCGAGCTCGCCGGCCTGAAGCTCGAGCACGACATGCAGGCGCTCGCCTCGGGGCTCGGCGATCCGAGCGTGATCGCGCGTCGGCTCGCCGACGGGAACGATTACATGGGTCAGGTGATCGGCGGGCTCGCGGGAGAGGATTCGGGTCTGGGCCTGCCGAAAGTGACTGGCACCGAGGCGACGAACCGTTTCAAATCGACCCGCGCGTTGTATGCGCAATTGAGCGAGCACGTCCGCACCGCCATCAGCTCCGCCGATCGGCTCAAGGTGGCCCGCCAAGCCGCAACCGATCTCTGGAAGAGTGGCGACAGCGTCTACGATCGATTCGACGAGCGCATCGGAGCGCCCGCCTCCGGGGCCGCAGGGGCCCTCGGAGGCAAGGAGCTTCCGATCGCGCTGCTCGGCGGCGGCCTCATCGCGCTCATCGCCCTGTGCCTCGTCTATGCGCTCACCGGCAACATCCGCAAGTCGCTCGAGCTTCAGGCCGCCAAGAACGAGCGTAACCAGGAAGCGATTCTGAGGCTCCTCGATGAGCTGTCGAGCCTGGCGGACGGCGACCTCACCGTCCAAGCGACGGTGACCGAGGACATCACCGGCGCGATCGCCGACTCGATCAACTACGCGATCGAGGCGTTGCGTGAGCTGGTCGCGACGATCAACGACTCGGCCGTGGCGCTCGATGCCGCCGCTCAGCAAACCCAGGCCTCGGCGGGTCATCTGGCCAAAGCGTCGGTCGCGCAGTCGAAGCAGGTCGCGCTCGCGTCCGAATCGGTCGCAGCAATGGCCGCCTCCACCGAAGAGGTGTCGGGCAACGCCGAGCGCTCGGCCGACGTCGCTCGTCACTCGGTCGACGTTGCGCACAAGGGGAGCGAAGCGGTGCGACGTACGATCGACGGCATGAACGCGATCCGCGAGACGATCCAGGAGACCTCCAAGCGCATCAAGCGACTCGGCGAGTCCTCCCAGGAAATCGGCAACATCGTCGAGCTCATCAACGACATCGCCGAGCAGACCAACATCCTCGCGCTCAACGCCTCGATCCAGGCCTCGATGGCCGGAGAGGCCGGCCGCGGCTTTGCGGTGGTGGCCGACGAGGTGCAGCGGCTCGCCGAGCGAGCTGCCAACGCGACCAAGCAGATCGAAGTGCTGGTCCGCACCATTCAGGCCGATACGAACGAGGCGGTGGTCTCCATGGAGCGCAGTACCACTGACGTGGTGGGAGGTGCGCTCCTCGCCGAGAACGCAGGTGCGGCGCTTCAGGAAATCGAGCAGGTCTCGAATCAGATCGCGAGCCTGGTGCAGAACATCTCGGCCAGCGCGCGGCAGCAGGCTTCAGCTGCGCAAAACATCGCGCGCAACATGGGTGTGTTGCGCGAGATCAGCCAGCAGACCGCGGAGAACTCCGCTGCGACATCCAATTCCGTCGGCAAGCTCGCCGAGCTCTCCGCCCAGCTGCGAAAGTCGGTCTCCGGCTTCCGTCTGCCCGATAAGGGATCAGGGGGGACGGCCGTGCTCGGCGAGCCGGCCGGCAAGACGGCGAAGCCCGCCGGGGCTTCGAGCCGCCCCGTTGCGCCGGAGGCGAAAAAGGTCAGCGCGCTGAACGCTTAAGCACTCTCTCGAACGGAACGACATGGCCGAGGTTTCCTCGCAGACACTGCACATCGTCGCGCGCGAGCTTACGAGCGAGCTGAACGATGGCCGCACGGCTCTCGAAGCCTTCGGCGAGCAGCAGGACAACGTTGCCCTCCTGAAGAAGTGCCACGAGCACTTGCGCTCGGTGCACGGCGCATTGCGCATCGCGGAAGTGTATGGCGCCGCGCTCCTAGCGGAGGAGATGGGGCAAGTCGCGCGCTACCTGATCGACAATTTCGGCGATCGGCGCCATCTGGCCGAGGGGCTGGATGCGCTCATGCGCGCGATGGTGCAGTTGCCGACTTACCTCGAGCGCGTGATGAGCGGCGGGCGCGACATGGCGCTCGTGCTGCTGCCGCTGCTCAACGATTTGCGCGCCGTACGCGGCCATGCGCTCCTCTCCGAAGGCACGCTTCTCCTGCTGAATCTCAGCTCGGACAAGCAGGCCAACCCGGTCCAGAGCGCAGGCGATCCGCCGCTCACGGTTGCGCAATGGGCCCGCAAGCTCCGCACGCGCTTTCAGCTCGGGCTCCTGGGCTGGATCAAGGGCGAGCGGATCGACCAGAACCTCGAAATCCTCTCGCGCGCGGCCGAGAAGCTGGAGCAGGTCGCGACGACTCAACCGGTGTTCCAGCTCTGGTGGGTCGTCGGGGCGGTGCTCGAGGCGTTGCGGGAGAGCGGGCTCGAAGGCACCGCCTCCGTCAAGCGCCTGCTCGGCCAGGCCGATCGCGAGATGAAGCGGCTGTACGACCTGGGCGAGGCGCGCTATGCGAATTCTCCCGCGCTCGAGCTGCTCAACAATCTTCTCTATTACGTGGCGCGTGCTCGCACCAACGGCCCCAGGGTCGCTGCCGTCAGGGCTTCTTTCCGCCTGAGCGAGTTGCTGCCGATCGACGATGACATCGAGCAGGCCCGCGAGAGCCTGTCCGCACCGTCGGTCAAGCTGATGAAGACCGTCGCCGCCGCGATCAAGGAAGACCTCGGGCGGGTGAAGGATGCTCTCGACATCTTCGTGCGCCAGGGCGGCACTCAGGTCGATGAGCTCGCTCCGCAGCTCGACTTGTTGAAGAAGATCGCCGACACGCTCGGCGTGCTCGGGCTCGGCGAGCTCAGAGACAAGGTTCAAGCGGAAACCGCGGGGCTCCAGGAGATCGTTGCGCAGCGCACTCCCGCGGATGAGGGAACGCTGCTCAGGATGGCGGCGACGCTCATCAAGGTCGAGGACAGCCTCGATGAGCAGCTCGTCAGCATGATCGTGCCGACGCCCGGCCAGGCGAGCGAGCAACGCGCACCCGCGGGCCCGGAGGACATCGAATTCCGCCAGGTCACCGAGGCTGTCCTGCGCGAGTGCATCGTCAACATGGCGCGCATCAAGGAAGCGATCGCGCACACGTTCGAGAAACCGCGCGAGGCGCAGGCGCTCGATCAGATTCCGCAGCTCGTGCGCGGCATCACCGCGGGCTTGCTGATGCTCGGCAAGACGCGCGCGGTCGAGATCATGGAAGGCATCGGACGGGCTGTCTCGCAGTTCGTGCGCAGCGACGGGCTTACGCTTCCTCCCGAGGCGGTCGACCGGCTCGCCGATGCGATCGTGGCCGTCGAGTACTACATGGAGACGCTGCAGGCGGGCCGCGCCGATCCCTGGTACATGCTCGACAACGCCGAGGCGTGCCTCAAGTTTCTGGCCGACGCGCAACCAATCCCTGAATCCGAAGCGCTGCACCTGGGAGACCACGCGCGGACCATCGTCATCGAGCCGTTGTCCCAGACCGTCGCCGCACCGACCGAGCACGAGCCGACAGCGGTGCTCGATCCATCAGCGCTCGCTCGCGCGTCGGCGTTCAAGCCGCCGCCGGCCACTCCGTCTCCCAGCGCTCCGGTCATGGCCAAGGGCGAGCGCGAGATCGATCCGGAGTTCCTCGAGCTCTTCATCGAGGAAGCGAAGGACGAGATCGTCAAGCTGAACGAGCTGTTCCCGCGCTGGGACGAGAATCCGGCGGATCACGAAGCGCTGGTCAACGTGCGCCGCTCGTTCCACACGCTCAAGGGGAGCGGGCGCATGGTCGGCGCGCAGCTCATCGGCGAGTTCGCCTGGGCGATCGAGAACATGCTGAACCGCGTCATCAACAAGACGCTCGATCGCACGCCCGACATGATGTCGCTCCTCAGGGAGTCGGTCGCCGCGGTGCCGCAGCTCGTCGAGCAGCTCGAGAGCGGGCGCGATCCGGGCGTGGATGTCGCCAAGCTCATCAATCGGGCGAACGCTATCGCCGGCGTACGCCCAAGCGCTCCGTCGCAGGCACAGCCGCACGCTGCTGCGCAGCCCACCGCGATCCCGGCGCAACGCGCTGCTGAAGCAACAGTCTCTGCGCGAACGGATCAACGATCCGCTCCGGACGCGCAAAAAAAAACACACGAGGCCGCTTCGACGCCCCCGATCGATCACGCGCTCAAGGAAATCTACGCCAAGGAAACCGCGGGCCATCTCGCGACCATTCGTGAGTTCATCTCGCGCGCCGAGCTGGCGAGCCCTCCCTATCCGGTCACCGAGGCGCTGCATCGCTCCTGTCATACGCTGAACGGCACGGCCAAGACCGCCGGCGCGCGCCAGGGCATCAAGGTCGCCGAGCCGCTCAATCGCTATATCCGCAAGCTCTACGACAACTCGATCGGTCTGCCGCAGCCCGGGCTCGAGGTGCTCAAGGACGCGGTCGTCGCGATTCAGCAGGTGCTCGATCACATCGACGAGAGCACCGGCTTCTTCCTGAGCCATCCTCGCATCATTGCGCGGCTCGGCGAGCTCGAGCAGGAGGTCGATGCCGAGATTGCGCGCCGCGCTGAAGCTGCAAGCGCCACCTCGGCCCACCCGACGCTCGAGCCGTCGCAAGAGGTCGACCTGATCGGCGAGACACTGGAGCGACCGATGCCTCCCGATCTGGCGGGCGAGACACTGGTGCGACCGGTGCCTTCTGATCTGGCAGACCGGACGCTGGTACGGCCGATACCTTCTGGAGTGAGCGACGCGGCGACGCCGCCCGAGGAATCCGAGGTCATCGAGCTCGAGCCCACCGATCCGGGCGCGCTCGACCTGCTCGAATGGTCCTACGAGAACTTTCCCGATGAGGCTTCGAGTGAGGCGACCCAGGTCGAGGAGACGCTGGCCGAGGAGATCGAGCTAGCCTCGAGCGAGGAGGAAGGGGAAACCGCGATAGAGCCTGCGCTCTCCGACGAGGCAACCAGGATTCAGCCGGGGTTCTCCGACGAAGCGACCAGGATCCAGCCGGCGCTCGTCGACGAGGCGACGAATATTCAGCGGGCGCTCGATTCGTCTTCGCCCGAGAGCGAGCCCGAAGCCGCAAGTAGCGATGAAGTCAGCGCGCCTTCCGACGAGAGCGTCGTGCCCGAGCTCCAGGCGCAGGAAGAACCCGCCGCTGCGGAGGAAGTCGTGGAGCTTTCCTCCTCGGCTGAGAGCGACGAAGCTGCAAGTGCGCTCTCAACAGGTTCGCACGTAGAAGAGCCCGCCGACGTTCATCCCGGCCCCACGCTCGAAGCCGCGCGTACGGCGCACCCCGCAGCTCCCGAAATCGCGCTCGCTCCGGCGAGCGAGGCGGTGCAGGAGAGCGAAGACTTCGATCCGGAAGTCGCCGCCATCTTCACCGAGGAGGCCACCGAGCTGCTCGAAACCGCCGATCGCTCGCTTTCCGCCTGGATGCGCGATCGCGCCAACAGCTCGTTGATCTTCGAGCTGAAGAGGGCGTTGCACACGTTGAAGGGCGGCGCCCGCATGGCCGGCATCCGCGCCATGGGTGATCTCAGTCACGAGCTCGAGACGTTCATGCAGAGCGTCGAGGCCGGCCAGATCACCGCCGAGCAGCCGGCGTTCGACGCCTTGCAGGCGAGCCTGGACGAGCTGCATCGGATGCGCGACATCGTCGCGCAAGGCTCGCAA
>DASVCI010000058.1:0-6377 GCA_036381695.1 Steroidobacteraceae bacterium
CGTCCTTGGCGTCCTTGCGCTTCGCCTCGATGGCTTCCTTCTTGGCCTTGCGCTCGAACTCCTCGCGCTCCTCGCGCAACTTCCTCGCTTCGCGCTCGGCCTTCTCGCGGGCGTCGCGCTCGGCGTTGAGCTGCTTGCGCATCTCGTCGTCGTCGGAGCCGCCGACCTTCATCAGCCTCTCAAAGCGCTCGAACAGCTTCTTGTCGCGCTCTTCGAGCAGCTTCTCCAGTTCCTCTTTCGTCATGTCCATGTCTCCTCTTTCGTTACCGGCTATCGTCTCGAACATCACGCGACGACCCGAGCCATCAAATGCGGCTCTTCGCTCCGCGAGGAACTGGTCGAGATCACCAAGACCCAGAACCGCCGGCTGTTCTGCGCCGAGTAAAGCCACGGCGTCGAGCAGGTGCCCGAACACCTTCTGTCCCATGCGTGCGCCCATGAGCAACTCGATGCTCACGGTGCGGTAACGCTTCTGCCGAATCGCCTCCACGAGCTTGCTCGGTACGTTCGTGAAGTCCGCGACGAGCTTCTCGCCGACGCGCCGCACGGCCTTGACCCATCCGAGCGCCGGCATCCCCTTCGGCGTGTCGCGGTCGCCCGAGTGCCCGAGCTTCAGCGGCACCTTGTGAACGTCGCGCAGCTCCTCGAAGTTCTTGACGATATCGTCGAGGTCGCGCTCGTCAAACGGCAGACCTTTCCAGGTGCCGACCTTGAAGATTTCGACGCCGTTCAGATCGGCCATCGATGTCGTCCCCTTAGACAAAACGAATCCGCCGGCAGGCGCCGAAGCGCTCGCCTGGAATTCACCGTGAATTGAGAGTTACTTCACCTTGCGAGTCCGCAAGGCCCCGACGTCCTGGTCGTAGTAGTGCTCGTAAGCGCCCGCCTTCTCGTTCGCGAGCTCGAACGCGCGATCGACCCGGCAGCGACGGTTGCCGAAGAACTGCACGACGACGTTGTCGAAGTCGGGCTCGCGTCCGTTGAGCAGCTCCTTGACGTTGCCTCGGGCGTCGTCGGTCAACGGATGTTCGTTCGCATCCATCACCGCATGATCCTTGCAGAGCACGACGGGCACGACGACCATCGCATACCGCTTCGTGCGGCCGGGATCGTCCTTGCCCCAGATCGTGAGCACGGGGATGTACATGCCCTCGTTCTTGCAGCCATCCTTGCTGCACGGCCGCTCGTCGCCAGGACGCTTCACCCACTTGGCCGACACATGTTGACGGCGCGCGCGGCCGGCCATGTTCACGATCTTCGGTTCGTCGCTCATACCCCTAGCCTCCGAAACCTTCCTGCGGCGCGACGCGCGGCCGCTCCTCGGTCATCTCCACGTCCTCGTCCACCGCCGTGATTGGGATTAGCAACGAACGGCAGTTGAAATGGTTCGGCGGTGCCCACTGCCTCAACGGTCCTTCCCAATCCGTCGCCGGGTACGTCCGCCCGTCCATGTGGCGACACACCTCTGTCGTGCGCGAGTCGAGAATCGCCGAGTACTGAAATCCAATCACGAACCCCTCGAGCCCCGGGTCCGTGAACGCATTGAAGCGCGCCTCGTTCATCGCTTCGAACATGTTCGTGCGGATCACCGTGTCAAGGCGGTGCGGAGCCAATCCCCCCTGGATGTCGAGTTGTTCTGCAAGAGCCTGTAGATCGCCCAGGCCAAGGGCCGCCATCGCGGTCGTGCCCGCGAGATAGCCCTTGGTGACGAGCGCCTTGTAGACATTGCGCTTGATCTCCGTCTGCGTCCAGCTGAACTTGAGCGCGTTCAGCAGCACCTGCTTGATCTCCTTGAGCGCGCCCGCCCGGAGATCCCCCGTGATCGTGAAACTCTTCTGCTTGAGCCACTCGGCCGCCATGTCGCCGAGCCGTTGCCCGTCGAGCCGCCGGCTGAACCGCTCGCCGCGGGCCGTGTCGAGTTCCCGCCGGGCGTGGTCCTCGCCGATGGTCATCGCGGCCTGAAGCGCCCGGCGCACCTGCGTGTTCACGATCTGCGCCTTCATGCCGGAGAGGTCGAAGCGCCCTACTTTGTCGGCGCTGTCGGGGTTGCTGCCGAGCCCGTCCTCGGCGATGCGCGTGAGGCCATCGGCCACGAGCTCGGCCATCGCGTCCTCCACCCGCGCGAGATAGCGGCCGTGCTCACGCTCCATCTGTCGGTGGATTACGTTGAATGCGACGCGCCGCTCGGCCCGGGCAAACGCCTCGCTCGAGTACGCACGCAGCAGCTTGCCCTCCAGCGACTCGCGCGCCTCCTCCGGCGGCTGGCGCCCCGGCGCCGACCCGGGGCGCTGATCACCGGCGCCAGGGGAATCGTTGCCGCCGGGTGCAATCGCGGTCCCAGCCGGCGCCGGGGCAATGAGCGGTTCTCCCTTGGCCGGGAAGTCGAGCAGATCGCGCACGTGTGACTCGTCGGTATCGGAGGGCTCGACGGCCTTCGCTCCGACGAGCTTCTGCCACGTGTCGATCAGCGCCATCTTCTTCGCCTCCGACAGCGGCTTGAAGCAGAGCCTAGGCGCGATCCCGTCCTCGAAGTTGACGCGGCCGAGCGGCGCGAATACCTGCTCGTTCAACGCATCGGCTAGGCGGTCGGCATCGTCATCGCTGACGACCATGAACACGTCGAAGTGCGTCTCCGACTGCGAGTAGCTGCCCGTCTGGGCCTTGGGGCTCGAGATGCCGAGCAGGTTGGGCACGAGCAGCGATTTCGCGATCGCCAGGTCGTGGAACTCGATGAGCTTGGTGAACACCTCCACCTGCCCGGCTGGCGCGTAGTGCACCTCGACCTGATAGCCGGCGGGCAGCAGCATCGATGTCGACGCCGAAATGTTCTTGAGGATCGCCTTCAGCGCATTGTGCTCGGGCGAGCCTGCTGGCACGCCGCCCTGTCCATCACGCGGCGCCGCGACCACGAATCCGCCGGCCAGCCGCTCGGCGAAGATGTTCGCGAACGTGATCGTGAAATCCTTGGCGAACCAGGCGCGATGTGCGCTTCGTAGCTCGCTCTGGCCGAAGTGCTCGTCGATGTCGCGGTTGTAGACGAAGTAGACGAACTTCGCGAGGTCGATCGTCTGCTCCTGACCGGTGCCGGGGTGCACTTGATACCACCGCAGCACATCGCCGAATTCGTTCACCTCTGGTATGAACGACTCGTACGGCTTCGGTCGCAACTCCTGCACGCCCCAGTAGGTCTTACCGTCCGACTCGAACGTGCCGAACATGATCTCGGTGAAGGAATAGCCCTGCCAGAGCGCCCGCATGACGGCGTTCAAGCCGTCCACGAATGCGCCGCGGTAGCCGAAGTGCAGCATGTCCGTATAGATATCGATGCGTCGTTGCGCCTCCTCCTTCGCGAGCCCGTGCCGCTCATGATCGAGCTCGAAATACCAATCGCGACCGGTGACGGCGGAGCGGCGAAACTGCACGACGGCCTTCACCTGCTCGTCGCGCATCATGCGGGCATAGATCTTGTGGCCCTTGCGGCCGACGAGATCGTCGGGGTTGTACTTGCGCTGCAGCGCTACGAAGAGCGCCTCCTCGCTCCACGCCGTCGAGCCCTGTGCCGCAAGCGCCTCGACGTTCGCTGGACGCTTCTCCGGCGTGCTCTGGAACCACGCCCGCGCGCGGTCGAACAGACTCACCCGGTGATGCCCCCATCGTACAGACGCGAATGGCCCTCGAACGCGTCGACGCCGATATCGACGGCAATGCTGCCTTGGCGCACAGCGGAGCCCATGACGCCCTCGAACGTCTCCATCGTCTCGTCGCCCACCTCGACGCGTTCGGGGAGTTGAGTAGCGAAGAGCATCGCTACGCTTTCCGCCCGGTCCGGGCTCTTGCCTGTGCGCTGCAACATGTGCTCCTTCGTCTCGAGATCCTCGACCCGCTCCAAGCCCGGCCGGCGTCGCACCATGCACATCTGATCCGCGAACTCGGACCATCCCTTCTCGCGGTCGGGGAAGCAGTCCGGTGCGATCACAACTTTGTGGTCACGGAACCGGTCGCGCATGACGATGTGCGACTGCACGCGGCGGTTACGGTAACGCTTCTTGCTGTCAGAGTCCGACCCGCCAATGTAGCGAACGACGCGATACCCGCGCTTGATCAGCGTCCCCGCCGTGCCGGCGCCAACGCCCAAGCCGTCGACCACGAAATCGTCCTCTTCCTTGATGCCACCGAACTCGTTGAACATCGCCTCGGCCGCATCCGCCGCCATAACCGACGAGAGCGCCGGCGGGAAGTTGTGCTGCTCCTGGCGCAGCAGCACGTCAAACGATTCGTAACGGCGCGCGACCGTGACCACCGTGCGGTCGGCACCACCGTCCGCCACGTCTACTGCGACCCTCAACGACGGCCGCGAGCCATCCGGTCTCGCCTTCGCGTTCCGCGCATCCACCAGCCACGTATAGGCAATGAGCTGATTCTCGTGCTCAATGAAGTACGCGCCCTCCCATATGTGCTCGTACTGCTCCGGGCGCTCGCGCAGATCACGCTGCCGCTCCCGCTCGAGCTTCGCCGGAAAGCGCGGATTGTCGCGCCAGTTGAGCTGGACGATCTTGATGCGCGGATCGTCCGACTCGCCGAACCGCTGCTCGACCGGAGCGTTGCGGCGCTTGCGGTTCCACGTGACCCAAAGCTCCGCGTTCCAGCCCGTCCCTTCCTCGCGAAGCGTCGGCACGAGCGTCGACCATGCCTCGTCCGTTACTGGCTCGGCCTCGTCCACCCAGCAGATCAAGATGCGACCGCGCGACTTGATGCTCGCGAGGTTGCGGTCGAGTCCAGCGAAGCGGTAGCGGATGCGCCCATCACGGCTTCGCACGTACTTCTCGCCGATCTCGTAGTACTCGGCGAGGAACGGCTCCTCCTCGATCGAGCGCTTGATCTCCTCAAGCGAGGACTCGTCGAGCGAATTCATATACTGCCGAGCGCAGAGAATCGTGCCGCTGATCCCTTGCTGGCCGAACATGTAGCCTCGCACCGCCGTCATCTTCGCGAAGCTGCGCGTCTTGCCCGAGCCGCGGCCGCCGTGGGCGCCCCGCACGTCCGCTGGGCCAATGAATACCGACTTAAGTTTCGGCGGCAGCGCTATCTGAACTACCTGGGTCATTGCTCAAGTCGACGAGCTCAATGCGGCTGACGATCGGCCCGCCGCCCGCGCCCGTGTGCTCGTTCATCACCCGGTCGCCGAACCGCTCCGGATCCATGCGCGCACAGCACCACTTGCGTGCGTCGATTCGGAGCCGGTCGCGCATCACCGCGCCCTTGTCGGTCGCCTCGCGGTCGGCGATCTCAATAATCTCGTCGAAGTATGCCTGTGCGCGCTCCTTAGTCGCGATCTCGTACAGATCCGCGAACTCCTTATGCAGGCGGAGCCAGCTCGTGATCGTGCGCCGGCTCGGCGCCCACTTGAGTTCAGCGATCGCCCGCAACGACTTGCCGGCTGCGATCTCCGCGCAGATGCGGTCAGCGAGCTCCGGGGTGTAGCCGGTCGGTCGAGCCATTACTGCAGGAGTCCCGTGTTGAGCGCGAGCAACGCCTGGCCCGCGAGAGTGATGGCCTCATGGCCGATGTCGATGCGGATGCCGTCGTGCCCGAGCACGATCCGCACCTCGACCGGTGTCGCCGCCGCGTCGATCAGATTGCCGTCGACCACGAACGAGAGCGTCGAGCCGCCAATGAGCGCGCCCGCACCGGACAGCATGCCGCTTGCGACGAGATCGAGCGCCGCGTCTCCCGACAGCGCTCCAGCGCCCTTCAGGTCTCCCGACGGCGCGAACGCAAGGGCCGCGTCACCGGCGAGCGCGCCCGCACCGTCGAGGTCGCCGCTCGGCGTGAAGTCGATCTCGGCCGTGCCGCTCATGGCGCCGCTGCCGTCGAGGTCGCCGCTCGCGGTGAACGTGATCGTCGCGGTGCCGGAGATCTCCTGCTCGCCAGGCTGCTCGAGCGCGCCGGTCACGGTGAACGTGATCGTGGCGCCCGCAGCCATCGCACCGGCGCCCTTGAGCGCAGCGCTGCCGGTGAAGCTCACCGTCGCACCGCCCGACAGCGCGCCGGCACCCTTGACAGCGCCCGTGGGCGTGAAGGCCACGGCCGCAGACCCGCTCATCGCACCAGCGCCGTTCAGGTCGCCGCTCGGCGTGAAGTCGATGCCAGCGGCTCCGGAGAGTGCGCCCGCGCCCGTAACCGCGCCGCTCGGCGTGAACGTGAGATTCGTGCTGCCCGAAATCGGCGCCCCGCCTGCGCCCGCCGCACTCGCAAAGACCAGATATCCCTGCAGCTGCGTCGTCGACCCACCCGCATTGGCCGTGTCGACGATGACCTGAAAGCCGTCCGAGTTGACGGCGCTGATGTCGTAAGCCTCGGCGAGCCCGCCCGCAGCG
>DASVCI010000059.1:0-3492 GCA_036381695.1 Steroidobacteraceae bacterium
AGCGTGCCGAGGATGTGGGCGATCGCACGTTGCTCTTCGATGGGAGGAACGTCGACCTCGACCACACTGACTGCAGCACGTGTGGTCGATGGAATAGGCGAGCCATCGTCGATCTCGCCTAGCTTGTAATGCTTAAACGCATAGTAGATCCATCGAATATCCAGTTCTTTCTTGGGGACGACGTAGTAGGCCGTGTCGATGACATAGAAGGGGTTTTTGGAGTATTCAACCCCGCGGTAGGCCCCTTTACGGCCAAGAATCACGCCGGGACCTTCAACGAGAGGCTCTGATGTTCAGCCAACTGGTCCATTCGCGCCATAGGCGCGATATTGCCCTCTGTGGGGATCGTAGCCACGGAGTGCCTTTCCATACTCCAAGGCAACTTCTTCTCCCCATGTCGAGTGCCGCCACTCACCCGCCATATCCCAGCTCCTTCAGATTGGCGACGATCATGGCGTCCAGCTTCGCAGCCGCCGTCTGCTGCTCTCGTAGCTGGGCGACAAGGCGCCTCATCTTCTCCTCAAACGGCTCGCCGTCGTCCTCCTGCGCCTCCGCGCCGACATAGCGTCCAGGCGTGAGCACGTAACCGTGCTTGCGGATTTCCTCGAGCGTGGCGCTCTTGCAGAAGCCGGGGATGTCCTTGTACTCGCCCGCGTCCTTGTCGCCGCGCCAGGCGTGGTAGGTACCGGCGATGCTGCGGATGTCGTCGTCGGTCAGCTCGCGGTGGGTGCGGTCCACCATCGTGCCGAGCTTGCGGGCGTCTATGAATAAGGTATGCCCACGGCGGTCGCGGAAGCGGCCGTTTTTCTTGTCGCGGGCGAGGATCCACAGGCACACCGGGATCTGCGTCGAATAGAAGAGCTGGCCGGGCAGGGCGACCATGCAGTCCACGAGGTCGTCCTCAATGATGTTCTTGCGGATCTCGCCCTCGCCGGACTGGTTGGACGACATCGAGCCGTTGGCGAGCACGAAACCGGCAAGCCCCGTGGGCGCAAGGTGATGGATGAAGTGCTGCACCCAGGCGAAGTTCGCATTGCCGACGGGCGGCACGCCGTACTTCCAGCGCTTGTCCTCGCGCAGCAACTCGCCACGCCAGTCGCTGTCGTTGAACGGCGGATTGGCGAGGATGTAGTCGGCCTTGAGGTCCGGAAAGCGGTCGTTGTGGAAGGTGTCGCCGTGGGCGATCTGGGCGTCAATGCCGCGGATCGCGAGGTTCATCTTCGCGAGCCGCAGGTCGTGTAGTTGCTCTCCTGGCCGTAGATGGAGATGTCGCCGAGCTTGCCGGCGTGGGCCTCGATGAACTTCTCGCTCTGCACGAACATGCCGCCCGAGCCGCAGCAGGGGTCGTACACGCGGCCCTTGTAGGGCGCGAGCATTTCGACCAGCACGCGCACTACATGGGTCGGCGTGTAGAACTGGCCGCCCTTCTTGCCCTCGGCGCTCGCGAACTGTGCAAGGAAGTACTCGTACACGCGGCCGAGCGTGTCCTTCGCGCGTTCGGCCGGGTCGCCGAGGCCGATGTCGCTGATGAGGTTGATGAGCTGGCCGAGGCGCTCCTTGTCGAGGCCCGGGCGCGCGTAGTCCTTGGGCAGCACGTCCTTGAGCGAGGGGTTGTCCCGCTCGATCGCGACCATCGCATCGTCCACCAGTTTGCCGATGGTGGGCTGCGGGGCGTTGGCCTTGAGATACGACCACCGCGCCTCCTTTGGCACCCAGAAGATGTTGGCGGCGCGGTACTCGTCCGGGTCCTCCGGGTCGGCGCCTTCGGCCTGCAGGGCGACGAGCTCGGCGTGCTTGGCCTCGAAGGCGTCGGAGATGTACTTAAGAAAGATCAGGCCGAGTACGACGTGCTTGTACTCGGCCGCGTCCATGTTGTTCCGCAGCGCGTCGGCGGCGGCCCAGAGCTTCTGCTCGAAGCCGACGGTGGCAGTGGAATTGCCGTTGCTGTTCCTTCTTGGTCTGGCCATTCAGTGTCTCTTTTCTTAGTAGTGCTGGCAGGCACGAAGGCCTGACTCGTGACGACGGGCCTCAAAGCCCAGTTTCAGCGGGGTAATTATCGTCATTGCCAAGGGTCATCGGCCACCTCCCGGTTCAGAAGCGCGGTCTGCCGGCTTTAGCCGCAGGGTCGGTATCCCGGCTTGCCGATAATGATCCTAGACTTGGCATCCCGCATGCCGTAGTCGAGGGCAACGACCTTGTTTCTGTTCGTCGTAGCGTATCCACCCAATTTCTGGTTGGTGTATTAGGTGGTCGGATCAGCGTTGGTCCCGGGGAGAGCGAGACACGAGACTGCGGCATGTTCTGGTGTTTATAGTTATGATTTTTATGAAATGGCGAGCGTGGGACATTGAATTCTAAAGAAAAATTGTCGGAAGTGGCGCCGTCGCCCCAGGACGTGCGCTGGATGGAGCGCGCGCTCGAGCTCGCCCGCCGCGCCGAGGCGGAAGGGGAGGTGCCGGTCGGCGCGGTGCTGGTGGCCGACGATGCCGTCATCGGCGAAGGCTGGAACCGGCCGATCGCCACCCACGACCCGACCGCCCACGCCGAGATCGTGGCGCTGCGGGACGCCGCCGCAAGATTGCGGAACTATCGTCTGCCGGGAACGACGCTCTACGTCACGCTCGAGCCCTGTCCCATGTGCGCGGGGGCGATCGTGCAGGCGCGCGTCGCCCGGGTGGTCTACGGCGCAGCCGACCCGCTCGCCGGATCCGCCGGCACGGTCTACGATCTGCTGCGATCCGAAAGGCTCAACCATCGCGCCATCGTCGAGGGCGGCGTGCTGGCGGAGGCGAGCAGTACCCTGCTGCGCGCCTTCTTTCGTGCGCGTCGCGACTGAGACGGACGTCAGAGCGCCGGTGCCTTAAGCTGGAGCGCGGGCGTCGTGCGGCCGGCGTCCTGCTCCTCGTCCATCTTCGTCAGGACTTCGTAGTACACCCGCACGCGGTCGACGAAGCGCACCGGCTCGTGACCGCGCGCGAAGCCGTAGCGCGTCCGCGGATACCATTGCGGATCCGCGAGCAGCGGCAGGCGCTGCCGGACATCGGCCCACTTGTCGGGGTCGCCGCCCCGGCGCTCGGTGAGGATGCGCGCGTCCTCGAGGTGTCCGCGCCCGACGTTGTAGGCCGCGAGCGCGAACCAGGTGCGGTCCGGCTCCTCGATGCGGGCAGGAAGGCGGTCCAAGAGCTCGCGCAGGTAGCGCGCTCCGCCGTCGATGCTGGCGTGCAGGTCTGCGCGGTTGTCGATGCCGAGCGCCGCAGCGGTCGTGCGGGTCAACATCATGAAGCCGCGCACGCCGGTGAAGGACACGCTCTTCGGATCCCAGTGCGACTCCTGATAGGCGAGCGCAGCAAGCAGGCGCCAGTCGAGCTCGTACCGGCGGCCCGCCGCTTCGAGCAGCTTCCGATATCGCGGCAACCGCTCGTGCACGCGCGTGCGATAGACCGTGAGATCGACAAAATTGGAGCGGCTCGCCGGCCCGAAGTAGCGATCGAG
>DASVCI010000060.1:0-2422 GCA_036381695.1 Steroidobacteraceae bacterium
CTTGCCCACGTTGGCCTCGACCTTGAACTCGCGCTTCATGCGGTCGACGATGATCTCGAGGTGCAGCTCGCCCATGCCGGCGATGATGGTCTGGCCGGACTCGGTGTCGGTCGACAGGCGGAAGGACGGGTCCTCCTTCGCAAGGCGCTGCAGCGCCATGCCCATCTTCTCCTGGTCGGCCTTGGTCTTGGGCTCGACGGCAACGGAGATCACGGGCTCGGGGAAGTCCATCTTTTCGAGCTGGATCGGATGCTCCGGATCGCAGAGCGTGTCGCCCGTCATCACGTCCTTCAGGCCCACCGCCGCGGCGATGTCGCCCGCGCGCACTTCCTTGATCTCGCTGCGCTCGTTCGCGTGCATCTGCAGCAAGCGGCCAATGCGCTCGCGCTTGTCCTTGCTCGCGTTGTACACGACGTCGCCCGAGTTCAGCACGCCCGAGTAGACGCGGATGAACGTGAGGTTGCCGACGAACGGGTCGTTCAGGATCTTGAAGGCAAGCGCCGAGAACTTCTCGTCATCGCCCGCCTCGCGCGTGACCGCGCTGCCATCGGCGAGCGTGCCCTGCACGGGCGGCATGTCGACCGGCGAAGGCATGAACTCGATGATCGCATCGAGCATCGCCTGCACACCCTTGTTCTTGAAGGCCGAGCCGCACACGCACACACAGATTTCATTGCGGATCGAGCGCTCGCGCAGGCCGCGCTTGATCTCGGCCTCGGTGAGATCGCCCTCTTCGAGATACTTGTTGAGCAGCTCCTCGTTGGCTTCGGCGGCCGCTTCGACCATCTTCGAGCGCCACTCCGCGCACTGCTCGCGCATGTGCTCGGGGATCTCGCGGTACTCGAACCGCGTGCCCTGCGTGGACGGATCCCACCAGATCTCCTTCATGCGGATCAAGTCGACCACGCCTTCGAAGCTGTCCTCGGCGCCGATCGGCAACTGGATCGGCACGGGGTTGCCGCGCAGGCGCGTTCTGATCTGCTCGACGCAGCGCAGGAAGTTGGCGCCGGTGCGGTCCATCTTGTTGACGAACGCGATGCGCGGCACCTTGTACTTGTTCATCTGCCGCCAGACGGTCTCCGACTGCGGCTGCACGCCGGCGACGGCGCAGAACACCGCCACGGCGCTATCGAGCACGCGCAGACTCCGTTCCACTTCGATCGTGAAGTCGACGTGGCCCGGCGTATCGATGATGTTGATGCGGTGCTCGGGGAAGTTGTTCTCCATCCCCTTCCAGAAGCAGGTGGTCGCCGCGGACATGATCGTGATGCCGCGCTCCTGCTCCTGTTCCATGAAGTCCATGATCGCAGCGCCGTCGTGCACCTCGCCGAGCTTGTGCGAGACGCCGGTGTAGAAAAGGATGCGCTCGGTCGTAGTCGTCTTGCCCGCGTCGATGTGCGCGGAGATGCCGATGTTCCGATAACGCTCGATGGGAGTAGTACGTGGCACTGTGGTCTCTCTAACTAGCGCGGCTTCGCGGAGCACGCCGCAAAGCCGACTTGGAAATCTCTGGTCTCGAAGCTCCCGCGGGGGTTCCTGATATCCCGCGCGGCCCCGGGAAATCGCCTCACTGGGACATCAAAGCCCGCAGCGGGTTCGCGATTGCCGGGGGCGCCGTCTTACCAGCGATAGTGGGCAAACGCCTTGTTCGCCTCCGCCATGCGGTGGGTGTCCTCGCGCTTACGAACCGCGGCGCCGCGATTCTCGGCCGCATCGAGGAGCTCCGCGGCCAAGCGGTGCGCCATGGACTTCTCGGAGCGGGCCTGTGCCGCCTCGATGACCCAGCGCATCGCGAGCGTCTGCCGACGCGCGGCGCGAACTTCGACCGGCACCTGGTAAGTGGCACCACCGACGCGGCGGCTCTTCACCTCCACCGTGGGCTTCACGTTGTCCAGGGCCATGGACAACAGCTCGATCGATTGCTCGCTCGGCTTGCCGGTCTTCTCGGAAATGCGATCGACGGCGCCGTAGACGATCTTCTCGGCGACCGACTTCTTGCCGCGCTCCATCACCATGTTCACGAACTTCGCGAGCAGCAAGCTGTTGAAGCGCGGGTCGGGCAGGATGGTGCGGGTCGGAGCGGAAGCTCTGCGAGACATATAAATACCGGTCGTATGGATACTGGTTGGGGACGAGGGGCGGCGCCTCGAGCGCTCGCCGCCGCGTCAGCTCATTTCTTCGGTCGCTTGGCCCCGTACTTCGAGCGGCCCTGCTTTCTGTCCGCCACACCGGCGCAATCCAGCGTGCCGCGCACCGTGTGATAGCGCACGCCGGGGAGGTCCTTCACGCGGCCACCTCGGATCAGCACGACTGAGTGCTCCTGCAGGTTGTGACCTTCGCCACCGATGTAGCTGATCACCTCGAAGCCGTTCGTCAGGCGCACCTTCGCCACCTTCCGCAGAGCCGAGTTCGGCTTCTTCGG
>DASVCI010000061.1:0-10220 GCA_036381695.1 Steroidobacteraceae bacterium
AAGCTGGCCCTGACTGCCTGCATGCGCAAGCTGTTGACCATCCTCAATGCGATGGCCCGCGACCGCTCGGCTTGGGACGAGAGCCGCCACGTCATCGCTTGACCGTCAACACAGTTGCTCCCCCGTAAACGGGGGAGGGGAACGGAGTTGCATGCGGGAGAAGGGCGTCTGTGCCGCCCGCGCATTGGCGCCCCCCTCCCCCACTTATGGGGGAGGGACAGGGTGGGGGGACAGTAAATGGCACTAAATAAAAAGCCCCTCAGCGAATCTTCGGCTCCTTCAGCGTGCCATCGAGGTAAGCGCGCACATCGTCGATACGCGCCTGCAAGTCTTCCTGCGCGTACGCCCGTTGGACGGCAGGGCGTTGAAGCATGCGACGCGTGTGCCCGCTCCAGGCCACGTGCTTGCGCATGTCCATCCCGATGTAGGCGCCCCAGATGTAGAACACGAGCAGGAAAGGATCGACCAGGCTGTAGCGATCCCCGAGCGCCCAGGCCCGGCCGGCGAGACTCGCCTCTATGTAGTCGTTGCACTCCTCGATGTTCTGGCGCGCCTTGTCCCGCATCCCCTCGTGCCAATCGGGGTTGTCCGCAAAGCGTTGAGTGCGCCACAGGAGCGCATATCCCACCGTGTGCAGAGTGCCCGAAAGATAGTTGAACCATTCGAGCGCGCGCGCCTGCTCGATGTCGCCTTGCGGGCGCAGCTCGGGCGTTTGCCGCGTGATGTACCAGCACACCGCAGGAAGCTCGGTCAGAACGCGCGTCTCGCCCGGGATCCTGAGCGCCGGAACGCGCCCTTTCGGATTGATGCGCAGATACTCTTCGCTCCAGGTCTCGCCTTTCCTCGTGGAACGCAAATCCAGCCGGTACGGCTCGCCCGTCTCTTCGAGGAGCACGTGCGGTGCGGACGAACAGCTTCCGGGACTGTAATAGAGAACAAGCTCACTCATCGGCAGGATCCGCTCGAGGTGATCGGGCAACCGGATGGGTCTCAGCCCGGCAGCTCGTTGGACAGGACGACTGTGGCGCTCGCGGCGTGAAAACCGCCCCAGCCATGACAGACCGAGACTTTAACGCCCGGCACTTGCGCCGGAGAAGTGCCGCGAAGCTGACGGACGCTCTCCTGCAACAGGAACATCCCGTACGAGCCCGAATGCGCGTAGCTCAAGCCGCCTCCGTTGGTGTTCATCGGCAATCGCCCGCCGATCGCGGTGTGGCCTTCGCGGATCATCTCGGCGGCTTCCCTCCCATCCCTGGTGAACCCGAGCGCTTCGAGTCCCCAGATGGGGTGGTAGGCGAACGCGTCGTAAATCATGAGATGATCTACGTCCTCGTGCGTGATGCCGGCCTCTTCGAAAGCCAGGCGAGCCGACAACCGCGGCGCTTCGAGTCGCATCAAGTCACAAATTTCGGCGAGCCCGGTGAGGCGAGTCTCGGTCGCTTCGCCACTGCCGAGCAAATAGACGGGCCTCGAAGGAAAATCCCTCGCGCGCTCTGCCGAGCAGACGACCAACGCGCCTCCTCCATCGCTCACCAGGCAACACATGAGCCGGCGCAAAGGCCAGGCCACCAACGGTGATTCGAGTACGTCCCCGACAGTGATCGGCTTTCGCTGACCGGCGCGCGGTTGTAGCTGCGCCCACTTCCGCTGCACGACCGCCACATGCGCAAGGTGCTCGATGCTGATGCCTTGCTCGCGCATGTAACGCAGCACGGGGATCCCGAAGAGCGAGGCCGCTCCCGATACTCCGTACGCAAGCTCAAACTGCTCCGCCAGGCTCCCGCGCGGAAAGAAGTCATAGTGCGGCCCACCGACCTTGGAGCGCCCGCTCTCGCCATGCGTGATCAGCACGGTCCTGCACAGCCCCGCACGGATTGCAGCTGCCGCATGCCGCAGCAGCACGACCCAGGAGCAACCGCCGATGCTCGTGCCATCGACCCATTGCGGCCGTATTCCGAGGTATTGAGCGACATCGGTCGGCAGCTCATAGGCGGTGGCCACCCCGTCGATGTCACTGGCTTTGAGGCCCGCATCCTCGAGCGCATTCAATGCGGCGTCCGCGTGCAGCATGAGATTCGACATGTCGGGAATGCATCCCAACCGGGTCGTTTCCGCAGCACCGACGATCGCAACCGGGTTCTTCATGCCTCGCTGTCCCGCCCCTAGAACTTGATGCCGATCCGCCCTTCGACCGTTCTCGGCGGGCCGAAGCCGTCGAAGCGGACGAAGGGCGGAAAGTTGGCGTGGAACGTGCGATACAGGCCGTCGTTCAGGTTCCGACCGATGAGCTCGAGATACACCCGCTCACCGCGGAACGTGAAGCGCGCGGTCGCGTTCACGACGCCGCTGTATCCGTCGTTGATGGTGTCGGCCTCGGCGTCATATGTGTAAGGGAAGAGAATCTCCGAGCGGAACGCATACTCGGCACGGAGCCTGAGGTCGCCAAGGTCTGCAATCGGCAGCTCGATGAGGAGCCCGACGTTACCGCTCCATTGCGGCGACATCGGCAACTCCCGACCGTTCAGCACCGCGCCATTGGTCGGAGAGACGTAGCCAGAGACCGATGTGCTGAGATACGCCACGTTCGCATCCAGCTCGAGCGGGCCGATGAGCCGGCTTTGCGCCTGCAGCTCGACGCCCCATACCTCGGCGGAGCTCGCGTTGGTGATCGCGACCTTGGGATCGTTCGGATCGAAGAAGAACGAGGTCCGAAGCTGGATATCCCGATAGTCGTAATAGAACGCCGAGACGTTCACGATCGAGGCGTCGAACGGCCGCGACTTCAGGCCCACTTCGTAGGCGGTGATGTTCTCCGGCTCGAAAGAGGGAAAGCCGCTCGTGTCGAGGAAGTTGAGCCCGCCACTCTTGAAGCCGGTCGAGACTCCGCCGTACAGCATGAGATCGGCATGGGGTGTCCACACGAGCTGGGCGCTCGGCGTGAACTTCTCGAAGCGGACCGTCTCATCGACATTGACCTCAGTGTCGATCGTCGAAAAGCCGGTCTTCTCATCGCGCGTGTAGCGCCCGCCCACGATGAGATCGAGCGAGGGCGACAGATGGATCGTTCCCTGGCCGTACGCCGCCACGGACTTGCCCTTCAACCGCGCATGGTTCGGATGGCTCGAATAGCTTGGCGGGTTGTCCGTTCCGATGTTGTCGTTGAAGGGGTTGCTGTATCGATCGGTGCCGCGGTCGCGATAGAAGTAGCCGCCGACAACCCAGTCGATGAGTTGCCCGGCTGCGCTCAGAAGCTGAACTTCCTGGGAGAAGCTCCGATAGCGTTGCCCGGCGTCCGTGTATTCGATCGGCGCCGACGTGCCGTCCGTATCGTATCTGTCCTCGCTTTCGAAGCGCGTGTAACCGGTGATCGACTTCAACGTGACCGCGCCCAGATCGAGGCTCGCGGTCAAGCCCGCAATCTCGCCCTTGCGGCCGAGCTCGAGCGGTTGATTCGACCGAACCCGTCGGGGCGAGAGCCGCAAGTTTTCAGGCCCCGCTAGCCCGACGTACCCGAACTGGGAAGGGTCGAGGCCGAAGGCCGGATCGGCCGAGATCAAATACCCGATGCTGGACTCATCGTTCGCCTGGTGCCAGAACGCCGTCACGTCGATGTCGCTCGTCGGTTTCCAGCCGAGCGCCACGCGGAACGACTCGAAATCGAGGTGATCGAGACGGCTGCCGTTGAATGCATTTTTCGTGTAGCCGTCGTCTTCGGCGATCGCTCCTGACACGCGCAATGCTACGACATCGTTGCCGAGGTTGACCGCGCCTTGTGTCCGCCTCAAATCGTACGAGCCGACGCCGGCGAAAGCTTCCGCGCTGAAGCCGGGCTCGGGCTCCCGCGACAGAACGTTGATGGCCCCGCCCGTCGCGTTTCGTCCGTACAGATCGCCCTGCGGCCCCTTGAGCACCTCGATGCGCTCGACATCGTAGAGCTCCGTCAACAGCATGGTCGTGCGCGGCAGATAGATGCCGTTGAAGTTGACCGCAACGGACGGATCGGCGCCGAGGCTTCGCACATTGTTCGTGATGCCACGCAGCGCCACGAAGGTCTCCCGAAACGCTGGCGCGACGGACAGCGAAGGCGTCGCTTTCGGGAGATCGCGGGTATCGATGATGCCCGACATGGCGAGCCGCTCGCCGTCGAGTGCCTGAATGGTCGCAGGCACGGATTGCGCGGTCTGGGAGCGCTTGCGGGCCGTTACGACGATCTCGCTGATGACGCCGCCTTGGTCGAGGCTCACCGCCGTCTCACCGCCGGCGGCGCTCTCGGCAGCGATCGAAAGCTCGATGCCTGCGCAACTGCCCAACACACTGATGACAATCAGCCTGGCTGACAACATAGTCGATCCCTCCCCTCTCGCTTGACTCAGTGTCCCCCGCTCGCCGGCGGCTTCATGGCCGCTCCTTGCGTGGCTGAAAAACTGGCAGATAGATGTCCTCGCTCAGCCGCTCGAACACGACCTCGAGCGGCTGATCGAGCTCGAGTGCCTCGGGAGACTGCTCGACGTTGACGATGTTGGTGACCATGCGCGGCCCTTCCTCGAGCTCAACGATGGCGATCGAATGCGGCTCCTGCGGCCAATCGGCACGCGGGCGGTAATTGATCGTGAAGCCGTAGAGCGTCGCGCGACCCGAGGCGACGAAGGGTTCGACGCTGCGCGATGAGCATTTCGGGCAGAAAGGCCGCGGTGGAAAATAAACCGTCGAGCACGCGCTGCATCTCTGCAGCACGAGTTGCCCCCTCTTCGCTCCCTCCCAGAAATGCTGCGTCTCGGGCGTGGGGGTCGGAACGTGCTTCTTAGGCGCGCGCGCGGGCTCACTTGAGCTCATATTCGGCGTACCTCCGCTTGAGCTCGGACTTCAGGATCTTCCCGTTCGCGTTGCGGGGCAGGTCCTGCACGATCTCGACCCGGCTCAAACGTTGAATCTTCCCCAGCCTCTCGTTCGACCACTCGAGAATCGCATCGGCAGTCGCGCTTGCCCCGGCCCTGAGCTTCACCAACGCGATCGGCGTTTCGCCCCATCGGCGGCTTCGCACACCGATGACAGCCGCGTCGAACACTGCCGGGTGGCTGCGCACGACCTCTTCGAGATCGATCGCGTAAATGTTGAAGCCTCCGGAGATGATGACGTCCTTCTTCCGGTCGAGGATGAAAAGGTAGCCGTCGTGATCCAGCCGCCCCACATCGCCCGTCTTGAAGAATCGCCTGCCGTCGCGATCCCGCCAGGTGAGCTTCTCGGTCTCTTCGGGCTTGTTGATGTAGCCGGTCATCATGTAGCCCATGCGGCCGACGATCTCGCCGACGGCATTCGCGCCAAGCTCGTTCCCGGCATCATCTACGATGCGAACGTCGCAGCCTTTGACCGGCCTGCCTACGGAGCCGAGCTTGGAGTCATCATCGAACTGGTGCTGCAGGGTGTAGGGGCCGCCCTCGGTCTGCCCGTAGGCCACCACGAGTCTTCCGGGCCAGCGCGTCATGAGATCGGCTTTCAGCTGCGGAGTCACGGCCGAACCGCCGACGTACTTGATGCGAGTCGCGCGAAAGGCGTCGGGAATGAACGCGCCTGACTCCAGCACGCGCTGCGCCATTGTGGGGACCATCACGAAATGCGTTGCAGCGAATGTGTCTGCGGCCCGGATGAATGACACGGGATCGAACTTGTCGAGGATCACCGCACGCCCCCCGCACCAGACCAGAGTGAGGAGCGGCGGAATGCTCATGTTCGAGTAAAGGGGCGTGGCGATGACGCTCGATGCCGTCTCGTCGAACGAGAGTCCCGCGAATCCCTTCGAAAACGCCAGGCGCGAGAGGTGCGTATGGGCGATGCCTTTCGGGATTCCGGTCGTGCCGGAGCTGTACACGACGTTGAACTCGGTATCGCCGGGAATGTCCTCGACGACGGCGCCGGATGCGCTGGTCAACCATCGCGAATAGTCATGCCACGGGCCTGATGCGAAATCGAGGCCGATCAACTCGATCGCTGCGCGGTTCGAACGGGCCTCGAGCGCCCGCTCGGCGAGCTCCCGGTATGCCGATGAAGCAAACAACACACGCGGGTTGCTGTCATCGAGCATCGCGCCGAGCGATTGTGGCGTCAGCGAAGTAGGCAGCGTCACGGCGCTGAAGCCGGATGCGGCGGCTCCAACGAACGCCACGGCATACCGGGCCGAGTTCCCGGCTAGAAAAGCGACTCGCTCACCGATCTGGTATCCGGCAAGACGCAGCGTCGCGCCGAGGCGCAAACTCTCCTCGTAGAAGCCGCGCCATGTGATGGACACGCCCTCACAGGTGACGGCGATGCTCGAGGGTCGTCGGCTCGCGTGCAGAGCGATGCGACGCAGAAACGCATCCTCACCGGTCTCTTGCAGCTCAGGCATCTCGATCATGGCGGCTCCCCATCGGCTTTCGCGGCCAGGTCGAGCCATTGCCGTCTCAAGTCCTCCGGCATGTGCCTGGACGCGGCAATATAGATGTCGGCGATCCGGCTCGGGTGCTCCGAGCGGGAGAAATCGTTGATCGCCTCCCAGTGCGCCGCCACGTCCTCCGGGGTGTGCTCGCCCGGCGCAGGGAATGTGTGCCCTTCGGTTCTCTGCCAGCGCAGTCGGCTGATCCAGCCGCCGCCGACTTCGAACAAGCCGCCGCTGACCTGGCATTGCTCGCTCGCCAGGTACACGACCAGCGGCGTCACCAGCTCCGGCTTGAGAAACTCGACCACGCCCGCCGGCCAGACCGTCGATGTGAAGCGCGAGCCGGCGGCCGGTGCGATCGCGTTGACGAGAATGTTCCTGTTCCTGCCCTCGAGCGCGAGCGTGTTGACCAGCCCGACGGTGCCCATCTTCGCGGCTGCGTAGTTGGCTTGTCCGAAACTGCCGTACAAGCCGGAGCTGGAGGAGGTGCACACGACGCGCCCGTAACTCTGCTGACGCAAAATCGGCCACGCCGCGCGGGTCACGCGATACGTGCCCAGAAGGTGCACACGATAAACCTCGTCCCATTCCTCGTCTGTCAGCTTGTGGAACGAGCGATCGAGCAGCACTCCCGCGTTGTTGATGAGGACGTCGAGACGCTTGTAGGTATCCATCGTCTCCTCGACGATGCGCGCTCCATTCTCGACGCTGTGCACACAAGCAACGGCCTCTCCACCTGCCGCTTTGATCTCTTCCACGACCTCGTACGCATAGGAGTGCCCGTCTTCGCGTGGCACGTCGTTGACGACGACCCTGGCGCCGCGCGATGCGAGCATTCGCGCGTAGGCTCTGCCGAGGCCGGATCCGGCGCCGGTTACGATCGCCACTCTGTCTTCGAAGCTGAGAAAATCGGTCTTCATGGGTCCGCCTCGGGTTTTCAGGGCCTCGTGGCCGTCGCGCTTGCCCCTCGGGCGTCCCAGTAGTCGACCGGACGAACATCGCTTCGATACACCTCGTCCCGGCGCCAGGGCGGGTCGTACGAGCGTTGCTCGGGCCAGACCTGATTCAGCGTCGCTCCCTCATAGAGCAGGCCGCTCTTCATCACCCACGCGATTCGCGCCGTGCTCCTGATGTCCTGCAAAGGATTGGCCTCGAGCACGACGAGATCCGCGAGCTTTCCGGGCTCGATCGAGCCCAGATCGTCCTCGAGGCCGATCATGTATGCGCCGCCCTGACTCGCCGCTTCGAGCACTTCCATAGGCTCGAGCGCTTCGGCGAGCTCCCAGATGTCCCAGTGCGAGTCGATGCCATGGTCCTCGCCATGGCCGCCGATCGCCACATGACCGCCGGCTCGCTTCAAGTCCTTCGCGTACTCGGACATGAACGGGAAGGAATATTCCGTCTTCGGCCGGACCGCCGTGTTCATCCTCGAAACGTTCTGACGCCACGGCCACAGCCGCTGCATTTTCGGGTCGTGCCAGCGATCGGTCCTCGACTGCCAGTACTCTTCAGCCCAATTAGTCATGCTGGCCACGACGCCACTCTCCGAGTACACGGCGCCCGTCCTCGCGAAGAACTCGACCGCATCCGGGAACATGATGAGCTGCGGCATGTAATGCTCGTTGCCGGTGTTTCCATCCAGCATCGTGCCGACCGACTGCTGCAGACTCCCCCGCTCGTTCGTGACCGAGAGCCCGAGCTTGCGCGCCGCTTCGGCATACATCTGTCTTTGATCGCGACGCGGTGTCAGGTAGATCTTGATCGATACGGCTCCGAGCGAGGCCAGGCGCTTGACGATGCGCTCGGCTTCCTCGTAGCTGCCAGGGCCGCTCTCCGGCGCGATCGGCAGCAGGGTCTCACCGGTGCTGAACACTCTGGTGCCGACGATCCTTCCGGCCTCGATGAGCTCCGCAGTCGGAAACACCATTTCGTTGCTCGGTGCGGGGTCGATCACCGTAGTCACGCCGTATGCGAGATATCTCGCCGCGGCGTCATGGTGCTGCCCGATGATCGGGACGTTGCCCCCGAACCCGTGCGCATGCGCATCGACAAAGCCCGGAATGATCGTCTTGCCGGTCGCATCGATCACGCGATCGACTTTGCTCGTATCGCAGGGCCCGACGCACGAGATGCGGGCGCCTTCGACCACGACCGTTCCCTTTTCGATGACCTGGCGATCCTTCAGCGTGATGATCGTGGCGTTCCGTAGCGCGACGCTGCCGCGAGGAATGGGGCGCGGGATCCGCAAATCCACTTCGATGCTGCGGGTGCGGCCCTCGGAAACATCGTGGACGTAGATCGTGTTGGCGTGGGCGAATATCAGCGTATCGCTCCCTTGCCAGCGTGGGTACGCCCCACCCACCTCGCTCAGTCTGCGCACCTTGTCGTTGGGGTTCTCCTTGTTGACCTGCACGAGGCCGGGAACCGCCCAGACTTTCGGATTCTGCGGCTGATACACCGCCTCCGGCCGCTGCAAGCGCGTGAGGTGAACGTCACCGTCCTCGGCATAGGCCACCCATCGACCGTCGGGCGACGGAACCGCCTGCTCCGCGAACGGGAAGCGAAGATGCTCGCGGCGATCCCCACCCGGCTTGGTCGGGTCGGTGGACACGAGCAACGAGTACGCCTGCGGCATCGGCTTGCCGAGATCGAAATTCACCGGCGCATAATGTTGGCCGCGCGACTCGAGGTGGAAGATGCGCCCTTCGACGACCGACATCGGCACCGGGAGCGCGTATTCCTGAACCACGCGTTCGCCTCCGCGCACGGCGTCAATTTGCACGCGCTCGTACATGAGCGCTTCGCCGCCAGCGATGTGTTCCGCCGAGGCGTGCCTGGTCCTGACGGCAAACACAGTGCGCGAGTCCTCCGACCAGGTCGGATAGAGGTATTGCGCCGGCTTCTCGGTCAATCGAGTCGCTTTGCCGCCTTCGACGGGCACGCGCCAGAGGTGGCCCAAGCGATGATCGTCCCAAGTGACGAAGGCGACGCTTGTGCCATCGGGCGAGATGCTCGGCATGAGCTGGAAGGCGCCGTCATCCTCGGGAACCAGCCGCGTCGGCCGCCTCGCGCCGGCCTCGAGTCGCCACAACCAGCCCACCGCGTCGAAGACGAACACGGATCGATCCGGCGTCGTCGTCGGCCACCGTATGAAGCGCACGCGGAAGGGCTCGTCCGGAATCTCGACGTTGGCGCGGATCTTTTCGCTCGCAGTCCTTTGCACATGGACGCGCATCGGAATCGTGTCGACGCGTCCATCCTCCAGCCAGACTCGTCGGATCTTCCCGCCCTGAGAGAGCACGAGCGACTTCGAATCTTTGGCCCACGCGTAGGGCGCGACATCGAGCACGTTCTTGGTCGAGTGCCCCTGATTGGCCGCGAAGTCGACCGGGTCCATGAGGATCCTGTCCTCGCCGGTCTCGAGATTCCTGAGCCAGAGAGCCGATCGGCCGCGCAGTTGATGACCGCGATATTCGAGCATCCCTCCGGGCATCGACGAGACGTAGGCGAGCCATCGTCCATCGGGCGAGACTTCCGGAGCCAGCTCGACAGGTCCTTCGACGCGATAGGGACGGCGAACGTCCTGCTTCGTTACCTGATTGACGGCGCCGGTACGCAGATCGAGCACGCGAATGTGCTGCTCGTACTGGTGCCCCGAAGTCGGTGCGCTGTACGTGCTGAATTGGAAATAGACCCGCGATCCGTCCGGCGAGAGACTCGGCCAGGTTGCCTGGTAGCCGAAAGGCGCACCAGTGAGCTCTTTCGGCGCATCGACGGAGCTGTCGACGGGAAACAGCCACAAGCGCCG
>DASVCI010000062.1:0-19756 GCA_036381695.1 Steroidobacteraceae bacterium
CCCGTACGCGAGCGAGGCGGGGCAAGTGAGCTTGCTCTTGCCGCCCACTTTCATCATCTGCAACGCCTCGGTCCAGCAGGCGATCACGCCGTTCAACGGGAAGGTCGCCGGCTCGTTGCGCTCGATGGAGCTGTCGAACACTCTGCCATCGGGGAGCGTGCCGTGATAGTGCACTTTGACAGTATCCGCCGCTTTCGGCGAGGCACCCGTGCCTTCCTTGATCGTCCGGATCACCAGGCCCGAAGCTGTACGCTTGGCGCCCTGCTCGGCCGCCGCCTTGTCGAGCACAGCTTTGCCCGCAGCAGCGGTGCGTGCGCTCTGCATCTCCCGAAGCTTCGGATAGTACCCGCTGGGCTCGAGCTTGGGCTTGCGCAGCACGCCGTCGCTGAAGCCCGCTTTGACGAGCTCGAGCTCGGCGGGCGTCAAAGCGAACGGAGCCACGCTCTGCGAGATGGCGACGCCGAGCGCATACAAAGCTTTTTCGTCTTCGGTCTCGGGCTCGGGCGTGGCGGCGAGCGTCTGTCCGGCCGCAAACACAGTGACTGCGGCAGTGCAAACCAGGAGCGTGCGCATGGGGGGTCCTCGTATGGGTGGAGCGAAAGGCGGGCCGCGCCAAGCATAGCGCTTCGCCCGCCCCCGCGCTCTTGAACCCTAGTGGTGCGTCGGCCCGCCCGTCAGACCGCGCGATTCGAGGAGCGGTCCGATCTCCGGATCCTTGCCGTAGAAATCCCGGAACATGGCGAGCGCGTCCATGCTGTAGCCTTTCGAGAGCACCTTCTGACGCAGGACGTCGCCGTTCTCGCGCTTCAGCCCGCCGTGCGTGTTGAACCAGTGCTCGGTGTCACGCGCCAGCACCTCGCTCCAGATGTAAGCGTAGTAGCCCGCCGAATAGCCGATCGGGCTCGCGAAGGTGTGGGAGAAGTACGTTGAGCGATACCGGGGCGGCACCGGTGCGAAGTCGATTTCGGCGGCTTTGAGCGCCTCCTTCTCGAACTTCTCGACCTGCGCCTGCGAGGGTGTCTGGCCGGCAGGCAACTGGTGCCAGGCTTGATCGAGGATCGCGGCCGCGAGGTACTCGGTCGTCGCATAGCCCTGGTTGAACTTGCGCGTCGACATCACCCTGTCCAGCAGCTCCTTCGGCATGGGCTCGCCGGTCTGATAGTGCCTGGCGTAGTTCGCGAGGATGCGCGGATCGTAGGCCCACATCTCGTTGTACTGCGAGGGGTACTCGACGAAGTCACGAGGCACGTTCGTGCCGGAGAAGGTCTGGTACTTCACGTCGGAGAACAAGCCATGCACGGCGTGGCCGAACTCATGGAACGCCGTGGTCACCTCGTCGAACGTGAGAAGCGTCGGCTGACCTTTGGGCGGCTTCGGAATGTTGAGATTGTTGAGCACCACAGCCTTGGTACCGAGGAGCCGCGACTGATCGACGAACGTATTCATCCACGCGCCGCCCCGCTTGTTGCTGCGCGCATACCAATCGACGAAAAACAGGCCGAGCGCGGAGCCGTCCGCGTCGAACACTTCGAACACCCGTACGTCTTCCTGATAAGCCGGGATGTCCTTGCGCTCCTTGAAGCTGATGCCGTACAGCTCGTGCGCGGCGAACAGCACCCCGTCGCGCAGCACCCGATCCATCTCGAAATACGGCCGGACCTGCGACTCGTCGAACGAATACTTCGCCTTGCGCACCTTCTCGGCGTAGTAATCCCAATCCCAGGGCTCGAGCTTGAAGGGTGCGGTGCCGTTCGCCTTCGCCTCGGCGTCGATCACCTTCTGGATCTCCTCCGCCTCCCTCCTGGCGTTGGCGACTGCGGCCGGCGCAAGCTTCTTCAACATGTCGTTGACCGCCTGGGCGGTGCCAGCCGTCTCGTCCTCCAGAATGTACGCAGCGTGATGCTCGTAGCCGAGAAGCTTTGCGCGCTCAGCCCGGAGCTTGACGATTTCGGCAATCTTTCCCGTCGTGTCGAACTCGCCGCCCCAGCCACGGCTGATAGAGGCGCGATACAGGCGCTCGCGCACAGCCCGGTTCTTCAGCTGCGAGAGCGCGGGCTGCACGGTCGTATTGGCGAGCGCAATCACCCATTTCCCCTCGAGGCCACGTGCCTTGGCTGCCTCGGCCGCCACCGCGATCTGCTCATCGCTCAAGCCCTCGAGCTCCTCGCGCTTGTCGATCACCAGCGCGCCGGCGTTGGTGGCCTTCAGCACGAGCTGGCGGAACTCGGTGGTCAGCGCGGAGATGCGCTCGTTCAACTGGCGCAGCTTCGCCTTGTCCGCCTGCGAAAGCTGCGCGCCGGACCGCACGAACATGGTGTGATAGCGCTCGAGCAGGCGCAGCGCTTCCGGGTCGAGCCCGAGCGAGGCGCGCTTGTCGTACAGCGTCCGCACGCGCGCGTACAGCTTGGGATTCAGAAAGATCGCATCCATGTGCGCCGAGAGCTTGGGCGACATCTCGGTCTGCAACTGCTCGATCTCGGGATTGGTGTTCGAAGAAGCGAGATTGCCGAACACCGCGTTCACCCGGCTCAGGAGCTGTCCCGAACGCTCCATCGCCACGATCGTGTTCTCGAAGGTGGGCGGCTCGGGATTGTTCGCTATAACCTCCATCTCCTTCAGCTGCTCGGCCATGCCGGCGAGGAGCGCCGGGCCGAAGTGCTCGTTCTTGATTTTGTCGAGCGGCGGAGTCTGATACGGAAGCGGGCTGACGCGCGCGAACGGGTTGTCCGGGGACAAAGACGTCGTGCTCGTGTGTTTCATGGATTGTCCGAAGGCGAAGCCTGTCACGGCGAGGAGCGCGACGGCGAGAGCGATGGATCGGGTCATTAGGAAATCCTGAGTGGGCCGGCAACTGCCGGCGCAGATCGGGCAGGTTTGCAGAAGCGCGCGTATTCCTCAAGAGCCGCCAGCGCTCGTGCCACAATGTATACGAGCACGAAACGCCCTCGGACCTGACCGTCAGGCCTGATTGGCCGGCAGCGTATAGCTGGCCTCGATCAACTCGCGGATCTTGCGGCGTGAGACCGTCGGATCCAGGGAATCGTTCCTTTCTATAGCGGCCACTCGCTCGGCCAGCGACTCGTCCTTGATGGCATTGCGCAGCCACTGCGAGACCTCGCCCTGACGCAGATGATGGAGCCAAGTCCCATCATCGACCCCGTCCGCCAGCTCCATGAACTGGATGAGATTGTGGGCGCGCAGGTTCAGCTTTTCCTCGGGGCCGCGGAAATAGAAGCTGCGGTCCTCGGGCAGGGCGCCTTCGGCGTACTTGCGCAGATGTCGTCGCCTCTCGAGCTTGCCCGGCTCGATGCGCACCTGGACAGGATCGGCCCGGGAAGCCTTGCTCCATACCAGCGCCGTGCCGGAGGGAAGCGCCTCAGCCGGCATCTCGATCGCGGGGAGTCGGTTCGCGTCGGTGAATTCGCGGTACATGCGCGCCGGCTCCTCTCCAAGCACGATCAATGTGTCGATCGCCCGCAGGACAGGCCGCGCAATCAACCCCGGGCTGACGGTGACCATCACCACGCCTTGCAGGCCGTCGGGAAGCGTCGAGTCGGCGGGCTGCCAATCGGCCGGGAGCACGTGATGCGCCTCGTCGACGATGAGCCAGTGCGGCCGGCCGGTGCGCGAGCGCAGGTCGCGAATGCGGGAGAACAGGCTCATGAAGAAGCGAGGCCGGTCGTCGAATTTCAATCCCAGCAGGTTGATGACCGCGTTCTCGTCGCGCTGGGCGAGGAGCTGCTCGCAAGCTTCGAGGCTGGGCGCGTGTCCGGGGTCGCCGAGCACGATCGTGGAATCGAGGCTGTCGTAATCGCCCTCCGGGTCGATGATGCAGAAGCTGTACTCCTTGGCGCGCAGGCGCTCGACCAGCCCGGCCGCGACGGTGGATTTCCCGCCGCCGGAAGTGCCTGCGATCAGCGCGCTCACGCTGTACGGCGAGAGCCCCACGAGCTCCCCACGCTCCGTCCTGCCGAGCACGATGTCGTGACGGGTCAGCAGGCTCTCGCGGCTCGCCAGATCGTCGGCGAGCAACTCATCTATGAGCTGGATCACCCCGGCGCCATGATCGGCGAACGTGGTGATGTCCGCCTTCTCCTTGACGGACGGCAGCGCGTTGGCGACGGCGACCGAGCATTCGCAAATGCCGAGGAACGCGTGATCGTTCTCGGCATCGCCGATACCGACCGCATTGTGAGGCGAGAGATTCAGCTCGCTCAGCGCCGCCTCGAGCCCGACCGCCTTGTTGACGCCGGCCGGAAGCACCATCACCGCGCCCTTGTTGAAGATGAGCTGCAGCTCCAGACCGCACTCGCGGATCGTCTCGAGCACCGCCTTCTCGTGCGGCTCCCAAGTCGCCACGATCACCCGCCCGACCGAAAGCGGTTGCACGCCCCGTGCAACGAGCTTATCCACGAAGCTCGCGGGCGGCGCTTCGCCGAGCAGGCGCTCCTCCCGAGTGGCCGGCCGATAGATCAACGCGCCGTTCTCGGCGACGATGCGATCGAAGAGCTCGAGGGGCGGGAAGACGCGCTTCAAGTCATCGAGCTCGCGACCGGTCACGAGCACGAGGCGCCTGCCGGACTTGCGCAGCCGCTCGAGCGCCGCCAGCGTCGGCTCATCGACGCGGCCGTGTCGAGCGAGGGTTCCATCATAGTCACAGCACAGCGCGAGATAGCGCATGTCGTGGAAGGCCCGGCTGGAGGCAGCAACTCGAAACGCGAGCCTCAGCCGGTCGGTTCCGGCTCGCCAGCTCGTCGCGGAATGCAATCACGCTGGAACATCGAGCCGGCCTGATTGGGCCGCGGCATCCCGCCCCGCCCGCTCGTCGACCTTGCGGCGAGCGGCGAATCTTCGGGGAAGCGACCGGGGGCCCACCCGACAAAAAAGGGTTTTTAAACCGCGCGCGACTGCTTCACAATCAGCGTGATGGCCTCGCGCGACAACACTTCACAAGCTGCGGCCCCGGCCGCCGCAGGGACCGTGTACGAGCAGCCGCTCAACGAGCGGATGCGCACGTTCCTGCGCCTGGACTTTCTCTACCAGCAGACCCTCTATCACGAGGAGAAGGAGGATGCCTGGTCGACACGCGCCGCGGTCGGCTCGCTCCTCGAGATCATGGCGATCACGGCGCGCGGCGACATTCGCAGCGAAGTGCTCAAGGAGCTCGAGCGCCAGATGACGATCATGCAGGACTTCCAATCGCGGCCGGGCGTCGACAGCTCGCGGCTGCGTGCGGTGCTGTCGAATCTTGCGAGACTCCGCACCGAGCTCAATTCCGCCGGGGCGCTCTTCATGCAGCGCCTGAGGGACTCGGAGTTCCTGAATGCAATCAAGCATCGCAGCAGCATTCCGGGCGGGACGTGCGAGTTCGACCTGCCGGACTACCGCCATTGGCTCGATCGGCCGTTCCCGGTGCGGGCCGCGGCGTTCAACGACTGGATGTCCACCATCCGCCCGCTCTGCGATGCGGTGACGGAGCTTTTGTGGCTCACTCGCCAGACGGCGCGGCCCCGGCAGGAGACGGCGACGGGAGGACAGTTCCAGCTCGCATTCGAGCGCGAGCATCCCGGTCAGCTCCTCAGGATCACCCTGCCCGCGGAAACGGACTTGTTTCCCGAGATCAGCGGCAGCCATCACCGCTGCAGCATCCGCTTCCTCAAGTGGAACGACGTCAGCGTGCGACCGACACAGACGCACGAGGACGTGCAGTTTCTTCTTACGGTCTGCACCTGAAGGAACAGCGCAGGGCGCTTCGCGTTACCGAGTCATGACCACCGTTCGATGCCCCACCTGCGGCCGAGAGGTCGAGTGGTCCGAGGAGTCTGCGTTTCGCCCGTTCTGCAGCGAGCGATGCAAGCTCATCGACCTGGGCGCGTGGGCTTCAGGCCAGCGCTCCATCCCCGGAGAGGCGGGCGAGCTGCCAGAGTCCGGGCCTGAGGAAAGCGGCGACTGAGCGGCGAGGCGCTCATTGCCCCGCCGTCAGGCTCGGGCTCGCGAACGTCCCCTGCATCCTGAGCGCCTTCACCAGGAACGCCCACTGGTCGGCGAAATCTTCGATCTGCATCCACACGGGCTTGCCCGCCCCGTGGCCGGCTCTCGTCTCGACTCGCAAGAGAATGGGGCTCGCACAGCCCTGGCCCGCCTGCAAGGCAGCGGTGAACTTGTAGCTGTGCCAGGGCACGACGCGATCGTCCCGAACCGCCGTCGTCACCAGAGTGGGCGGATAGCACGTTCCGGGTCGCACATTGTGTACGGGCGAGTATGCGTATTGCGCCCGGAACTGCGCTTCGTTCTCGCTCAGCCCGTAATCGCTCGACCACTGTCGGGCGTTCGAGCTGGGCGTGTGATACCGCAGCATGTCGAGCACGCCGACGGCGGGCAAAGCAGCGCCGAACAAGTCCGGCCTCTGCGTCAGCGTCGCTCCCACCAATAAGCCGCCGTTGCTGCGACCCCGGATCGAGAGCTTCGGCGTGGACGTGTACTTCTCGGAAATCAGCCACTCGGCCGCGGCGATGAAATCATCGAAGACGTTTTGCTTTTGCAGTTTCGTTCCGGCCGTGTGCCAGTCCTCGCCGTACTCGCCTCCGCCGCGCAGGTTCGCCACCGCGTACACGCCTCCCATCTCGAGCCACACGAGGACCGGGACGCTGAAGGAGGGCTGCATGGCGATGTTGAACCCGCCGTAGCCGTAGAGCATCGTCGGCGCTTGCCCGTCCTTGACGAAGTCCCGCTTGCGCGTGATGAACATCGGCACGCGCGTTCCGTCCTTGCTGCGATAGAACACCTGCTCGGTAAGGTACCCGCTGGTGTCGATCGGCAGCCGCGGCGCCCGGAAAGTGCTGACTCGCCCGCTCGCGATGTCGAGGCGGAAGATCGAAGTGGGCGTCAGGAAATCCGTGTACGCGAAGAAGGTCTCGCGATCGTCAGAATCGCCGAAGAAGCCGGACGCCTGCCCGAGGCCGGGAAGCTCGACGTCGTACAGCTCGCGTCCGGTGAGGTCGTAGACCTTCACCAGCGAGTGGGCGTCCTTGAGCAGCTGCGCGAAGATCCTTCGGCCGACGATCGTCGCCCCGTCGAAAGCGTACTGCCCCTCCGGGATGACGGTGCGCCAGCTCTCGCGCGAGGCCGAAGCGGCCGCAATGGCGAGAAGCTTGCTGTTGGGCGCCTCGAGGTTGGTGAGCACGTAGAACACATCGTCGAGCTCGCCGACGAAGAGATATCTCGCATCGAACGAGTCGATCAGCCGCACGACCTCGCTCGAGGGCGCTCCATCCGGGCCGAGCGTGCGGTAATAGATGCCGGTCGATTGCGAGCCGTCGTAGAGCCAGATGATGAGATAGCGCCCGTCGTCGGAGATCTCGACGTAAGGGTTGCGGGTCGGATGGTCGGTGACTTTGAACACGCGCTGGTCGTGCTCCTGCGGCTCGCCGAGCTTGTGCCAGTACACCTCGCGCTGCTTGGTGTCATCGCCCGAGCCGTCCGGCCGGCTCGGATAGCGCGCGTAGTAGAGCGAGCGGGAATCGGCCGTCCAGGCGACCGGCACGAACTTGATGAACCTGAGCACGTCCGGCAGGTCCTCGCCCGTCTCGACGTTCCGGATGTGCCAGGTGCGCCAGTCGCTGCCTCCGTCGGAGAGGCTGTACGCCACGAGCTTTCCATCCGGGCTCGGGACGAACTCCCCGAGCGCGATCGTGGCGTCCTCACTCAGCGTGTTCGGATCGAGCAGTACACGCCCGGGCGCCTCCAATCCCTCCGCCACATACAGCACGCTCTGGTTCTGCAGACCATCGTTGCGCAGATAGAAGTAGCGGTTGCCGCGCTTGACCGGAATGTCATAGCGCTCGTAGTTCCACAGCTCGGTGAGCCTCTGCTTGATCCGTTCGCGCGCCGGGATCGCTTCGAGATAGGGCTGCGAGAGCGCGTTCTGGGCGTCGACCCACGCGCGCGTCTCGGCGCTGTCGAGATCTTCGAGCCACCGGTAAGGATCCGCCACGCGCGTGCCATGGTAGACATCGACCTGATCGACCCGCTTCGTCGGCGGATAGGCCAGGCCGGACTCCTCCGCCCGGTGGGTGGACTCGACGCTGCAGCCTGAGATGAGCGTCAGGACGAGGAGCGTGGGCCAGCGTCTCATGCGATCTCTCTCGATTCGGAAAGGAGCGGTAGTGTAACGTCGCGCGATCGGTCAGGCGCGTCGTCTCATGCGGTATACAACTGTTCTGCTCTGTTCGCTCTTCGCAACGCTTGCATCCCCTGGGCTCCTTGCCGAGCCGCTCACGGTGGAGCGCATTTTCGCGGCACCTGACCTGAGCGGCCCGCGGCTCAGAAATCCGAAGTTCTCGCCCGATGGGCGCTACGTCACGTACCTGCAAGGCAAGGAGGACGACAAGGATCAGCTCGATTTGTGGGCGTTCGACACGCGCACGGGCCGCGCAAGGCTCCTGGTCGACTCGCGCTCGATCGTCACTGGCGAGGAGCGCCTGTCGCAAGAGGAGGAAGCCCGTCGGGAACGGCAACGGACAGCGTCGCTCCGCGGCATCGTCGAATACGAGTTCGCCCCGGACGGTCGTCGGCTCCTGATCCCCCTGGGAGGCGAGCTGTACGTCTACGATCTGGGCGCGAGGGACCGCCCAGTGACGCGCCTGACGACGAACGAGTCGTACGAGACCGACGCCCGCTTCTCGCCCGGCGGCCGTTACGTCAGCTTCATTCGCGACCAGGATCTGTTCGTGATCGATCTCGAGAGCGGGGTCGAGCGAGCCCTCACGAGCGACGGCGAAGGCCTGGTCCAGAACGGCGTGGCCGAGTTCGTCGCCCAGGAGGAGATGGGCCGCAACACCGGCTACTGGTGGGCGCCGGACGAGTCGTCGATCGCCTACACTCGCATCGATGACTCGCCGGTGCAGGAAGTCGAGCGGTTCGAGATCAACGCCGACGGCGCTCGCATGTATCGCCAGCGATATCCGGCCGCCGGAACCGCCAACACGCGGGTGGAGCTCAAAGTGCTGGAGCTCGAATCCGGGTCGGTCACGGACGTGCGGCTCGAGCTGGCCGATGGCTATCTCGCGCGCGTCAACTGGTTTCCCGATTCGCGACACTTGCTGGTCCAGAGACAGACGCGCGATCAGAAGCGCCTGGATCTCATGAAAGTCGAGGCGAAGACCGGCGCCGCGCGCGTGCTGCTGACGGAGACGAGCCCGCACTGGGTGGAGCTGCACGATGATCTGCATTTCCTCGAGCGCCGCTCCGCCTTCATCTGGAGCTCACGCCGCTCCGGCTACAAGCATTTGTATCTGTACGATGCAGAAGGAGGCCTGATCCGCCAGTTGACGGCTGGCGAGTGGATGGTGGTCGGCGATGGCACCGAAGACGGTCTGGTCGGCGTCGATGAAGCGCGCGGGCGCGTGTACTTCCTCGCCACCAAAGCCTCACCGCTCGAGCGGCACCTGTACTTCACTACGCTCGACACGCGTGATCCGCAAACAGTCCAGCGAGTCTCGCGCGAGCCCGGCGTGCACCAGGCGACGCTCGCGCCCGGCGGGCGTGTCTATCTCGACATCTTTTCCTCCCCCGAGCAGCCGCCGAGCGCCAGCTTGCGCGCGCTCGATGGGACGGTGCGGCACTGGCTGGTCCGCAATGCTCTCGACAGCGAGCATCCGTACCATCCTTTTGCCGCCGATCACGTCCCGGAAACGTTCGGCTCGATTCCCGCCGCCGACGGCGAGCCGCTCTATTACCGGCTCATCAAGCCCGCCCGCATGCAAGCGGGGCAGCGCTATCCGGTGATCGTCGATGTATACGGAGGACCGCACGCGCAATACGTGCGCAAGGATTGGATGGGCGGAGCGCGGGCCGCCCAGGGCTTCTTCAGGCAGCTCCTGGCTCAGCACGGCTTCGTCGTCTTCTCGCTCGACAATCGCGGCTCCGCCTTTCGAGGCGAGCGCTTCGAGTCGAGCATCGCGGGCAGGCTGGGGAAGATCGAGATCGAGGATCAGCTTCGCGGCGTCGAGTACCTGAAGAGCCTGCCGTTCGTGGACCCCGATCGGATCGGGATCATGGGCTGGAGCTACGGCGGCTACATGACGCTAATGGCGCTCACGACGACCGATGCGTTCAAGGCGGGCGTCGCCGGCGCGCCAGTGACCGATTGGCGCCTGTACGACACGCATTACACCGAGCGCTATCTCGGCTTGCCGACGACGAACGCGCAAGGATACGAGTCGAGCGCCGTATTGCCGTACGCGGACGCGTTGAAGGGTCGGCTACTGCTGGTGCACGGCATGGCTGACGACAACGTGCTCTTCACGCACAGCACGATGCTGATGCAGAAGCTCCAGTCGAAAGGCTTGCTGTTCGAGCTGATGACCTATCCCGGCGGCAAGCATGGGCTCATCCGAATGCCGGCCATGGGCCGGCATTACTACGAGCTCGTGCTGAGCTTCTTCGAGCGGGAGCTGAAACGCCGATCAGCCTCGAGCGAGCGCGCGGGCGCGCCTTAAGACGGGGATCATCGGGCGATCGGCCTCGAGCAAGCCGGCCGAGTCGAGCTCCTCGAGCGCCACCCACTTGAGCGCGGCGGCGTCGAGCGGCTGCGGCTCGCCGCGGTAGCTCGTGACCAGCCACAGATCGAGCAGCACGCGGCGATCCGGATAGCTGTGCTCGTACGCGATCAGCGCTTGCCCGCCCTGCACTTCGATGCCGAGCTCCTCGAGGAGCTCGCGCTTGAGCGCCTCGAGCGCCGTCTCGCCCTCATCCAGCTTGCCGCCGGGAAATTCCCACTGCCCCGCCATGTGCTTGCCGGCCGGGCGCTGGGCGAGGAGCACGCGGCCGGCGGCGTCGAACAACGCGCCGGCTACGACGTGGATGACTCGAATGTTTGCGGAATCGGGCATGCCAGGGCCCGCGCGGCGCGCGGGCGACGATCAGCTACCCTTGCCGGGCGAGCGCGCCGTGGCAGTGCTTGTACTTCTTCCCTGAACCGCAGGGACACGGCTCGTTGCGACCGACCTTCCTGGTCTCGCGAACGAACGTGGCCACCGGCTCGACCGGGCGCTCGGGCTGGGCGAGCGGACCCTGCGGCTCGGGCGCGCTGATCTGCTCGGGCGCGGCGTGCTGGAACTGCATGGCGCGCGCGAGCCGGCGCTGACGCTCCTGCTCTTCCGCATCGATCTCGGCCTGCGTTCTGAGCTGCATGCGCGAGAGCATCGAGACCGTGTCGTGCTTGATGCGCTCGAGCATGGTGCTGAAGAGCTCGAACGCCTCGCGCTTGTATTCCTGTTTCGGGTTTTTCTGCGCGTAGCTCCTCAGGTGAATGCCCTGGCGCAGGTAATCCATCGCCGCGAGGTGCTCGCGCCAATGCAGATCGAGCTGGTGCAGCATGATCTGCTTCTCGAAATGCCGCATGATCGGCGCGCCGTACTGCTCGACTTTCGCCTCGTAGGCACGCTCGATCTCCTTGACGATGCGCTCGCGCAGGGCCTCTTCGTTGAGCTCGCTGTCGGCCTCGAGCCACGCCTTCGGCTCGATCGGCACCAGGAAATCCTTCTCGATCGCCTGCCTGAGGCCCTCGAGATCCCACATCTCCTCGGGGCTCTTCGGCGGGATGAATCGATCGATGATCGTGTTCACCACTTCGTGGCGGATGCCGGCGATCGCCTCCGCGACATCCTCCGCCTCCATGAGCTCGGTGCGCTGCTGATAGATGACCTTGCGCTGGTCGTTCGCAACGTCGTCGTACTCGAGCAGGTTCTTGCGGGCATCGAAGTTGTGCGCCTCGACTTTGCGCTGCGCCCGCTCGATCTGCCGGGAGAGCATGCGGCTTTCGATGACCTCGCCCTCCTTCATTCCGGCCGTCTGGAGCCACCGCTTGGTGCGCTCGGGGTCGCCGAAGATGCGCATCAAGTTGTCTTCGAGCGAGAGATAGAACCGGCTCGATCCCGGATCGCCCTGGCGTCCCGCGCGGCCTCTCAACTGGTTGTCGATGCGGCGGGATTCGTGCCGCTCGGTGCCGATGATGTGCAGGCCGCCGGCGGCGACCACGGCATCGTGCCGCTTCTGCCACTCCTCCCGCGCGCGCTGGCGCGCGGCTTCGTCCGCGGGATCGATCTCAGCCAGCTCGGCTTCCAGATTGCCGCCGAGCACGATGTCGGTGCCGCGGCCCGCCATGTTGGTCGCGATCGTCACCGCGCCGGGACGACCCGCTTGCGCGACGATCGCGGCCTCTCGCTCGTGGTGCTTGGCGTTCAGCACCTGGTGCGGGATCTTCTCCTTCTGCAGGAGCTTCGAGAGGAACTCCGAAGTCTCGATCGAGGTCGTGCCGACCAGCGTCGGCTGGCCGCGCGCGACGCAATCTTTGATGTCCTCGATGATCGCGGCGAATTTGTCCTTCTGCGTGAGATAGACGAGGTCCGCGTGATCCTGGCGGATCATCGGCCGATGCGTCGGAATGACGACGACTTCGAGGCCGTAGATCGACTGGAACTCGTACGCTTCGGTGTCCGCCGTGCCGGTCATGCCGGCGAGCTTCGAGTACATGCGGAAATAGTTCTGGAACGTGATCGAGGCGACCGTCTGGTTCTCCTCGCGCACGCGCACGCCTTCCTTCGCTTCGATGGCCTGGTGCAGACCGTCCGACCAGCGCCGGCCCGGCATCGTGCGGCCGGTGAACTCATCGACGATGATGACCTCGCCATTGCGCACGATGTACTCGACATCGCGGTGGTACAGCGCATGGGCCCGCAGCGCCGCGTTCAGGTGATGCATCAACCTGATGTTGGCGGCGTCGTACAGGCTTTCGCCCGGCTGCAACAGGCCGGCTTCGGCGATGAGTTGCTCGGCATGCTCGTGCCCGGCGTCCGAGAGGTGGACCTGGCGCGTCTTTTCGTCCGCCCAGTAGTCGCCCTCGCCATCTTCGGTCTGTTGGCGCTTGAGCCGCGGCACGAGCTCGTTGATCTTGATGTAGAGCTCGGTGCTCTCCTCGGCCGGCCCCGAGATGATGAGCGGAGTGCGCGCCTCGTCGATCAGAATCGAGTCGACCTCGTCGACGATCGCGTAGGTGAGGCCGCGCTGCACGCGATCCTCGAGCCGGAATGCCAGATTGTCGCGCAGATAGTCGAAGCCGAACTCGTTGTTCGTGCCGTAAGTGATGTCGCAGGCATAGGCAGCGCGCTTCTCTTCGGGCGTCTGTCCGCTCTTGATCACGCCGACAGTCAGGCCGAGGAAGCGGTAGACCGGGCCCATCCAGTCGGCGTCGCGCTGGGCCAGGTACTCGTTGACGGTGACGACGTGCACGCCCTTGCGGGGCAACGCATTGAGGTACGCCGCGAGCGTCGCGACCAGCGTCTTGCCTTCGCCGGTGCGCATCTCGGCGATCTTGCCTTGATGGAGCGCGATGCCGCCGATCAGCTGTACGTCGAAGTGCCTGAGCCCGAGCGTCCGGCGGGCGGCCTCGCGCACCGCGGCGAATGCTTCGGGAATGAGATCGTCGAGGCTCTCGCCTTTATCGAGGCGCTCGCGGAACAGCACTGTCCGCGCCCTGAGCTCCTCGTCGCTCAACGCCCTGAAGCTCTCCTCCAGGGCGTTGGTGCGCACGACGATCTTGTTGTAGCTGTTCAGGAGCCGCTGATTGCGGCTGCCAAACAGCTGGGTGAGCCAATTCGCCACGCTTCACTCCGGGGGCAAAAAAGGAGGTTATTGTAAAGGGCTCGACGCCCGCTGGCCTAAAGCCCGCGACACTGCGCGGCTCGCCCGAGGCCGGTGGGCCGTTGCCGGGGCCTCGCAAGCCCCCGGCTCAGCAGTCGCTTTCGGCCTTAAGCCTCGGCTCTAGCTTGCGCCGGCCGTACGGAAAGCAAGAGGCAGGGGCGTGGGGAATTTCAGACTTTGACCCGACCAGGCCGGGACAGGCCCAGGGTCTTACCGCCTGACGAAGCTCATCGGATCGACGGCGCGGCCCTGCTTCAGCACCTCGAAGTGCAGATGCGGGCCGGTGGAGCGGCCTGTCGAGCCCATCAGGGCAACGGGCTGGCCTTTCTGCACCGTGTCTCCGAGCGAAACGAGCACGCGCTGATTGTGGGCGTACCGCGTGACATAGCCGTTTCCGTGGTTGATCTCGACCGTCTTGCCGTAACCAAAGCGCTCCTTCGCGTAAGTCACGACCCCTGAGGCGACAGCGACGACTTCCGCGCCGGAGGGGCCAGCGAAATCGATGCCCCGATGGAAGGCCGTGCGGCCGGTGAACGGATCGGCGCGCTGGCCGAAATAAGAAGAGATCCAGCCCTGCGTCACCGGGCGCCCGCCGGGAACGATCTGACGGCTGAGATTGCGCGTGGAGATCAGGCTCTCGAGCACGCTGAGCTGCCGCTCCCGATCGCGAATCTGCTGCGCGAGATTGTCGAGCATCGCGGTGAGATCCGGCGCGGTGGCGACGGCGCCTTCGACTACGCCTTCCGGTCCACCGACCGCGGGCTCGGCCTCGAAGTTGAATTCGCCTTTGTCGAGATTGGCCATCTCGGTGAGCCGACGGCCGAGCGCATCGAGGCGGATCATGTGCGCGTTCATCTGGCCGACTCGCCCGGCGAGCGCATCGAGCCGTTCCTGAAGCTCGCGTCGGGCACGGCTGATCTGGGCCCGCTGCTGCTCGAGGGTGGCGCCCCATTCGAGCACCTGTGCGGCGGGTTCCAGGGAAGCGCCGCTTCGTCCGAACTGATAACCGAGAAACGCCGCGGCGGAGAGCACCGCGACTACGATTCCTATCGTCACCGTCAGGGCCAGCGGGCGACCGAGCTCGAATTGCCGGGTTCGCCCTAAGCGCTTGGAGAAGACGATGACGTTCATCGGGTCAGCCTCTCGAATGCCGTCGGGCGCAAAGCGCGGCTGCCACGGCTCCGGCCGCATGGCCGATCGTCAAGTTGTCGTTCACCGCGTCACTCCGCGTCTGCCGTCAAAACCGCAGAAAACCCGCGAAAAAAGTCCTGACAGCCGCTGGCCCCAACGGCCGAACGGCAAGTTAAGTTCAATCAAACAAGAGGTGGACGTAAAACCCGATGTTCGTGTTGTACATCCTGGCAACCCCGCTATCGTAGCCGTGCTCCGACCGTAGACCGGTGGCTTTGCGTCCCCGCCTTTCGACGGGTTTGCCCTTTGCAGTCAAGGGCGACTATGCAGAATCGACCGACAAAAGATCAAGCGGTTAGACCTCACAGTTTCATCCCGGGCCCGGAATTTCAGTCTATGTCTCAAGGCTTCAAGCGGCTCTCGGAGGGGCTGGGACCCCTCCTCTCCAGGCTCGAAAGGCGCATCGAGGCCAACGTCGAGCTGGCCGAACGGGTCCGCCAGAGCCTGCCCGGGCCGGAGAAAGATCACGTCATATCAGCGACTTATCGGGGCGAGACCCTGGTGGTACTGGCCGATGCCGCTGTGTGGTGCCCGCGCATCCGCTATGCGCAACAAGCGCTCTTCGAGGCGCTGCGCGCCGCCGGTGAGACGCGCTTCACAAAATTGAAGGTGCGGGTGGGAAGGAGGCAGGACCCGGGCGACTCGCAGCCCTGACTGCAGCTGAGCCTCCGGTCCTCTTTTCAGCGGGTGAGAATCGCGAGCGGGACGCGCCGTTACGCCGTCACCATTGCCGCGGCCGGGACATAGGAGATCGGCGAGTCCTTCACGTCGTCGAAGGTGACCTCCTCCCAGGCATCCGGCGTGTGGATGAGCGTGCGCAGGAGCTTGTTGTTGAGCGCGTGGCCCGACTTGTAGCCGCTGAACTCGCCGATGAGGCTCCGTCCAAGCAGGTACAGATCGCCGATCGCATCCAGGATCTTGTGCTTGACGAACTCGTCCTCGTAGCGCAGCCCATCCTCGTTCAGCACCCGGTAGTCATCGAGCACGATCGCATTGTCCATCGTGCCGCCGAGCGCGAGATTCTTCGAGCGCATGAACTCGAGGTCGCGCATGAAGCCGAACGTGCGCGCACGGCTGATTTCCTTGAGGAACGAAGTGGTCGAGAAATCCATCGAGGCGGTCTGCGCGCGCTTCCTGAAGATCGGATGGTCGAACTCGATCTCGAAGTTCACCTTGAAGCCGTTGTGCGGATCGAAGCGCGCCCACTTCTCGCCGTCCTCGACCTGGATCGACTTCAGGATCCGGACGAAGCGCTTGGGCGCCGGCTGCTCGACGATGCCGGCCGACTGCAACAGGAACACGAAGGGGCCGGCGCTCCCGTCCATGATCGGCACTTCCTCGGCCGAGAGATCGACGTAGACATTGTCGAGGCCGAGGCCCGCGAAAGCCGATAACAGATGCTCGACCGTAGCGACGCGGACGTCGCCGTTCATCAGCGTGGTCCCTAGCATCGTATCCCCGACATTCTCGGCATGAGCCCGCACCTCGACGGGCTCATCCAGATCGGTCCGCCGGAAGATCACTCCGGTGTCGGGCGGTGCGGGACGCAGAACCATCAGCACCTTTTTCCCGGAGTGCAGACCCACGCCGGTGGCGCGAATGGTGTTCTTGAGGGTGCGTTGGCGGAGCATGGTTATGGGCGCTCCGGGCCCTGAAGCCGAGACGGCACGGGCGCAAGCCGGGTACGTAGACCGACGGCTGCCCGGATCTGCCCGAGCCCCGCCTGCCCTGCGCTCCCTGACCTCTGCCTCGAACCCATCAAAAACGCTGCTCCATAGTGAAAGCGGGCGCAACCTAGCACCGCGGCCCCCCTCGCACAAGCGAAGGCCTCGGGCTTTCGCTCGTCCCGTTGCTTTGAGACCCCGCCCGCGGGGCTACATTAATAAGACAATCCATGAAAGTCCCACCCAGGCACCGCGGTTGCTGCGATGCCTTGGTCTCACGATTCCTTAAAGACGAACGCACGGCTCTCGGCGGGGGACGCACCGAGAGCCGACGATTCGTGGCCGCGATCACCCCGCGGCCTTGGGCTTACGCGCTCAGCTCAGTCAGCCTGCCGCCGCAAGAACGCCGGGATGTCGAGGAGCGAAGCATCGTCCGCGCTCAGACCATCGCCGACCGCGCGTCGCGGGCTCAACGCCTGCGGGTCGCGCTGATTGCGGATGTAGGTCGGAACGTGCAGCTCGTCCAGCGTCGGCACTCTGTGACCCCGGCCTCCGGCGATTGCCGTCATCCGGCGGTTCGCCTCGTGCGGTTGCTGGCCGGCCACCGGACGGCCGATACCCGTCGCCACGACGGTGACTCGGATTTCGTCCTGCATCTCCGGATCGATGACGCAGCCGACCACGACGTTCGCATCCTCGGAGGCGTACTGCTTGACGGTGTCACCGACCGTGCTGAACTCGCTCGTGCGCAGGTCCATGCCCGCGGTCACGTTGATCAGCAAGCCATGCGCGCCTGAAAGATTTACGTCCTCGAGCAGCGGGCTGGAGACGGCAGCCTCGGCAGCCTCGCGGGCGCGATTCTCTCCGCGGGCCGAGCCCGAGCCCATCATCGCCATGCCAGTTTCGGCCATCACGGTCCGCACGTCCGCGAAGTCGACGTTGATCATGCCCGGGCGCGTGATCAGCTCGGCGATCCCTTGGACAGCGCCTTGCAGCACCTGGTTCGCCGCCTTGAACGCATCGAGCAGCGTGACATCGCCGCCGAGCACGGTGAGCAGCTTCTGATTCGGGATCGTGATCAGCGAGTCGACGTACTTGCTGAGCTCGGCGATGCCGCGCTCGGCCGAGCCGAGGCGCTTGCTGCCTTCCATGTCGAACGGCTTGGTCACGACCGCGACGGTCAGGATGCCGAGCTCCTTGGCCACCTGCGCGACCACAGGCGCCGCGCCCGTGCCGGTGCCGCCGCCCATGCCGGCAGTGATGAACAGCATGTCGGAGCCTTCGATCATCTCGATGATCCGGTCGCGATCCTCCATCGCCGCCTGGCGGCCGACTTCAGGATCGGCGCCGGCGCCGAGCCCCTTGGTGATGTTGCAGCCGATCTGCAGCGCCACTTTCACTTTCGAGTGCTTGAGCGCTTGCGCGTCGGTGTTGATGCAAATGAAGTCCACGCCTTCGATGCCGGTGGTCAGCATGTGCGCGACGGCGTTGCCGCCACCGCCCCCCACGCCGATCACTTTGATCACGGCGCCCTGATTTTCTGTATCTGCGAGTACGAACATCGTTAGTCCCCTCGATGTCAGCGAGACATCTCTTTCAGCTCTACACCTTCAGCCTTTCTGGCTGCACGCGCAGCCAGCCCTTCCCACTGTTGGCCCTTCTTCGCGCTTCCCCCGCGAGCGGGAGAAGAACGAGCAGGCCGCCTTGTCTCGTTGCCTGCGTTCCCTCGATCGCGTGCGCTTGCGGGCAGCGCGCGCGACCGCATTCCCCACGTGCCCCACTTCCCGTCCCCTCCGCCGAAAGTCGGAGGAGAGTCCGGGTGACATCCCCGGTCCCCTCCCCCGCAAAGCGCGGGAGGGTCAGGACGCGATACCCGGTCCCCTCCCCGCAAAGCGCGGGAGGGTCAGGACGCGATACCCGGTCCCCTCCCCCGCGAGGCGGGGGAGGGTCAGGGTGGGGGCATTCAAAAATTCCCCTGAAACCAAGCCTTCATCCGCTCCCACACGGTGCGAACGCCCCCGAGCGGCTCACGCCTGCCTCGCAAGTAGTTCTCGCGCCCGTACAGAAGCAGCCCCACTCCAGTCGAATGAATCGGATTGCTCACCACATCGACGAGCCCCGTGATGTGCTGCGGCACTCCGAGTCGCACCGGCATGTGGAAGACTTCTTCGGCCAGCTCGACCGCGCCTTCCATCTTCGAGCTGCCGCCAGTCAGCACCACGCCTGCCGCGATCACTTCTTCGAAGCCGGACCTTCTCAGCTCCTCGCGCACGAGCGCGAACAGCTCCTCGTAGCGGGGCTCGACCACTTCGGCGAGCGTCTGCCTCGAAAGCCGGCGCGCCGGGCGATCGCCCACGCTCGGCACTTCGATCGTCTCGTCCGAGTTCGCAAGCTGCGACAAGGCGCAAGCGAATCTCAGCTTGATCTCCTCCGCGTGGTGCGTCGGCGTTCGCAAGCTCACCGCGATGTCGTTCGTCACCTGGTCGCCCGCGATCGGAATCACCGCGGTGTGCCGGATCGCACCACCGGAGAACACGGCAAGGTCCGTCGTGCCGCCGCCGACATCCACCAGGCAAACGCCGAGCTCTTTCTCATCCTCGGCCAGCACCGCATAGCTGGAAGCGAGCTGCTCAAGAACGATGTCCTCGACGGCGAGCCCGCAACGCTGCACGCACTTCACGATGTTCTGGGCCGCGCTCTCGGCCCCGGTGACGATGTGCACCTTGGCTTCGAGGCGCACGCCCGACATGCCGATCGGCTCGCGGATGCCCTCCTGGCTGTCGATCAGGAACTCCTGCGGGAGGATGTGCAGGATCTTCTGGTCCGCCGGGATCGCGACTGCGCGCGCGGCGTCGATCACTCGCTCGACGTCTTCGGACGTCACCTCCTTGTTGCGGATGGCGACGATGCCGTGCGAGTTGAGACTGCGCACGTGACTGCCGGCGATGCCGGTGTACACGGAATGAATCTCGCAACCGGCCATCAGCTCGGCTTCTTCGACAGCGCGTTGAATCGACTGCACGGTCGACTCGATGTTCACGACGACGCCGCGCTTCAAGCCGCGCGAGGGGTGCGAGCCCAGCCCGACCACTTCGATCTGGCCGTCGCTGGTCATCTCGCCGACGATCGCCACGACTTTGGACGTGCCGATGTCGAGCCCGACGATCAGGTTGCGGTCGTTCTTTCTAGCCACTGGTCAC
>DASVCI010000063.1:0-14454 GCA_036381695.1 Steroidobacteraceae bacterium
CAAGCCGCCGGAGAACTTATAGTTCTTGTCGGAGAACTTGCCGCCCGCGTGCAGGCGCGTGAGGATCAGCTCGACGCCGCTCACCTTCTCCTTCGGATGGATGTCCACGGGCATGCCGCGCCCGTCGTCGGACACCGACAGTGAGCCGTCCTTGTGCAGGATCACGTCGATGCGCTTGGCGTACCCGGCGAGCGCTTCGTCAACCGAGTTGTCGATGACTTCGTGCGCCAGATGGTTCGGCCGGCTCGTGTCCGTGTACATGCCGGGGCGCCGGCGCACGGGATCGAGCCCGCTCAGGACTTCGATGTCGGAAGCGGTATAGGAAGCTGCCATCTATGGATTGATCGGGTAATTTTCGATGAGGCGTCGCGAGGCCGCGCGAAATTCTAGCCGAAAGTAGCTCGCTAGCGGCGAGCTTGATGAGCGCAGGCGCGGGCAGGCCGCGCGCGCTGCGTGCGCAGCGCCTGCGCGGCGATGACAAGCGTCGCTCCTTCAGCGCGATTCGTGGCGCGCCCGATGGGCGCCTGGCGGCGAGCTAGACGAGATCTTTCGCGAGGGAATCCCTGACCGCGCGCGGCAGCGGATCGACGCTGTGGCGGTACTCGGGATGATCGATGCCGATAGCGACATCGGCGCCGGCCTTGACCTGCTCGCGCATCTGCGGGCTCAGCTCGAAGCGCAGGAAGTGAACCGAGGAGGTCTTCTCCTCGTTCTCGCGCTCGAGGTCCTCATCCGCGGTCGCCCAGACCGGCTCGAAACCGGCGACTCTCACCCAGCAGCGGTCTTCTATGCCCTTGAGGATGGCGAGCTGGCGACGCCGCTCGTCGACATCCGGATACTCGAGCATGAAGGTCACTTTCCAGTTGGTGCCATCGGGAATCAGCGGGTTGTAGGCATCGAGCTCGTCCTGAATACCGCTCGCTTCGAAGATGCGCTCGACGCGCAGCATCTCCTGCACCTGATACTGGATCGTGAGCTGATCCTCGAAGCACCAGGTGGCATTGGGCCCCACGGGCACCACGCGATTGCGCTTGTGCTCAATGACCTTGGAGCGGAAATCCTTGCGAGCGATCGAGTACTGCTCGAGGCTCATGAGGTCCGAACGCGTGAGTTTCGGCAAGTGCATGGTCATATCCCGTCTACAGTCCGTATGCCAGCCTCAACAGCCTGAGCGGGTGCGTGGGTTCCCTGCGCTCGGCGCCATCGAGGCCTGATTCGATCTGGCGGCCGGCCATCGGGCAGTCGCTCGAATAGAAATCGGCACCCGAGTCGGCCACGCGGCGCACGACGGGCCGGCCGATCTTCATCGACACCTCCCGGAACTCGCGCTTGACGCCGTAAGTGCCGTTGTGGCCGGAGCAGCGCTCGATGGGCTCGACCTTGGTGTCGGGCACCAGCATCAGCACGTCCCGGGTCTTGAGCCCGAGATTCTGCACGCGCAAGTGGCACGGGACGTGGTAGCTCACTGTACCGAGCTTGCGTACGAAATCGGTGCGCAGGAGCCCGGCCTTGTAGCGCTCCCACAGGTATTCGAACGGATCGAACGTCGCATCGCGCACTTTCCGCACCTGCTCATCGTCCGGGAAGAGGAGTGGCAGCTCCTGCTTGAACATGAGCGTGCAGGACGGCACGGGCGTCACGATGTCCCAGCCTTCGTCGACGAGGCGCGCGAGCTCAGGAACGTTCTCGTTCTTGAGCCGCTCGACAGTGTCGAGGTCCCCGATCTCGAGCTTGGGCATCCCGCAGCAGCGCTCTTTCGAGGCGATCGTGACCGGAATGCCGTTGTGCTCGAACACGGCGGTGAGGTCCTCGCCGAGCGAGGGATCGTTTCTGTTCGCGTAGCAGGTCGTGAACAGCACGACCTTGCCCTTTGTTTCGCCGCCCGGCGTGGCTTGCAGCGCCGGCGAAGCTTTCGCCGCGTGACGCTTGCGGTACGTGCGGCTGTGATACTGCGGAACCGGCGCTTCAGGATGCACGCCGAGCGTCTTGTCCAGGACCTTGCGACCGACTGCGGTTTCGTTCACCGCGTTGACGATCTCGGCCACCACGGGAATGCCGGCCAGCGTCCCGACTTTGTCCGTCGCACTCAGGATCTTGTCGCGCGCCCGAACTGGATGATTTTTGAACTTGTAGGCCTTGGCGCGCAGCATCAAGTGCGGGAAGTCGACGTTCCAGGGATGCGGCGGAACGTATGGACACTTCGACATGTAGCACATGTCGCAGAGGTAACAGTGATCGACGACTTCCCAGTAGACCTTCTTGTCGAGGCCCTCGACCTCGCCCGTGGGCGTCTCATCCACGGCCTCGAAGAGCGTCGGAAATGCATTGCACAGGCTGAAGCAACGGCGACAGCCGTGGCAGATGTCGAAGATCCGCTCCATCTCCTTTAGCAGGAGCGACTCGTCGAGAAAGTCCGGCTCCTTCCAGGCGAGCGGATGGCGCGTAGGCGCTTCTAGGCTCCCCTCACGAGAGCCGGGGGCAGTGCGATTCGACATTCTCGTGTGGAACAAGACGGCGCCACGTGTCAGCACGCGGCGCCGCGGTTGATCGAGGCACCCTCGACCTGCGCCCGGTTCCCCGCGCGATCGTTTGCGACACGCGCGAGGCCCCAGACCCCGGACCGGGGGTGGCCGGACTCAAAGGCACTCGGGACCGCCGACAGCGGCGGCCCCGCCCTTCCTCAAAGCGTATCGAGCGCCTTCTGGAAGCGGTTGGCGTGCGAGCGCTCGGCCTTCGCCAGCGTCTCGAACCAGTCGGCGATCTCGTCGAACCCTTCCTCGCGCGCCGTCTTCGCCATGCCCGGGTACATGTCGGTGTACTCGTGCGTCTCGCCGGCGATCGCCGCCTTCAGGTTTGCCTGGGTGGCGCCGATCGGCAGACCCGTCGCCGGATCACCCACGGCCTCGAGGTACTCCAAGTGGCCGTGCGCGTGGCCGGTCTCGCCCTCAGCCGTCGAGCGGAACACCGCGGCCACGTCGTTGTACCCTTCGACGTCGGCCTTGGCCGCGAAGTACAGGTAACGGCGGTTCGCCTGGGACTCGCCCGCGAACGCATCCTTCAGATTCTGCTCCGTCTTCGTGCCCTTCAGATTCTTCATAGCAGTCATCCTCGCTGGAAAACGGGGGACTCTTCCCGTGTTAGACACAGTCTAACGACGGCCGAAAATCTAGTCCTCGCACCCGCCCAAGTCAACGCTTGACTCGGGCGATCGCACGCCGGAATCGATTGCCAATTGACCCTGAAGGAGCGCGCATGCAAGCTTCCGCCGCCGCAACGGCCGGCCCTCCTCGCATCCGCAGTGAACACTTCAAATCCCTCCTCCGACGCAGGCGAAACCCCTACGCTGGACTTCGAGCGCTCGCTCGCCGAGCTCGAGGCCCTGGTCGAGAAGCTCGAGCGCGGCGAGATGTCGCTCGAGGAATCCCTGAAGGCCTTCGAGCGCGGAGTGGAGCTTACGCGGGTTTGCCAGAACGCGCTCAAGCAGGCCGAGCAGAAGGTCGAGATTTTGCTGCGCCGGAACGGTGAGCTCGAGGCCGCGCCCTTCGATGCGGACGACGATGACCGCGACGCTTGAGGGGCCGGCAGGTCTCGCGCGGGCGCCCGACTTCGCCGCATTGCTGAAGCACTGGCAGACGCGCATCGAGCAACAGCTCGCCGCCCGGCTGCCGCCCGCCGACGCGCCTCCCGCGCGGCTGCACGAAGCCCTCCGATACAGCGTGCTCGGCGGCGGCAAGCGCGTCCGCCCAGCCCTCGTCTACGCGACCGCCGCGGCCTTGGGGCTCCCGGAATCACAGGTCGATGGCGCGGCCTGCGCTGTCGAGCTCATCCACGCTTATTCGCTGATCCACGACGATCTTCCGGCGATGGACGACGACGACCTGCGTCGCGGCCGTCCCACTTGCCACAAGGCATTCGACGAAGCGACGGCCATCCTGGCCGGCGACGCCTTGCAAGTGCTTGCGTTCGAGACGCTGGCGAACGGGCCGGGCCTGCCCGCCGATGCGCGTGTGAGGCTCGATCTGGTGAGCCTGCTCGCGGTCGCGAGCGGCACGAGTGGCATGGCCGGCGGCCAGGCCCTCGATCTGGCCGCCAGCGGGCGCGAGCTCGCGATCGAAGAAGTGGAGCAGATGCACGCGCGCAAGACAGGCGCCTTGATTCATGCCTGTGTGATGATGGCCGGCGCCTGCGCTCCCGAGCTGCCCGATGCCGTACGGCGTGCGCTCGATGAATACGGCCGCTCGATCGGTCTCGCCTTCCAGATCCAGGATGACCTGCTGGATGTGGAAGGGGACGTCACGCTCCTCGGCAAGCCCACGGGTGCCGATCGGGCGCGCAACAAGCCGACGTATCCAGCCGTTGCAGGCGTCGAGGCCGCGCGCGAGCGCATGCACGAGTTGCATGCTCGCGCGCTCGCAGCGCTCGATGTGCCGGGTCTAGCGCCGGGGCCGCTGGCTTCGATCTCGGACTGGCTGGTGCTCCGAAACCATTGACGGGTTTTTCGGTAGACTGACACGCATGAAGCCCGCCCCGCCGTATGCGCTCCTCGCTTCGATCGGCTCGCCGCACGATCTGCGAAAGCTCCCCCCGAGCGAGCTCGAGCAGGTGGCGAAGGAGCTGAGGCAGTACCTGATCGAGACCGTGAGCCAGATGGGCGGGCACTTCGCCGCCGGGCTCGGCACGGTCGAGCTGACCATTGCGCTTCATTACGTGTTCGACACCCCGCACGACAGGCTGGTGTGGGACGTCGGGCACCAGGCCTACCCGCACAAGGTGCTCACCGGCCGGCGCGAGCGGCTCCACACCATCAAGCTCAAAGGCGGCCTCGCGCCGTTCCCCACCCGCTCGGAAAGCGAATACGACACCTTCGGCGTGGGGCACTCGAGCACTTCGATCAGCGCCGCGCTCGGCATGGCCATCGCCGCCGCGCGCAAAGGCGAGAAGCGCCGGATCGTCGCGGTAATCGGCGATGGGGCGATGAGCGCCGGCATGGCGTTCGAGGCGCTCAATCACGCCGGGAGCCTCGACATCGACATGCTCGTCATTCTCAACGACAACGACATGTCGATCTCGGAGAACGTCGGCGCCTTCTCCAATTACTTCGCGCGCGTGCTGTCCGGGAAGCTCTACGCAGCCTTGCGCGAAGGCGGCAAGAAGGTGCTGAGCCGCATGCCCACCGTGTGGGAGCTGGCACGCCGCTCCGAAGAGCACATGAAGGGCATGGTGCTGCCGGGCACGATCTTCGAGGAGATGGGCTTCAACTACATCGGCCCGATCGACGGTCACGACCTCGGCGCGCTGGTGGCGACGCTCAGGAACCTGCGGGACCTCAAAGGGCCGCAGTTCCTGCACGTGATCACTCGCAAGGGCAAGGGCTACCCGCCCGCCGAAGCCGACCCGATCAAGTGGCACGGCCCGGGCCCGTTCGACCCGGTCAGCGGCGAGATCTTCAAGGAGAAAGCGAGCGGCCCGTCGTACTCGCAGGTGTTCGGGCAATGGGTTTGCGACATGGCGGCGCTCGATCCGCGCATCGTGGCGATCACGCCCGCCATGCGGGAAGGCTCGGGGCTGGTCGAGTTCTCGCGCCGGTTCCCGGACCGCTATTTCGATGTCGCGATCGCCGAGCAGCACGCCGTGACGCTCGCGGCCGGCATGGCTTGCGAAGGGCTGCGCCCGGTCGTGGCCATCTACTCGACTTTCCTGCAGCGAGCCTACGACCAGTTGATTCATGACGTAGCGCTGCAGAAGCTGCCCGTCACTTTCGCTCTCGATCGTGCGGGGCTGGTCGGCGGAGACGGCGCTACACACCAGGGGAGCTACGATCTCTCCTATCTTCGCTGCATTCCGAATCTCGTAGTGATGGCGCCTGCGGACGAGAACGAGTGCCGGCAGATGCTGTTCACCGCCACCCAGCTCGATCAACCCTGCGCAGTGCGCTATCCGCGCGGCCAGGGGCCCGGAGTGCAGATCGAGTCGACCATGCGCGCGTTGCCGGTCGGCAAGGCTCAGGTTCGCCGTGAAGGACGATCGGGCCTCGCGATTTTTGCGGTCGGCCCGATGGTCGCCACCTGCGAGCGCATCGCCGAGGAGCTCGATGCCACGCTGGTCAATCTCAGGTTCGTCAAGCCTCTCGACGAGGAGTTGCTCATCCGGATGGCGACGACTCACCGTGCCTTCGTCACCGTCGAAGAGAACGTCGTCGCAGGGGGCGCCGGAAGCGCGATCGGTGAGTGCCTGGCCGCGCAAGGGCAGGTTCTGCCGACCTTGAATCTCGGCATTCCCGACCGGTTCATCGAGCACGGCTCGCGCGAGGATTGTCTGGCGAGCGCCGGCCTCGACGTCGCGTCCGTCGAAAGGACGATCAGTCGCTGGTGGCACGGCGGGAAACGTCTGGCCGTCGGCAGCTAGAGCTCGTTCCGGGTCGAGCGTCCCGGGAATTTGTGTCTTTCCACGCGCGCCGCCCGACCAGCCCGGGGTCTTGGCTTATACTGCCCCGGCCCGAACTCCCTCAACTCAAAGCCTCGAGGCGCTTCTCTCTTTTTTGACCATGGCGACCCGTCCCTCAAGCGCAGCCTCCGCGGCCCCGATCGAAGACGTGCAGGCGCGCACCGACTCGCGCCGCATCCCGATCAACAAGGTCGGCGTGAAGGACATCTTCCATCCCGTGCGCGTCAAGGACCGCTCGAGCGGCGAGCAGCACACGGTCGCGAACTTCAACATGTACGTGGCCCTGCCCCACAACTTCAAGGGCACGCACATGTCGCGCTTCGTCGAGGTGCTGCACCGGCACGAGCGCGAGATCTCCGTCGAATCCTTCCGCGAGATGCTGGTCGAGATGACCGAGAGGCTCGATGCCGAGTCCGGCCACATCGAGATGGAGTTCCCCTATTTCGTCATGAAGAAGGCGCCGGTGTCGGGCGTCGAGAGCCTGATGGACTACAAGGCGACGCTCATTGGCGAGCTCCACCAGGGCAAGCCCCAGCTCTGGCTCAAAGTCGTGGTCGCGGCGACGAGCCTCTGCCCGTGCTCGAAGCGGATCTCGAGCTACGGCGCGCACAACCAGCGCTCCCACATCACGATCAAGGCGCGGGTCGAAGGGCACATGTGGCTCGAGGAGCTGATCGACATCGCCGAGCAGGAGGCCTCGTGCGAGGTCTACGGCATCCTGAAGCGACCCGACGAGAAGTACGTGACCGAGCGCGCCTACGACAATCCCAAGTTCGTCGAGGACATCGTGCGGGACGTGGCCGTGCGCTTGAACGCCGAAGACCGGGTGCGCGCCTACGTGGTCGAAGCGGAGAACTTCGAGTCCATCCACAACCACTCGGCGTACGCGCTCATCGAGAAAGACAAGGACGCCTGATTCCAAACCAGCACCACTGCGCGGGAGCGCGGATGAGGAAAGCCGCGGCTCTTCAGCTCGGGCTTTGCAGGCGACTGATCAGGCTTCGCAGGAAGACCTTGTTGAAGCGTAGCTGGCAGGCGGCCGAGGATTGCTCGAGGAGCGTCGAGCTGACTTTCATCAGCGTAACCGGCGCCACCGCCTTGATGGTCGCCTGCCGCTTGGCGCCGCGCACGTAGCTGGTCTCGCCGAAGCAGTCGCCCGCTTCGAGCTGGCCGACGAGCTGCGAGTTGCGCATCACCGCCACGCTTCCGGAAACGATGATGTAGAAGCGGTCGTCCATCTCGCCTTCCTTGACGATCTCCTCGCCCGGCTCGTAATCCTGCCAGGTGCTCGCGCGCAGCACTTCCAGGATCTCGGCCTGCGAGAAATCGTGGAAGAACTTGAGCGTGCGCAGGATCGAGAAGCGCTCCTGCCGATCGAGCCGCGAGAGCCCCTCGCGCAGCGTCTGATGAACCCGCGTCAGCTCGGCGGCGAACTCGAGCCCGTTCCGATAACGCTTCGCCGGATCCTTCTGCAACGCCTTCGCCACGGCGTTCTCGAGCACTTCCGGAATGTCCTTGCGGAGCGTGTGGATCGGCTGCGCGGTCGCATAGACGATCTGATGCAGGAGCTTCGAGAGATTGCCGCCCCGGAACGGACGGAATCCGGTGAGCAACTCGTACATCACCGCGCCCAGCGAGTACAGATCCGAGCGATTCGTGATCTCGAGCGACTGTACCTGCTCGGGCGACATGTAGGACGGGCTGCCGGCGATGCCCTCGATGCGCGAGATCTCCGAATCGGCGACGAGCGCAATGCCGAAATCGATGATGCGCACGTCATTGGCCTGCGTGAGCATGATGTTCGAGGGCTTGATGTCCCGATGGATCACGCCTCGGCTGTGCGCGTAGTGCAACGCCTTCGCGCACTTGTAGATGATCTCGACCACATCGTCGACAGGCAGAAGGTTGTCCGGCTTGCAATACGCCGAGAGCGTCCGCGCTCCATGCACGTGCTCGGTGACGATGTAGTAATGCCCTTCTTCCTCGCCCGCATCGTAGATCGGCAGGATGTTCGGATGCTGGAGCATGCCGACCATGTGCGCTTCGGACAGGAACATCTTGCGCGTGACGCGCGCCCTGTCCTCGTCGTGCAGCTCGAGGTTGTAGACTTTGATCGCGACGTCGCGCCCGTAGTACGGGTCGTGCGAGAGATACACGACGCCGGTGCTCCCGCGGCCGACTTCCTTGACGATGACGTATTTCCCGATACGTTCGGGAGTGCGCTGCTCGCGGGAGGGGCTGCGCTGTTCCATCAGACCGCTCGGGACGTTCACGATTGTTTTGGTTGAAGCCGTGTGAATCAGATGAGGGATCGGACCGCAAGCAGCACCGCGGCGGCGAACGCACCGGCGATGATGTCGTCGAGCATAATTCCGAGGCCGCCCCGGAGACTGTGATCGGCCTCCCGGATCGGCCAGGGCTTCGCGATATCGAGGGCCCTGAAGAGCACGAAGCCCGCGACGAACCCCAGCCAATCGGCCGGGGCTGCCAACATCGTCACGGTATACCCCGCAATTTCGTCCCAGACGATCCCTGGATGATCGTGCACGCCGAGCCGGCGGGCGCTCTCGCCGCAAATGTAGATTCCGGCGAGCGCGACGGCGAGCGCGAACACCGCGTGCGCGATCAGGCCGAATTGCATCACGACAGCGACCAGGGGCACTGCGATCAGCGTCCCGAACGTGCCCGGAGCCACCGGCATCATGCCGGCACCGAAACCGAACGCGAGAAAGTGGATCGGGTCGCGCAAGAGCGCCGGGTCAGCGCTCCATTTGAAGGGCGGCTTGACCTGTGAGGAACCCGTCATCGGGAACGCCGCGATCAGCCGGCCGCGAAGTGATCGTAGCCCGACCGCTCGAGGCGCCACGGCCGGCCGTCCCGCAAGCATTGGACGCCCTGCCCTTCGACGAAACGCCCGATCACGGTGAGCGGCACGCCCGCATCGGCACCGTTCGTCAGAGTCGCCACGCGCTCCGGTGGAACGGCGAAGATCAGCTCGTAATCGTCTCCGCCCGTCAGCGCATACTCGAGGCAGGTGCGCTCGTCGAAGAGCTTGCGCATCGGCGCCGATCGGGGCAGGCGCTCGACATCGAGCCGGGCCGAGCAGCCGCTGGCGGTGCAGAGTTTCTCGAGGTCGCCGATGAGCCCGTCGGAAACATCCATGGCCGCGTGGGCAATCGTGCGCAATCGGCGCCCGAGCGAGACGCGAGGTTGCGGACGCAGGAATCGCTCCCGCAAAGGCGCGGCCTCGCGGTCGGAGATTGCGTTCCGAATTACGGCGAGGCCGGCTGCCGCTTCGCCGGGCACGCCGGAGACCATCAGCATGTCTCCAGGCTTCGCGCCCGAGCGCGTGAGCCATGCATCCGCTTCCACCCAACCCGCCACCTGAACGGTCGCAACCAGAGGCCCACGCACGATATCTCCGCCGACGAGCACAACCTCATGTCGTTCGGCGAGCTCGAACAGGCCGGCTGCAAAGCCGCTCAGCCAGGCTTCCTCCGGCTGAGGCAGGGACAGCGACAGCGTCATCCAGGCCGGCTCAGCACCCATTGCGGCCAGGTCGCTGAGGTTCACCGCGAGCGCGCGATATCCAATGTGCTCTGGAGCGGTCTCTGCCGGGAAATGCACGCCCGCCACGATCGTGTCCATCGCAACGACCAGCTTGTGGCCGGCGCGCACATCCAGCACCGCCGCATCATCGCCGACTCCGAGGAGGACATCGCGACCGCGATCATGGCCGGCGAAGTAGCGCGCGATGATGTCGAACTCGCCGAGCGTCATAACAGCGCCGGCCGCACCGCTCGCGCCGCTCGATCCAGCACCGCGTTGACGTATTTGTGCGCGTCCGTCGCGCCGAAGCGCTTGCAGACGTCCACAGCTTCGTTGATCACGACGCGATACGGAATATCGACCCTGAACTTGAGCTCGAACATGCCGATCATCAGGATCCCCGCCTCGACCGGATCGAGCTGATCGAGCGGGCGATCCAGGAAAGGCTCGAGCGCCGCGGTGAGCTCGCGATGACGAGCGATGCACTCGTTGAGCAGCTCGGAAAAATACTCCTTGTCCGCGCCTGCGGACTCCTCGTTCTCGAGGAACTGCTGCTCGATTTCTTTCGCCGGCTGCTGCGTGAGCTGCCATTGATACAAGGCTTGCATGGCGAGCTTGCGGGCGACCGACCGCGCTCGCGTACCACGAGAGGGCTTCACTGCTACCCCTCGATCCGCCTCAGCAGATTCGCCAGCTCGATGGCCGTCAGCGCAGCATCGGCGCCCTTGTTGCCGGCCTTGGTGCCTGCACGCTCGATCGCCTGCTCGATAGTCTCGGTCGTCAGCACGCCGAACGCGATCGGAATGCCGGTCTCCTGCGACGCGCGGGCGAGGCCGCTCGCACACTCGCCGGCGACGTAGTCGAAGTGCGCCGTCGCGCCCTTGATGACCGCGCCGAGCGCGATGATCGCGTCATACCGGCGGCTCTGGGCGAGCTTGCGTGCGACCAGCGGCAAATCGAAAGCGCCGGGGGCGCGCACGATCTCGATCTGCTTGTCGCTCGCGCCATGGCGCTTCAGCGCATCGACGGCGCCGCGCACGAGCTGATCGACGATGAATTCGTTGAAGCGCGAGGCGAGGATCGCGAAGCGCAGCTCGCGGCACTGCAGGTCGCCCTCGAGGGTCTTCAGGCTATCGATCGACATATTCCACCACTTCCAGGTCGAACCCCGACAGGCCGTGCATCTGCTTCGGCGCGGACAAAACGCGCATCCTGGTGACGCCGAGATCACGCAGGATCTGCGCGCCTATGCCGTACGTGCGCAGCACGCTCGCGCCATGCTTCGGCTCTTCATTCTTGTCGCCGCTGTGCGCGATCGCATCCACCGCTGCCATCAGATCGCGCGGCGTCTCGTCCGGACGCAGAATGACGATGACTCCGCATCCTTCCTCCGCGATGCGCTGCATTGCCGACCGCAGCGGCCAGCCGAGCACTCGATCGCGGACTCCGATGACGTCTCCCAAAGTATCGCGCAAATGCACGCGCACCAGGGGGATGCGCTTGCCGTCCAATTGGCCGGCGACGAGGGCGAGATGAACCGTGCGGTTCACGTGATCCTCGTAGCAATACATGCGGAAGGGCCCGAGCTCGGTGTCGACCATCTGCTCGGCGATGCGCTCCACCGAGCGCTCTTTTTCCAGCCGGTAGCGGATGAGGTCGGCGATGGTCCCGATCTTGAGCCCGTGACGCTGCGCGAACCGCTCGAGGTCCGGGCGTCGCGCCATCGTGCCATCGTCGTTCAGGATCTCGACGATGGTCGCTGCGGCGGGCTCGAGTCCGGCCAGACGCACGAGGTCGCAGCCCGCTTCGGTGTGGCCGGCGCGAGTCAGCACACCGCCGGGCTGGGCCATTACGGGGAAGATGTGACCCGGCTGGCGCAGATCCTCGGGCTTGGCGTCCGGCCGCACCGCCGCCCGGATCGTCTGGGCGCGGTCGTGCGCCGAGATGCCGGTCGTGACGCCTTCGGCGGCCTCGATGGAGACGGTGAAATTCGTGCGGTGATCGTGATTGGTGTCGCTGACCATGAGCGGCAGTCGCAACTGCCGGCAGCGATCCGGCGTCAGCGTCAGGCAGATGAGCCCACGCGCGTAACGCGCCATGAAATTCACATCCTCGGCGCGCACGAACTGCGCGGCCATGATGAGATCGCCTTCGTTCTCGCGATCCTCATCGTCCATGATGACGACCATGCGGCCGGCGCGGATGTCTTCGAGTATTTCCTCGATCGTATTCAGTGTCATGTCGGGGCGACCAGCCGCTCGAGATAGCGGGCGATGATATCGATTTCGAGATTGACCTGCGTGCCGGGCTGACACTCGCCGAGCGTAGTCACAGAAAGCGTGTGCGGAATGAGGTTGACGCCGAAGCGAGGCCCGTTCACGTCGTTGACTGTGAGGCTCACTCCGTCGATGCACACCGAGCCCTTGCGCGCGATATAGCGCGCCAGCGAAGGCGGCGCTTCGAACTCGACCCGAAGCGACCGCGCGTCCTCCTCCACCACCACGACCGTCGCGATCCCGTCCACATGACCGGTGACGTAGTGTCCGCCCAACGGCTGCCCGGCAACCAGCGCTTTCTCCAGATTGACTTTGCGCCCCGGCCGCCAGCTTCCAAGCGTCGTCACGTTGAGCGTCTCGATCGACGCGTCGGCGGCGAATGAATCACCCTCCAGGCGCGTGACCGTCAGGCAGCATCCGCTGACGCTGATGCTGTCGCCCACCGAAACCGAGCTCAGATCGAGGTCGCCTGCGGCAATGGAGAACTCCGCATCCGCCCCGCGCGGCGTGACCGAGCGAACTTCGCCGACCGCTTGAACGATTCCGGTGAACATCAGGAGGTGACCGCCGGACCGGCAGGCCCGGGCCTCAGTACGAGCTTCACGTCAGGGCCCAGGGGCCGCAGGTCTCGTAGTGTAAAGCGTAAGGCCTGCTCGAGGCGATCGAAGCGCGGCAGCAAAGCCATCGGACGGCCCGTCTGTCCCAGCAAAAGCGGCGCGACATAAACGATCAGCTCGTCCGCGAGGCCCAGCTCGAGCAAGCGTCCGGACAGGGTTGGACCGGCTTCCACGAGCACATCGTTGCACTGGCGGCGACCGAGCTCCGCCAGGACGAGCCCGAGATCGACGCGCCCCGTGCCATCCAGCGGAATTCCGATGACCTCGGCCCCAGCGTTTTCGAGCTCGCGAGCGTCGCGCACACGGGCGGGATCGGTCACCACGAGTGTCTGCCCGTCGGAACGAAACAGGCGCGCAGTCGCCGGGGTGCGCAGTCTACTGTCGAGCACGACGCGCAAAGGCTGACGCCCCATCAGCTCGATGCCCGGGTCCCGCACGTTGAGCTGCGGATCGTCGGCGAGCACTGTCTCGATGCCAGTGAGAACCGCACTCGATTCCGCTCTCAGTTTCTGGACGTCCGCCCGCGCGGCCTCACCCGTGATCCACCGGCTCTCCCCGTTCGCGAGTGCGACGCGCCCGTCGAGGCTCGAGGCAATTTTCACGATGACGCGCGGATTGCCCGTGCGCATCCGCTTCTCGAAGCCGAGGTTCAGCTCGCGCGCCTGCTCCTCGAGCAAGCCGATGTCGACCTCGATGCCGTGAGAGCGAAGCTGCTCGACCCCTTTCCCGTGAACCTGCGGATTCGGATCGAGCGTTGCGCACACCACACGCTTGATGCCTGCCCGGATGAGCGCATCAGTGCACGGCGGTGTGCGACCCTGAAAACAGTGCGGCTCGAGCGTGACGTAAGCAGTAGCTCCTCTAGCAAGCTCTCCCGCTCCTCGCAGCGCGTGGACTTCCGCGTGCGGCTCACCCCACTTGCGGTGCCAGCCTTCGCCGATGATGCGCTCGTCATGCACGATCACGCAGCCGACGCGGGGATTGGGATGATTGGTGTAGCGCCCGAGCGCGGCGAGCTCGAGCGCGCGGCTCATCATGCGCTGATCGAACGAGGAGAATCCGCTCACTTCTTCTTGCCACCGTCCTGCCCGGACCAGAGCGCAAGCTGCCCTTCGGCCGCCTCGCGGCTGCGGCGATGTCGCATGCGCTCGATCTCCTCCCGGAACGCATCGACATCCTGAAAGCTCCGGTACACGGAGGCGAAGCGGACGTAGGCGACCTCATCGAGGTCGTGCAATTGCTCCATCGCCAGCTCGCCGATCAGCCGTGACGGCACCTCGCGCTCGCCCAGGGTGCGCAGCTTGTGACAGATGTGGCTCACCGCAGTCTCGAGCGCCGCGCTCGAAACGGGCCGCTTCTCGAGCGCCTTGAGCATGCTGTTGCGCAATTTCGCTTCGTCGAAAGGCTCGCGGCTGGCGTCGCTCTTGACGACCCGCGGCATGACCAGCTCGGCTGTCTCGAAAGTCGTGAAGCGCTCGCCGCACTTCAGGCACTCGCGACGGCGGCGGATCTGCTGGCCCTCGCCGGCGAGGCGCGAGTCGATGACTTTGGTTTCCTCGTGATTGCAG
>DASVCI010000064.1:0-6350 GCA_036381695.1 Steroidobacteraceae bacterium
GACGGAGCTGCCCGGCATCGGCAAGGACCTCGCCGCGAAAATTCGCGAGATCGTCGAGACCGGCACCTGCGCGGCGCGCGAAGAGCTGCGGAAAAAGCTCCCTTCGACCATCCTCACGCTGCTTCGCATCCCGGGGCTCGGTCCGAAGCGGGTTCAGACGCTCTATCGGGCGCTCGACATCAGCACCCCCGAGCAGCTCGCGGCCGCCGTGCGCGAAGGTAAGGTGCGCGAGGTTCCGGGCTTCGGCGAGAAGACCGAAGCGCTCCTGCGCGAAGCGCTTGGTGCGGCCGCGAGCACCGCCGGGCAGCGCTTTCTCCTCGCCGCGGCGGCGCGCGAAGCCGAGCCGCTCCGTGCCTATCTCGCCGAGACGCAAGGCGTCAAACAGGTGGTCATCGCCGGCAGCTACCGCCGGGCGAAGGAAACCGTCGGCGACATCGATCTGCTCGCCACCGCGCGCGGCAGCAAGGCGATCATGGAGCGGTTCTGTGCCTATCCGGAGGTCAAGCAGGTCCTTACCCAAGGCGACACGCGCGCAACGGTCGTGCTCAGGAGCGGGCTGCAAGTGGATCTCCGCGTCGTGCCGCAATCGAGCTTCGGCGCGGCGCTCTACTACTTCACCGGCTCCAAGGCGCACAACGTTGCGACGCGGCGGATCGCGCAGCGCCTCGGCCTCAAGGTAAACGAGTACGGCGTCTTCCGCGGCCGGCGCCGAATCGCCGGGGACACCGAGGAGGCGGTGTTGCGCGCGATCGGACTGCCCTACATCCCGCCGGAGCTCCGCGAGAACCTCGGCGAGATCGAAGCGGCGCAGGCCGGCAGGCTGCCGGACCTCGTGACGCTCGAGGATCTGCGCGGCGACCTGCGCGTCACGGCACCGTCCACACGAGCCGCCTCCGAAGCGCTGCTCGATGCCGCGCGGCAGCGCCGGCTCGACTACGTCGCGTTCGTCCTATCCGCCCGCGACCTCGATCCCGGCCGCGCGGCCGAATGGCGCGCCGAGATCGACCGCCTCAATGCGCGCCGCGACGGCATCGTCGTGCTCAAGGGCATCGAAGTGGATATCCGCGAGAGCGGCGAGCTGGCCGCTTCCGAGTCGCTGCTGAGCGACTTCGAGATCGTGATCGCCGCGGTCCACGATCGGTTCGACTTGCCCCGCGAGCGGCAGACGGCGCGTCTCCTGCGTGCCATCGCTCATCCCGCCGTCACGATGCTCGCGCACCCGACCGGACGGCTCATCGGCACGCGGCCGGAGATGGACCTCGACATGCCGGCCGTGATTCGCGCCGCGCGCGACCACGGCTGCCTGCTCGAGCTGAACGCACAGCCCGAGCGAATCGATCTACCGGACGTCTATTGCCGCGTCGCGAAAGACGAAGGCGCGCTGATCGCCATCAACAGCGGCGCCCCGAGCGCCGCGGAACTGGAAAACCTCGCCTGGGGCGTCGGCCAGGCGCGCCGCGGCTGGCTCGAAGCGCGGGACGTCGTGAACACGCGACCGCTCGACCACTTGAGGCGATTGCTGCGGCTGCCTTGACGGCGGAGCATCGGCACGCGCATTTCGGTAGGCGGGAGATAAATCCCGAGAGTGGGCTAACAGGCTTTGATCTTGCGAACCTGGTAAGTCCGACCATCAGTCGCTCGCCAAACATACGCCGCGCCAGGCCCATTCGACCACACAGCTTGCCCAAGCAGCTTGATGTCGCGCATACGGATAGGCTACCTAACTACCTTTCACCGCCTAAGTCACGGCCTCGGAGAGCAGAGTGTCGGCCAGTTACCAAGTCTCGATCAGCGGGTTGTGGCACCGCGCACCCCAGTTTCACAAGCCCAGGAACCGGCAGCAATGGAGAACATCGTTCGTTTCATCAAGTCACGCCGTGGAGGTACTCAACCGACCGCCTTTTCTCCAATACGACGCAGGACGGAGGCTAGCCAGACGAGCCCATACGCGACCAGCTCCCTATCCCCGTTGACCATGTGCGTAACCTCTGACCAATCATCTGAAAGCTGGCCCACCGTCAGCTCTTTCGGTTCTTCGTACGGCTCGTATCGTTTGTCAGCAGGCACATCCCAGTAAAAGTCCTCGGTGATCTCGAATTCCTTTTGTCCGCTCTCCTCCAAGTGCTGCAGCAGTACCATTGCCGCGCGACGAAGCTCGTCTGTCGAAATCCTCATCTATCCGCCCCCACCACGAAGTTGCTCAAGCTGTCGCTCGAAATTTCGAGTTTCTCGCTCCAAGTGTCTGATTCGACCTTCAATTATCCGCTCCCGCACTTCCTGTGATGGCGCGTTCTTCAAATATCCCTTGTGATCGAATGCGTATGGATTGCTCTTGTAAGCATGGAGCTTAGGCCCTGTGTTCTGCGAGGCGCCGTTCAAGCGAACGGATGCTTTTTAGAACGCTTTTGCTCGGTTCCGTATTGGCTGCGGCCTGGATTACTTCACCCGCACCTTTCCCAACTCCTCTCGTTATTGCCGCGGGGGCATACGGTATCGCAAGCCCAGTCAGACTTCCCCCAAAGTCGATTCCGCTCTCCGTCAAACCAGCCCGGCCGGCGGCCATTAGCGCGGGATCCCCCGAGAACACACCATGCAGGTACGCGGCCCCCGCGCCCAAAAACCGCCCTGCGTCGTAAACAACAAAGCCAAGGTCGACGACGGTCTCGATTGGAACGTTTCCATCCCGGTCGACATAGCGGTAGGGGTTGTTATTGCCGTACGCATAGCGATTGAATGACTGTGGATTGGCTTCCGTAAAGTCAACCGGGTCGACGGAGAAAAACCGCCCGATGATGGGGTCGTAGTAGCGCGCGCCCGCGTATATCAGGCCTGTTTCGGAGTCCTGCGGATGGCCAGTGTACCAGCGGGTGTTTGTAGCTGCGGCCGATTCATTCCGAACACGTTCACCGTACGGTTGGTACGTCTCACGCCAAATGACGTTCCCGCTGGTGTCGCTTGCTGCTACTGGAGAGCCGAGCGCGTCGAAATGCAGCGCGTTGATGCTCTCGCCGCTGCCGGTATTCTCCACAGCGGTGACAAGCTTATTGCCCAGATAGACGTATTCTTTAGTCCAGTTGCCGGCCGCGTCGTACTCGCCCAGCAGCTGGCCGTTCAACCCGTAGAAGTAATGGGTAGTAAGACCACCCCGCACAGCGCGGACACGCAGGTTCTTCCCGTCGTAGTCGTAGCTTGCGACGCCGGTGACGGTGCGCAGGTTGCCGGCATCGTCGTAAACGAAAGAATGGACGCCGTTGCTTGTAACATTGCCGTAGACGTCGTACGTAAAGCTGCGGCTAACGTGTCCACTGACGCTGGCAAGGCGATTGGCGCCGTCGTAGCTGTAGGTGAGACTCCCGGTGCTCGTTGTGTAGGAAGTGATATTGCCCAGAGCGTCGTAGAGCAGCGCCGCTGTGCTGGCCGACGTCAAGCGATCGAGCCCGTCGTAGCTCATGGTCTTGCTGTCGGATGCATCAAGACCGTTTGTCACGCTAGTGACGTTTCCGAGCCCGTCGTAGCCGTAAGTCAGGTCCTGCGCGAAGTCGCCGCCCACCTTGCGGGCAAGAATACTTTCGACCCATTGGCGGATGTTGAGACCCAGCGTGGCCTCCTGGCCGTTCGCGTAAACCACTGTTGCCGGCACACCGTTGGGATGGTGCGTCACGGCGTTGAGATAGGGAGTTGCTGCAGTCGGTCGGCCCAGCAGGTTCGGTGAATATGCAACCTGGCGGAGGCTCGGGTAGGTGATTGTGCTCAGGTAATCGAGCGCATTGTAGGCATAAGCGGCCGTGAAACTCAGCGAACCGATAGTTAATGTCTCGCTTGTCAGATTGTCGTTGTCGTCATAGACAAAGTTTGAGTTGCTACTCCGTTATTGATCGAAGTGACGTTGTTGTTTCCGTCGTAGCTTATCGCCACGTCCGGCGTTGTTCCTGGGTAGTTGATCGCTGTGAGTCGATTAAGCCCATCATAGGTATAGGTCGTCACCCCCGAACTGCCGACCAGGCGCGACGTCATATTGCCAACCTCATCGCGCCCGTACGTTGTCGTCCCGGTTTCGGGGTTCGTTTCTGACACCAGGAAGTTGCGAGTGTTGTACGAATAGGTCCGCGTGATCCCTCCCTGGGTAACGCTGGTTGGGAGCCCGAGAATGTCTCTGGTAAAGACCGTGCTCACGCCTTCCGGGGCGTCGATGCGCATCAGCACGCGCTTTTCCGCCCTGTCCGGGTCGCCGAACGATCGATTGACGAAAAGGATCTGCTGTCGGCCGTCCGGTAGCTCAAGAATGGGGTTATTCAGAGTATCGTCATTCGGATCGGTGGCATTGGTATCGCAGATACTGGGGGCGATGCTGCCTCCCGTTGCAACAACAAGACGCCAGCACGGTCTGGGGGAGAAGAGGTTGCACGAGCGAGAGACGACTTTTGAAGTAGCCGCTATGTGACTACTGATAGAATCGGAGGGTAGTGGCGTTTCAATTACCCCGCTTCGCGCCCTTCTCGCTTGGCAATGCATGGACCGTGCTAATGCCAGCGGCGACTCGGGGCCGCTGTCCCATTTACTTGGGCTCCAGCCAATTCCCCGTCGGCTCCGTCGACCGCACGGTGTGCATCCCGGCCTCGGCGAAGCGGGCGAACGCGCGGTCGGCGTCGTCCGTGTAGTCGATCGCGCCGGGCACGACGACCGGCGAGGTGCAGTCCTCGAGCAGGTACACGCGCCGCGCGAGCGCGGGGTCGCGCGCCTCGATGGCGCCCAGCAGATCCTCGACGGTCCACGCGACGCAATGGCTCTTCGCCTGGCCGGCGACGATTAGCGCATCGAAGCCGAGCAGCTCGTCGATGAGTGCCTCGTTCTTCTGCGCGATCGGGCGCCCCTCGGCGTCCTCGGTCACTTCCGGACCGAGCACCGAGTACGCCTCGGTGAGCGGCTGGCGGCCCTTGATCTGGATGTCGGGCTGGCTGTTGCGCGCGATGCCGTGGAAGAACATCGCCTCCTCGATCAGCGACACGAGCGCGTGCCCGATGCCGCCGAGCATGCCGTGGTACGGCCAGACGGTGAGCTCGTACTTGCCGATCGCCTTGAGCCGCCGCACGTAATGCTCGAGGTGGCGCTGGCCGTGCTCGGGCGTGATGCCGAGGCTCGGCGCGGCCTTCGGGTTGAAGCGCCAGCGGCCCTGCTCCACGTCCGCCACGGAGACCAGCGTGAACGGCGCCGGGTGCTCGCCGCGCTCGTCGACGAGGAAGGGCGCATGGAAGATCTGGAACGCCTGGTGGGTGTCGAGCGTCGCGACGACGCGCGTGATCGAGCCGAGATTGCGGTAGATGAAGGCAGCGAGGCGGCGGTTGTCGTCGAGCGCGCCCGTTCCCGAGCGTCCCCGGACGTAGAGCTCGAACTCGGGGAGGCAAAAGGTGTTCTGCACGTCGATGAGGAGGAGCCCGACGCGGAAGCGGTCCTCGGCGGCCGGCGCGAGCCCGTGCGCGGCCGCCCAGGCGCGGGCCTCGCGCGCGAGGCGCTCGTATTCGACCCGGTAAACTTCGCCCGCCCGCTCGGGCGCGAAGTGCGGCGGCAGAGGCAATTCCCTGTTCATGGCATGAGTGGTCGCTGATTCCTTAGTGCCTTAAGATACCTCCGAATGTCATCGCACGTCAGACTCACCGGCCGCACCCGCCTCTCGACCGCGTGAACACCACCGCCCTGCTCACCGACCTGTACCAGCTCACCATGCTGCAGGCGTACCACGCCGAGCGCATGGAAGAGACCGCCGTGTTCGAGTTCTTCGTCCGGAGGCTGCCGCCGGAGCGCAACTTCCTGGTCGCCGCCGGCCTCGAGCAGGCGCTCGTGTACCTCGAGAACCTGCGCTTCGCGCCCGACGAGATCGAATGGCTCGCCGGCACCGGCTTCTTCCAGGACAGCTTCCTCGAGAGCCTCGCCGAGCTGCGCTTCACCGGGGACGTGCACGCCATGTCCGAGGGCACGGTGTTCTTCGCCGACGAGCCGATCCTCCGGGTGACGGCACCGATCGCGCAGGCGCAGCTCGTCGAGAGCCGCCTCATCAACATCCTGCACCTACAGACGCTGATCGCCTCGAAGGCGGCGCGCTGCGTGCTCGCGGCGCAGGGCAAGGTGCTCGTCGACTTCGGCATGCGCCGAGCGCACGGCGCCGAGGCCGCGGTGTACGCCGCGCGCGCGGCGTACCTCGCGGGCTTTACCGGCACGGCGACCGTGCTCGCCGGCCGCGAGTTCGGCATCCCGCTCTTCGGGACCATGGCGCATTCCTATATCGAAGCGCACGCCCGCGAGCACGAGGCGTTCGAGCGCTTCGCGCAGTCGCAGCCGGAGAACGTGACGCTCCT
>DASVCI010000065.1:0-3733 GCA_036381695.1 Steroidobacteraceae bacterium
GCAGGTGCGGCGGGAGTGACGGCGGCGGACGTGATCAACAAGCCGTACCGCAACGAGGATCTGGCGACGCGCATCCGTCACGTGCTGGATAGGGAGGCGCGTGTTGCCTGAGCCATCGAACAGGCTCCTCGTCATCGACGATCAGCCTGATCTTTGCGAGTTCATCTCCGAGGCGGCGAAAGGGCTCGGATTCGAATCCCTCGCGGTGACCGAGCCGGAGGATTTTCGCCGCGCGGTGCAGGATTTCCAGCCTAGCGTCGTGGTGCTCGACTTGCAGATGCCCGGTGCGGACGGCATCGAGCTGCTGAGATACCTGGGCGAGCGCGGCAGCAAGGCGCACGTGCTGGTCGCAAGCGGCATGGATCAGCGCGTGCTCGCGACCGCGCAGCAGATCGGCAAGTCGCAGGGGCTTCACATGCTGGGGGCGCTGCAGAAGCCGATCCTTCTGGCTGATCTCGAGGCGATGCTGCGGCAGTGCCTGCGCTCGGACACGCCGATCAGCCCTGAGACGCTGGCCGAGGCGCTCGACAGGCGCGAGATTCAGGTTCACTACCAGCCCAAGGCGACGCGCGTCGGGCCGCAGCGCTGGATCGTCGAGGGAGTCGAGGCGCTCGCACGCTGGCAGCATCCCACCCTGGGCTTCATCTCGCCGGCACGTTTCATTCCGATCGCGGAGAAGAACGGTCTGATCCGCCGCCTGACCGAGCAAGTGCTCGAGATCGCGATCTCGCAGTGCCAGGCCTGGGACGAGGCGGGCCTCGAGCTCTCGGTGGCGATCAACTTGTCGCCGCAGCTTCTCAACGATCTCGCTTTCCCCGATCACGTTGCGCGTCTGGCCGCGCAGGTCGGCGCGGACGCACGCCGAATCATTTTCGAAGTGACCGAGAGCGCGGCGATGTTCGATCCGGACACGACGATGGACGTGCTCACGCGCATGCGCGTGAAGAACTTCGGGTTGTCCATCGACGATTTCGGCACGGGCTACTCCTCGCTCAAGCAGCTCTATCTCATGCCTTTCAGCGAGCTGAAGATCGACACCTCGTTCGTGCGCGACGTGTTCGCTCACGAGGACGCCCGCACCATGGTCGAAACCATGGTGCTGCTGGCGCACAAGCTCAGGCTGACGGCCTGCGCCGAGGGCGTGGAGTCCCAGGAGGTGCTGGATTTCCTCGATTCGGTGGGTTGCGACCGCGCGCAAGGGTACTTCATCGGCCGGCCCATGCTCGGCTCGGCGCTGGAAGCGAGAGTGCGCGAGTGGAACGCCAGCCAGATCGCCTCCGGCCAGCCGGTCGAGACGTCGGATCGAAGCACCGGCTCCGAATGAGGGCGGGGCGGCCCGTTTCGCCCCGAATCGCCGGCTTCCCTCGAGCCCTCTCCCGAAAACGCCTTGCACTCCCGGATCGGTCGGGTGCCAGGCCGACCGCTTCAACCCCGCGCCTGCGATCCGGGCCCCCCTTCCTTAAACTCCTCGCGCATCAACGGCATCCAATCTCACGAACGCGTGATGAAGTGAGGCGACATTGTCCACAGGACCGGGGCTGCAGGGCTCTGGAACGACCACCGATCGGCTGGCCTTCACGGAAGGCGCGCTGATCGAGGCGGCCAGAGCCGGCGACAAGCGGGCGTTCGAGCGCCTGTACCGCCTGCACAGCGGGAAGGTAATGGGCCTGTGCCTAAGGATGACTCGTCGCCGCGACGTGGCCGAGGATTGTGTGCAGCAGACGTTCATTCGAGCCTGGCGCAACCTGGACGCCTTCGAGGGCCGAAGCGCCTTCAGCACCTGGTTACACCGTATCGCGGTGAACGAAGTGTTGAGCCACGCCCGCAATCATGGCACGCGCTCGGAGTCCGACGAGGAAGCCGTCGCAGAGGCCGACACCGCACCGCAGGCGTTCCCGGATGGGCACGATACGAGCGATGTCATGGACGTGGAGCGAGCCCTGGCGACGCTTCCGGAAGGCTCCCGGCACGTGGTCGTGCTCCAGGCCATCTATGGCTACAGTCACGAGGAGGTTGCGCAGATGCTCGGAATAGCGGTCGGAACGTGCAAGGCACAATTGCATCGTGGCCGGCGGCTGTTGCGGGAGCGCATGGGTCTGCCGGAGGCGAGCGATGAGTGAATCCAGACGCGATCCGCTCGATGAGCTCCTGGCCCGCGTGCCGCGCGAAGTGGCGCCCGAGCGGGATCTGTGGCCGGCTATCCGGGCCGGGATCGAGGCCGAGCCGCGACCCGCCGAGAGGGCTCGGGGGGGCGCTCATCCCCGTTGGTTTCAACTCGCGGCGGGTGTCTTGCTCGTGCTCGCCAGCTCGCTCACCACGTATGTCCTCACCCGCCAGTCTCTGCAACAAGAGGCTGCGCAGATCGCGCGTGAGACGTTGCCGGCGCCGTCGCTGACGGCGACGCCGGCGAGCTTCGGGCTCGCTCCGGAAGCGCTCGGGGTCGAGTACGTGCAAACACGTGCCGAGCTCGACAAGAGATTCGAACAGCGGCTCGCGACGCTACCGCCGGTCACGCGTGCGAAGGTCGAGCGCAATCTCGCCGAGATCCGGAAAGCCTCGAGCGAGATAGCAGCGGCGCTCGCCGAGAATCCGTCGGATCCGCTCCTGCAAGAGCTCCTTCTGTCCACATATCGAAACGAGATTCGGCTGCTCACCGACGTGAGCCAACTGCCGAGCACCTCGACGAGGGTTGATCTATGAAGCATGTGTTGTGCGTGGCGATGATGTTCTTGTGCGCGGGCGCCGCTGCCGCCGAGACGGTGGAGCGCCGCTCCCCGGCCGATCCCAACGGAGAGGTCGAGATCGGCAACATCGCCGGGCGGGTCGAGGTGGTCGGCTGGGATCGGGCGGAGGTCGAGCTTCAGGCCGACATCGCCGGAGGTGCCGATGAGCTGAGATTCGAGCGCAGAGGCGCGAGGACGGTGATCCAGATTCGTACGAATCGGCATCACGGCGCCGCGGCTGACATGACTGTGCGCGTGCCGCAGGGCAGCTCCTTGATGATCAACACCGTCAGCGCCGATCAGCAGGTGGAGGGAGTCCGGGGCAGGCAGCGCCTGCAGAGTGTGAGCGGCGCCATCGACACCGAGGTCTTCGACGAGTTCGAGATCGAAACGGCGAGCGGCGAGATTTCCGTCCGGGGGCACGGGGGCCAGGCGCTGGCGCGAGTGACTTCAGTGAGCGGAGACGTGCGGCTCGATGACATCGGCCCTGACGTCGAGTTGAGCACGGTCTCGGGGGACTTGAACGTGCGCGCCAAGCGCATCGAGCGGGCCCGCATCAACACGACGAACGGCGACCTCGACTTTACGGCGGCGCTGGCCCCCGACGCGCGTATCGACGCGGAAGCGATCAACGGCGACCTGCGCTTCGAGTTTCTCGGCGCCGTCAACGCCGAGTTCGATATCGAGACCTTCAACGGGGACATCGACAACTGCTTCGGCCCCGAGCCCCGTCGCAGCCGCGATTTCGGGCCCGGCAACGAGCTGAGATTCGAGGAAGGCAAAGGCGGCGCCACGGTGCGCGTGAAGACGCTGAACGGCGGTGTCGAGCTTTGCAAGAAATAACGGGAGTTTCCTGATCTCTGCCCGAAACGGTAGGATCGCGGGCTCATGAGCGAGCCCGCCCCTTCCGCCGCCACCCCCACCGTCTGGCGCATCCTGCTGGTCGACGATGAGCCGACGCAGCGGCTCATCGTGGCGAGGCTCCTCAAGCGCGCTGGCTACGAGGTCGA
>DASVCI010000066.1:0-30062 GCA_036381695.1 Steroidobacteraceae bacterium
CCGACGCCGCAGATTCCGACTTCGAGTCCAGACGTCACGTACAGCCCCGCTGAGCCGCTGACGCAGAAGGGCAGCTACGACAAGTTCCTGCCCTCGATCAATGTGGGCTACTGGCTGCGCTCGAACCTGCTGCTCAGGGCCGCCGCGGCGCAGACGATGGCCCGGCCATCGCTCAATCAGCTCGCGCCGACGCGCACCGATAACACGCTCGATCGCACTTTCAGCGTGTTCTACGACGGCAATGCGGATCTGAAGCCGGTCGAAGCGGACCAGGCGGACCTGTCGCTCGAGTGGTATTTCGCGGACAAGTCCGTGCTGAGCGGCGCCGTCTTCTGGAAGGACATCGACGGCTTCATCACCACCGAGCTGCAGGAGAACGTCGACATCGGCGTCGTTGGCAGCATCGGCGGCGCGCCCCCGGCGCCGATCCTCTACGACGTGGAACGCCCGATCAACGGCGACAAGGCCGAGGTGTGGGGCCTCGAGCTCGGCATGCAGCACTTCTTCGACAACGGCTTCGGCGTGCGCGCCAACTACACCTTCACCGACACGAAGGCGTACGTCGGCGGCGTCCACGTAGGCGACCTCGAGGGTGTGTCCGAATCCGCGTACTCCGTCGCGCTCATGTTCGAGAACGACCGCTGGGATGCGCAGATCGCCGCCGACTACAGCGGCGAGTACACCGAGATCATCGACGCAGTCGGCGGGTTGTCGCAGACGGCTGAGCCGATCACGTGGGTGACCGCATCGGTCGCTTACAAGATCACCGATGCGTTCACCGTCTCGATCGAAGGCCGCAATCTGCTCGACGAGTACTACTTCGCGCATCTCGGCCGCGCCGACATCCTGGCCGGCTTCGAGACGTGGGGTCGCTCGTACCTGCTCGGCGCAACGGCGAAATTCTGAGAAGCTCAGACCAGCGCATGCACGATACATCGCTGTCCCGGAGTGTCGCCATAAACGGATGGCTGACGCATGCGCTCGGCACCGTGTTGCTCTGGGGAGTGTGGGGCGCGATCGTCGGGCTGCCCACCGAGCGTGGCGTGCCTGACACGATCAATTACGTCGTCTGGTCGCTCACGATGATCCCGGTCGCACTGCTCGCCCTGCGCTCGAGCGGCCAGCGGTTGTTGCGCGACGGGCGTTCCATCGCGCTCGGCCTGTCCATCGGGCTGTTGGGCGCCGGCGGGCAACTGGTGCTGTTCAAGGCGGTGCAGGTCGGCCCTCCATATCTGATCTTCCCGATCATCTCGTTGTCGCCCGCGGTGACGATCGCGATGTCTCTCGTGCTGCTCAAGGAGCGAACCGGCCCGCTTGGCGCGCTCGGCATCGCGCTCGCGTTGCTGTCGTTGCCCCTGTTCGACTATCGCGCACCGGGCGAGCCGATCGGCTATGGCGCCTGGCTGCCGATGGCACTGCTCGTCATGGCGGCGTGGGGCGGTCAGGCGTACATCATCAAGCTCGCGAACGCCACCATGGATAGCGCCAGCATCTTCTGCTACATGATGCTCGGCGGCTTGCTCGTGGCGCCGATCGCGCTGCTGATGACGGACTACTCGCAGCCGATCAACTACTCGCTGGATGGCGTCGGCCTGGCTGCTGTCATTCAATCGCTCAACGCAGTCGGTGCGCTGCTGCTCGTGCTCGCCTTGCGTTACGGCAAGGCCATCATCGTTTCGCCGCTGATCAACGCCGGTGCGCCGCTGCTCACCGCCGTCATCTCGATGGTCCTGACGGGTGTAGTTCCGGGACCGCTCAGGCTGACCGGCATCGCATTGGCGCTCGTCGCCGCGCTGCTGCTCGCCCTGCAATCCGAGGAGCCGGTGCAAGCGTGAAGGGAATCCTCGACATCGTCGAACGGCACAAGCGGGGCGAGCGCATCGGCGTGTGGTCGCTGTGCTCGGCGCATCCGCTGGTGCTGGAATGCGCTATGCGCGAGGCGCAGGCGTGCGATGCCCCGTTACTCGTCGAAGCAACCTCGAACCAGGTCAATCAATTCGGTGGCTACACCGGAATGCGGCCTGCGGACTTCCGGCGCTTCGTCGGCAACATCGCCGAGCGCGTTGGCTTCCCCAAAAACCGACTATGGCTCGGCGGCGATCATTTGGGCCCGAATGCCTGGCGGGCCGAGCCGGCGGGGTCCGCACTCGCGAAGTCCGCACAGATGATCCACGACTACGTCTGCGCCGGGTTTCGGAAGATCCACCTGGACTGCTCCATGGCGTGCGCCGACGATCTGGAGCCCTTGCCTGAGTCGGTGCTCGCCGAACGCGCTGCGCAGCTTTGTGCGGTCGCTGAGAGTGCGTGGCGCGAAGTCGGCGGAGAGCCGCCCGTGTACGTCATCGGTACGGAAGTGCCAGTGCCCGGCGGCGCTACGGAGGAGCTTCAGGAGCTCGAAGTCACCAAGCCTCGAGCCGCACGCGCGACGATCGATGCGCATCGCGATGCGTTCTTGCGCGCGGGCCTCGAATCTGCGTGGCAGCGCGTCATCGCGCTCGTCGTGCAGCCTGGAGTGGAGTTCGATCATCACAAAGTCATCGACTACGTGCCTCAGCGCGCGCGTGAGTTGAGCGACTTCATAGTCGCCGATCCGCAGCTCGTGTTCGAAGCGCATTCGACCGACTACCAGACGCCAGAGAACTTGCAGGCGCTGGTGCGAGACCATTTCGCGATTTTGAAAGTCGGCCCGGGCGCGACCTATGCGTTGCGCGAAACGTTGTGGGCGCTGGCTGCAATCGCGCGCGAGCTGCCCGGCGGCGATGCGGAAGAGGATTTGCGGCAGGTCGCGATAGACACCATGCACACCGATCCACGCCACTGGCGCAGCTACTATCGCGATCCGGCCCGCACCTTGCTCGACCTGCAGTTCAGTCTGAGTGATCGCATTCGATACTATTGGCCACACCCGCAGATTCAGAGCGCATGCGAGTCTCTACTGAGCCGTTTGCGGCGCACGACGGTGCCGTTGACGCTGCTCAGCCAGTACCTGCCGCATCAGTACGAAGCAGTGCGTGCGGGGCGATTGTCGGCCAATGTGGATGCGCTGCTGGCCGAGGGCATCGCGCGGGCTTTGCGCCCATACATGCGCGCGTGCCAGGCCGGTACCGAGTGAAGGAGCGCCATGATTTCCAGTGAAATTTCCGGCCAGACGGTTGCCGCGGTCGAATCGTGGACTGCGCGGGAGATTGCCCAGCAGCCGCAGATGTGGCTGCAGGTTGAAAAGCTGATCGCCGCCGAACGTACCTCGCTGCGGGAGTTCATCGCACCGATCGTCGACGATCCGGCCGGGCACATCATCCTGGCCGGCGCGGGAACCTCTGCGTTCATTGGCGAATGTCTGCAGCCCGCGTTGACTGCTCGCCTGCGTTGCCGCGTCGATGCCATCCCCACGACGGACATCGTCAGTGCGCCGCAGGTCTGGCTGAAATCCAGTGCACCGACGCTGCTCGTCTCGTTCGCGCGCTCCGGCAACAGCCCGGAAAGCCGGGCGACACTCGATTTCGCCGAGCGACTGCTCGGCAATGTCCGGCACCTGATCATTACCTGTAACACGGATGGCGAGTTGGCTGTGCGCGCGCGCAAGATGCGCAATGCGCACCTCATCCTGCTTCCGGAGGCCACCAACGATCGCGGCCTCGCGATGACATCCAGCTTCACATGCATGCTGCTCGCGGCTGCGCTCGTGTTCGACGCCATCCAGCCGGAGAGAGTTGCCCGGCTGGCACGCTCGGCCGAGTCGCTGTTGCAGCAAATGCAAGCTCGGGCGCAGCAGCTTGCTGCCTCGCGCTTCAAGCGGGTGATCTATGTGGGCAGCAACGAGCTGGTCGGGCTCGCCCGCGAGGCGGCGCTGAAGATGCTCGAGTTGACCGATGGGCAGATTGCGACGCTCGCCGAATCGACGCTCGGCTTTCGCCATGGCCCGAAGTCCATGGTCGATCGCCACACGCTCGTAGTCGTGATGGTGTCGAATTCCGCATACACCCGAGGCTACGATATAGATCTGATCAAAGAGCTGCGGCGTGACGACAGGGCGGGCGGTATCCTCGCGCTCAGCGGTCGCACCGACGGGCGGCTGACGGGTGAACACCTGTTGTTCGCCGGAGTAGAGGACGCCACCGACCTCGAGCTCTCGCTGCTGCACGTGATCGTTGCGCAAAGCTATGCCCTCGCGGAGTCGCTCGCCCATGGCTTGCATCCGGATCAACCGAACACCGCGGGAGTCGTGAATCGTGTCGTGCAAGGCGTCACGATTTATCCGTGGGAGGAGCAAAGCGGGGATGTTCCTGGGCGTTGACGGCGGCGGCACGAAGACGTCCTACGCGATCATCGATCCGGACGGAGTTATACGCGCCAGGCACATCGGTCCGAGTGTGAGCCACCTTGCGCAGGGTTTCACGCGCGCGACCGACGTGCTACTCGAAGGCATCAGCACGATTTTGCAGAAGGCGGCATTGACGCCCGCCGACCTGACCTACGCGTTCATCGGGCTGCCCTCATATGGCGAGGACAGTGCGACGACGGATCAGATGGACCTCATGCCGGCACGGCTGCTCGATGCTGCACGCTATCGGTGCGGCAACGACATGATATGTAGCTGGGCGGGCTCGCTCGCCTGCGCCGACGGCATCAGCGTGATTGCGGGCACCGGTTCGATGGCCTATGGCGAGTACGCCGGACAGACGGCGCGTGCCGGAGGATGGGGCGAGTTGATCGGCGACGAAGGCTCGGCCTACTGGATCGCGCGCGAGGGAATGAATCTGTTCTCGCGCATGAGCGATGGCAGGGCGCCGCGCGGCCTTCTTTATGATCTCGTGCGGGCGCGTGTCGGGCTCAAAGTCGATCTCGATCTGTGCGCACAGGTCTACGGCGAAGGGATCAGCGCGCGCAGCGCTTTCGCTGCCTTCGCTCCACTCGTCCACGAGGCGGCGCAGGCCGGCGATACCCAAGCGGCGGACATTTTCCGTCGCGGCGCGGACGAGCTGCTTCAATGCGTCCAGGCGGTGCGGCGCTCGCTGCAGGTTCCGGATGACGTCGCCCTGCCGGTGTCGAATACCGGCGGTGTGTTCCAGGGCGGGGGTCTCATGCTGGATGCGTTTCGTGCTGCGTTGGCGAAGGCGCATCCGCCATTCGCGTATCAGGAACCGCGATATCAGCCCGACATCGGCGCGGCCCTCTATGCGGCACGTCTCGTCGGCCGTCAGTTAACGCCGGTCGTTTGATTCAAGCTCCAGCTGGGCGAGAAGCGTCTGGATGTGGTCCGCAAGGAATGCGGACTGACCGGGCGAGTAGCCGCGATGTACGAGGCGGATCGTGCCGCGGCCATCGAGCAGGAAGCCGACAGGCAATGCACTGAGGTCCACCTCATCGCCAATCCGCTCCCGCAACTGGGCTCCATTACGATCGAATGCGACCGGGTAATGCACGTCGACGCGCTCGAGAAATGCGCGCGCCGCTGCGGGATCGTCGTCCACGTTTACCGCGACGACTGCGAACGGCTGATCGCGAAACTTCTCCTGCAGCGCTTCGAGCTCGGGCATCGATCGCAAGCACGGCGCACACCAGGACGCCCACACGTCGACGTACACGATCATGTTGCGATAGCGCGCGAGCTCGACGCGCTCTTCGCCCACGCGCAGCGCAGGCAATGAGAGGTTCAGCGTCTCGTTGCCAGGGCCCGCGTCAGCGACGCACTCGCACGCGAGCACGAGTGCGAGTAAGGCCGACCAGAACGCGCTGCGGCTACTTCTCAATGGGCGTGGCTTCGAGCAACAGATACCGTTGGAACTCGACTGACAACTTGGCGGTCGGCCCCTTGACGGTGCCGAGATCGGTGCCGTTGACGTAGTCCCGGATGCGATAGCGTACGCTCTTCAGGCCCCGCAGCTCCACCGTGCCCTTCCAGTCCGGCGCATAGAACGCGTAGTGCATGCGGCCGTCCTTCTCGACCGCGTGCGTCTCGGGCTCGTCGAAGCCGATGTCGTAGAGCTCGCCGCGATAGCGGCCTTTCGGCAACATCTTCTCGTTGTAGATCCGGACCCACTTGGCCCATTCCGCGTCCTTGCGCGCATCGAGCACGAAGCCCTTTTCCGGATGGGGGTCGCTGGGCCATGTGAACTTGGTGCTGAGGATTGCGCCGACGCCGATCGTCGAGGCGAAGTCGTCACCGCCATCGCTCAGCTCCACGTGATCGCCTGCGTACGGCGCATCCGGCCCCATCAGCGCCTTGAGCGTCTTGCCCTTGAGACGCACCTGCCACGAGGACTCGGGATCGGAGGCGACTGCCTGGTTCATGTACGGCGTGTTGTGAACCGCGTAGCTCGTGCCGCACGGACAGATTTCGATCACGGCGTTCGGGTTGATCTCCATCGCCGTCGCGTAGAGCTCTTTCCAGAACTCCTGCAGCTTCTCGACGGATTCTTCGGGCGTGCGATGGTGATGCGCAGGGTTGTAGCACGGAGCCACGCCGTTGAGATGCTGCCCGTCGATCTTCAGACCCTCGTACCCCCAGGTGCCGAGGATGCGGCGAACGAGCGCCTTGGCGTTCTCCAGCGTGCCGGGCGCCGCCGGGCACAAATAGAAGCTGTTCCACCAAGTGATGTCCTGGACCGCGCCGCTCTCGTCCAGCAGCAACAGTTCCGGGTGATCGTGCAGCAGGTCGGTGCCGGGATCGACGGCGAGCGGTGCGACCCACAGCTTCGGGCGTAATCCCGCGCGCTTGATCTCCTGAACCAGCGCGATCATGTCGGCGTCGCCACGCGGAAACTTTTTGGGATCGAGCTTCCAGTCGCCTTCGGCAGTCTGCCAACCGTCATCGACGACTGCCCACTTCAGCCCAAGTTCGCGCACCTTCGGCAGGGTGCCGACGATCTGGTCGACAGTGAAGTCGCGCTCGTATCCCCACGCGCACCAGATGGGCTCGTAGGAAGTTTCCGGAATACGCGGTGCGGTCAGGCCACGCTCGGCGAGCAGCGCTCGGTAGGCGACGAGCGTGCGGAAGTAGTCGCCGTGATGAACCGCCAGAAACGTCTCGATCGTCTCGAGACTTTGTCCCGGCTCGAGCGCGGCCGGCTTTTCGAGCTCGATGTGAAGCTGCGCGCCAGCCTCGCTGACTGTGATCGGCAGGGCAACCAGCTTCGGCGTGAGCTCGACGTGGCCGACCGCGAGCCCCGCATCACGCCGCCAGACGTCGACCACCGGAGTGCCGCCGCCATAGTCGGAAGCGTTCATTCCCATGTAGTTGCGCTGCTCGAAGCCGGGCTCGAGCGGCTGCACCCAGTCGCGCCGGTCTTCGTAGGAGGCGCCCTGAAAAGACCAGAACGCCGGCGAGCCGCTCGTTGGCAGGAGCGTGTAGGCGTGATTGATCCACTTGCGGAGCTTGATCTGTGCGTCCGAGCGGTTGGTGTAGGTCACCTTGGCGAGCGCGAGCTCAGGGTGGCGCTCGAGGAAGGTGATCTGCACCTTCTTCTCCAGCCCCTGCGGCGACACGCCGACAAAGGTGTGCCGCGTGCCCGGGCCGGAGGGACCGTCTGTTCGCGTCTCGTCGCGGCGCTGCAGCGCGAACTGATCGATGACGTCGCCGTTCCAGGCAACGACGTATTCGCTGGCGCCGAATTCGGTGAGTGCGAGTGACTTGCCGGCCTCGAGCATCAGCACACGCGTGCGCATCTTCGGGTCGAGCTCGATGCGCATGGCGTCGTTGGCCGCGACGGCATTGGCGTTATCCGTGGCAGGCGAGGCGTGGAGTGCGCCGCTTGCCCAGCCGACCAGGAGGAGTGCAGACAGGTACGCGCGCCGGCGTACCTTGGGGGTCATGCTGGCCATGCTTCAAGTCTGCCAACAGGTGTCCAAGAATGCAATAAAACAAACTTTCATTTTCGTTGTTTTTGATGATAGGCTGGGCAGGGAGGTGCCGCCGATGCCCGAAACCCCGCCCTCGTTGCCTGTCCGCCTGCTCGCCCGCATTGCCGTCCTCGCCGCCCTGGCGGTCTCGCCCGCGGGCGCCTCGCTAGCCGCCGAAAGCTCCGATCCGCAGGCTACGTACTCGATGGCTGACTTCGCCGCTGTTCGCAAGTTCGATGCGCACACACACGTCAACACACTCGAGGGCGGTGGCTTGCTCGACCAGGCGAAGCGCGATGGGTTCGAAATCCTCTCGATCAACGTGGACTACCCCGCCTTCAATCCGCACGAGGAGCAATACCGCATTGCGCTCGAGCTGCAAAAGCGCGAGCCGCGGGTGTTTCACTTCGCCGCGACATTCTCCATGAACGGCTGGGGCGAGCCCGGCTGGTCCGAGCGCGTCGCGGCCCATTTGCAGGACGCAGTGAAGCAGGGCGCGCTGGCTTTCAAGGTCTGGAAGAACATCGGCATGAGCTTCCGGGACCGCAATGGCAAGCTCGTCATGCTCGACGATCCGGGCTTCGATCCGGTGTGGCGCCAGATCGAATCGCTGGGTGTGCCGGTGATCGGCCACCTCGGCGAGCCTCGCAACTGCTGGCTGCCGCTGGAGGAAATGACGACCGAGAACGATCGCGGCTACTTCCGCGAGCATCCCGAGTACTACATGTATCTGCACCCGGAGATGCCGTCGTACGAGGACCAGATCGCTGCGCGCGATCGCTTTCTGGCGCGTGCCCCGGCGCGGCTGCGCTTCGTCGGCGCGCACCTGGCGAGTCTGGAATGGAGCGTCGAGCGCCTCGCGCAGTTTCTGAATACGTATCCGCAAGCGGTAGTCGACCTGGCGGCGCGAATCACCAACGTGCAGGCGCAGTCGAGCGAGCATCACGATGCCGTGCGCGAATTCTTCATTCGCTACCAGGATCGGATTCTCTATGCGACGGATCTGACTCAGAGTGCGGACGCGCCGCCCGACGAGGTGGCGAAGGAAGCGGCCGCTCGCTGGCGCTCGGATTGGAAATACCTCGCGACCGGTGAGACTCAGTACGTCGAGGATCTGAAGCGGGATGTTCGCGGGCTGGCGCTTCCGCGCGCCGTCATCGACAAGATCTATTACACGAACGCGCAGTCCGCGTTCTCACTCACACGACGATAACCTCGATGTCGCGCTTGCGGATGGCCTCGAGGGCCGCTTCGTCCGCGCCGCTGTCTGTGATGAGCATGTCGAGCTCGTCCAGGTCGACGATCTTGTGCAGGCACATGCGGCCGAATTTCGAGCTGTCGGTGACGGCGATCACCTGCTGTGCGACTTCGACCATCATGCGGTTGAGGATCGCCTCGCGCTCGTAGTGCGTGGTAATGCCCTTCTGGGCGTGCAGCCCGTCGACGCCCAGGAACAGCTTGTCGACCGACAGCTCGGCAATGGCCGCTTCGGTTTGCGCACCATAGAACGCGAGGTTTTTACGCCGAAGCGTCCCGCCGAGCACGACGACTTGGATGCGTGACTTGGCCGCAAGCTCGGCCAGCACGCCGAAGTCGTTCGTGACCACCGTGATCTCATCCGTATCCGGCAGAAAACGTGCGATCTGCGCCGTGGTGGTTCCCGAATCGAGCACGATCGACTCGCCCGGCTGAACCATCTGCGCGGCCCGGCGGCCGATTTTTTCCTTTTCCTGCGCGTGCAATGCCCGCTTGGCGTCGACGGCGGTTTCAGTGGCAATACCGACAACCTGCGAGGAGATCGCGCCGCCGTAGGAACGAGTCGCCACGCCACGCTTCTCGAGGTAATGCAGGTCCTTGCGGATCGTCTGGGTCGAGACGCCGAACATGGAAGCGAGCTCGAGGACCTGGACGCTGCCGTTCTCCTGCAGCATGACCCCGATGCGCTGACGCCGGCTGCTGGTATCGCGCACCGGCGCGGCAGCCCGCGTAGCCGTACTCCGGATCGTTTTGTTCCTCGACATATCCCGCCTGGTCCGCTCGGACCGACATTGTTCCGAAACGAAACGTATCGCGTTGTGCGTCGGCTGTCACCGGGCGCAGCGATCCATGCCGCAGGAACAGGGACCAAAACGATCGGGGTGGCGCTTTTAACGGCTGTTAGCGGCCGGCGGCCAGCCCGGCAACTTGAGCTCGTGCTTCTGAACTGCTTCGAGATATCTCAGGACGCGGTCACGCCCAACGGGAGAACGGAGTAAATCGGCCGGCACCGCTCCAAGCGCCTGGTTGGGGCTGACGAGCCAGGCGCGAGCGCTTTCGGTGCCGCCGGCGAGGGTGACCAGGGAGCGAAAAATGCTCAGGAACTTGCTGGCGGCCAGCCATTCGGGACGGGCGGGATCCAGCGCGCGGGCACCGTTTGTGAGGTTACTTGCGAGCCCGGCATCGATTCCGAGCAGATCCGGCAGCATTTCCGACAGGCCGAGTCGGTCGGCAGCGCGCAGGGCCGCCTTCGTCAGGGTCGCGGGATTCGTGCCTTCGTTCATGGGTGCGCTGCTGGGGTGTGGTGTGTCGTGTGCTGAGACCGAAACACCATACACCTTTACGCGCGACGCGACGTCGGCGCCTATGCAGACGGCCGCACAGGCAGCGCTGCGCGGCCGGAGGCCGTCACTTCCTGTTCTGCACCGATTGTCACTGGCTCGTCATGTAATCGACGGCCGCCTTGACCTGCTCATCGCTCAGCGACACGTTGCCGCCCCTGGGCGGCATCATGCCCTTCGATCCCGTGAAGCCCTCGAGCGCGTGCTGGTACAGGACATCCTTGCCCTGTGCGATTCTGGGCTCCCAGTCGGCTCGGTCTGTCAGCAGGGGTGCGCCGCCCGCGCCGGTCCCATGGCACAGCGCGCACGCTTGTTTGTACGTCTTCTCGCCCGGATCGTCCGCCTGTGCGGGCGTTGCGGGCGCCGCCGACGCGCCGGGTTGCGCCGCCGCCGTTTGCACCGTTGCAGAGCTACCCTGATCCTGACTGCAGGCGGCGAGCAGCGCGCAGGAGAGCAACGGCAAGAAAGTTCGAGCCAGCACTGTTTTCACCTCGTAGATCAAAAGGAACGACAAGACATCGCGATCGCCGCGCCTCACATGTGCTGATCCTTCAGTACGCCGCCGTCGAGGGTCACCATCTCCGGCGTGATCTGATCGAATCTCAACACTTCGCCGCCGTGCTGCGCGGCAAACTGCGCGGCGTCGGATTCCTTTGCGAACGATGCAAGCGTCGGGCCCATCGGCCCGCGCCGCTTGGAGCCTGCGACGTAGTAGGCCGAGCGTGCGTCGATCCATTCATTGCCCGGTGCATCCCAATCGGCACGGCCCATGTCGTGCACGTACAGGCCGACCACACGACGTTGCTGTTCCGGGCGCAGGTAGATCGAGAACATCTCCACAGTGTCGCAATAGAATTCGGGCTCGCCCTGGGCGTAATGGATCTGCGCCTTCGGCCCCGGATAGTCGGCGAGCGTCATGCCGTCGAGGCTGCAATAGGTGTCAGCCGTGAGCTCGAGCGGCCGTGCCACCGTTTCCGGTCCGGCGTCGCACGCCGAGAGCAGCACCGCGCTCGTGCAAGCGAGCGCCAGGCGGGACAACGGCAACTTCATTTCCTGAACCTCCACGAGGCGAGCGCCAGGGGCGCGAGAATCCATGCCAGCATGACCGAGCAAAGCAACACCGGATGCGTCAAGCCGTCGGAAACAACCGTCGCGAGTCCATAGAACGCGCGCGTATCTTCGCGGCCGAAGATGTTGAGGATGCGAAACACGTCTGTGGGGTTGAGCAACAGCAGGTAGGGGAATGCGTCGGTACCGATCTGCCCGCCGCTCGCGACGAGAGCTCCGAGCAACAGCAAGTCATAGACCAAGACCAGGAAGAACCACACCGCTATGGCGGCACCGCTCGCGCTTGCACGATCCGCCGCGAATGTGGAGACCATGAGGGCAATGCTCAGGAACGCGAGTCCGAGCAAGACAGCGCTGAGCACGAAACCGCTGTAGTGGTACAGCACGTTAGGAGACAGCGACGATCCGAGCAGCACGCCGGCCATGCCGAAGCCGATGGCGGTCGAGCACGTGAGCGCGGCCGATAGCCCGATGTACTTGCCGAGCAGAAGCTCGCTGCGCGTGAGCGGCATCGAGAGCAGCAGATCCAGTGAGCCGCGCTCGCGCTCGCCGACGATGGCGTCGAATCCGAGAATCAAGGCGATCAGCGGGATGAGATAAACCGCAAGGCTCACGAGGCTTGCGATCGTGACCTCCAGATCGCTTACGCCCACGACGCCGTGCTGCGCAGCGCCGAAGTAGGCAATCGCGAGCGAAAACGCCGAGAAAATGGCGGTCGCCGCGAGGACCCACCGATTGCGGATACGATCGCTGAGCTCCTTGCGTGCGATTACGCCGATCTGGCGAACGTCGAGGCCTCCCCAGCGCTTCATGCCGAGCTCCCCAGGAACACGTCCTCGAGCGATGGCTCTCGAATGTAGAAATGAGTGATCCGCCCAAGGAGCGGTGCGAGCGCGGCCAGCGCTGCCATTCTCGCCACTCGTGGAATCTGTATGCAGACCCGATCCTGGTGGACTGCCGGCTCGCCGAGCATCAGATGCGCCAGCGATCCATGCAGCACATCCCGCCACTCGGGCGCAATGCGAAATTCGAAGGTGAGCGGCAGATCGAGCGTCTCTCGCAATGCGTGTACGGTGCCGAGCGCCCGTACCTTGCCCGCGTCCAGGATCGCGATGCGTTCGACGCGCTCCTGAATCTCGGCCAGAACGTGAGAGGTGATGAGGATCGTGCAGCCTCGTGCGCGCTGCTCTTGCAGGATGCAATAAAAGTCGCGGATGCCTTGAGGATCGAGCCCGTTCGTGGGCTCATCGAGCAGGAGCAGCGTCGGATCGCCGAGCAGCGCTTGCGCAAATCCCAGGCGTTGACGCATGCCTTTCGAATAGGTGCGCACTCGTCTGTCGGCGGCGTGTGCAAGGCCGACACGCTCGAGCAGCATGCCACACCTGCGGCGCGGGACACCCTTCATCGAACCGAAGAACTCGAGCGTTTCGAGGCCGGTCAGGTTGTCGTACAGCGTGAGATTCTCCGGCAGATAGCCCAAGCGTCGACGAACCTCACGAAACTCCCGCCCGGACACGGATTGGCCGTCGATCCGGATCTCACCGGCCGTCGCGGGGGTGAGGCCCAGGAGCAGCTTGAACAAGGTGCTCTTGCCGGCGCCGTTGCGGCCGATCAGGCCGAACATCTCGCCGGCTCCGATCGACAAATCGACGCCGTCGAGCGCGCTGATCTCGCCGTAACGCTTACGGGCGCCGCGTACCTCAATCAGCGGCTCGACCATGCCACTCCCTCCAGTTCGAGTGCGCCGGCCGCATCTGCGGCCGCGGGTCGACGATGCTCGGTGCACGCAGCACCGGGAACTGCTGCGCCGCGAGCCGCAGCGTTTGCAGCGCGGGGCTGCTCATGAGCAGCTTCACGATCGGCAGGCGTTGCACGAGTTGATCGACTATCGGATTCGCTTCGTATGGCGTGTCGCCGCGGCCATCGCCATCGCGATCCCAGCCGACGTAATTGCTCCAGTAGTTGCCCTGCTCGACGCCCCATGCCACGTCGCGGGTCGCGATGTATCGGATCTGCTGCTGGTTGTGGATGAAGTCGTTGCGCTCGACGATGTTGTTGATGGACCCGGCCCACACGTGCATGCCGACCGCGTTTCCCACGACGAGATTGTTGCGCAGCGCGTTGTACTCGGCGTCGTAGATGAAAAAGCCGCGCTGGTTGCCGGCCGCGACATTGTTGTCGATCGTGGAGTCCTGGATCGTCCGTAGCATGAAACCGTGGTCGCTGTTGCTCCAGGCGCGGTTGTTGCGCACGACCTGGTTGCGCGTCTCCATGAGCGCAAGCCCGCCGCGATTGTGATGGACGTCATTGTGCTCCCAGACGTTGTAATAGGAGTTCATGTAATGCGTGCCGTAGCGCGCATGGTGGATGTGGTTGCCGCGAAAAATCGCGTGGTGCGAGACGTCCACGTAGATCCCATCGCGCACGAAGCTGATGTGATTACCGATAATGCGCGCGCCCGTCGTGTTGTAGAGCTGAATCCCGTTGCCCCTTTGCGCCGAGGCGTACTCGCGCTTGCCGGTGATGAGATTGTCGAGAATGCGCACGTCCTTGACGCCCTCGATCCATATTCCGAACAGGCTGTAGGCGATATCGCAGTTCCTGATGGTGGCCCGATCCGCGCCGGGCTGTATGTAGACGCCTGCGTTCTGTGCAGTCAGATCATCGCCGCTGTCGGTGACGATGAAGTTTTCGATGGTCACGTCCGGGACGGTGATGCGGATCACATCGCCCTCGAGTGCTCCGCTCAACGTCGGGCGGCCGATGCCCTTTAGCGTGAGAGGCTTGTCGATGCGAAGACGCTCCTCGTATCGGCCGCGGGCGACGAGAATGGTGTCGCCGGGCGCTGCCTGCGCGATCACTGCGGCAATCGATTCGCCGGGGTGTACGTACAACTCCTTCCCGACTGTCAGCACCGGAATGAGGAGGAGGGCGGCGGCACCCGCCAGGCGCCTGGCGCTCAGGGCGGCCATTGCAGTCCCTCCAAATGGCGCAACAGATCGAGCACGCCTGCACTGCGCATGACGAGAAACAGCGCGGCGCCGATCAACAGGTTCTTCATGGATACGTACGCGGCCATGTCCGCCCAGCTCGCGCGGCGCATCACGCTTCCCCACCAAGGTCCCTCCTTGACCCACGGCTTGCATTGCATGCGCGTGATCAGCTCGTAGACGCTCCATGCAAGCCACCACGCAAGAATGATTCCCGGCCCCAGGCGGCCTGAGACGCCGAGCAGCCATACCCACGTCACCAGGACTGCGAACGAGATGCCCGCCGCACGCAGCAGCAGCGGAAATTTCAGGAACTCGCGATTCCAGGGCAGCAAATGATCGACGCACTCGCGGCGCAGCCATTGCCAGAGTTGCGTCCAGTTGCGTCTTGCCCGCACTCGTTCTGCTGCGAGTCCGGCTTTGAGCTGCTCGACTGGAACGAAGTACCCGTCCGCACCTATGCGGGCGAGGGCAAGCCCCGCTTTCGCGCGCCGCTTGCGCTCCTGGACGAGGGGCGGGCATGCATGGTCATCGTAGTACATGATCATGCAATCGAGGCACAGCAGACACTCGCGTGGATCGATGCGGCCCTTCTCGTCTATCGCCTGCGCCTGACAGCCGACTGCGCACGCGTGACACGTCGTGCATTCCTTCTTGCGCTTGAGTCCCCACCAGCGGAACGTGGAAGGAATCGCGAGCCCCGCGCCCAGCGGGCAGAGATACTTGCAGAACGGACGGTCGATGAAGATCGCGAGCACGAGCAGCACGGCCCAGAAGGCGACGAACGGCCACGAGCGATTCCACACACCGACCAGGAACGTCGTCTTGAAGGGCTCGATTTCGGCGAGCCGCTCGGCGAGCCCGAGCGAGTAGAACGAGACTGCGAGCAGCGCCGCGAAGACGAAGTACTTGATCCATTTCAGCCGGTCGTGCAGCGGCTGCGGGAGCTTGAACTGGAAGCGCTCGAGGCCGATGGCGCCGGCGAGGCGATGGATGAGCGCGCTCAGCGCGCCATAGGGACACAGCCAGCCGCAGAACATGCCGCGGCCCCAGAAGAAGACCGTGACGATGATGAAGATCCAGAAGAGGAACAAGAACGGGTCGCTCAGGAACAGTGCCCATTGCCAATCGAACAGGATCGCGTGGAACCACGTCAGGACCTGCGTGATCGACGGCTGCGCCATGAGATGAAAGCCGATGAATCCGACGCTCACCGTCCACAGCGCGTACTTCGGCCAGTTCACCAGGCGCTTGTCCTTGCGGCTCGAGCGTCGCACGAGATGGTCCCGGGAGGCGTAGAGCGCCCCTGCCGCGAGCAGCACGAGTGTGAACAGACCGATCTCTAGCGCGCGCTGTCTCCAGATGCGCGTCCAGAGTGGGGCTGGACGCTGGTACGCCGGGCGACCGCCGTCGATGTACTCGGACGGTAGCCAGTATTCCCTCTCGAAGCTCTTGAACGTGCGCTCACCGGTGCTCGTGTCGATGCTGTTCGCCAGAAACACCAAATTCCACGGGTGGGCGGGCGTGAAACTCTCGCTGCGCACGATGAAAATCGCGGATTCGCGAAACCGGGGCGCACCGGCGGCGCGCACCTCGTACAGGTTCAGGTAGTCCTGATCGCGAAACGTGAAGGTGTCGGTTTCCTGCGAAACCTGGATCCGATCGAAAATCCCGCCGCGCACGAAGCCCGAGCCTTTGAACGACTCCCTGCCGTTGGCAACGACGAAGATCGCATGCTCGTTCGGCTCGAGGTCGTCCATCAGGCGCCGATACCCGCGCTCGCCGAGGATGGCCTCGCCGATTGGTGGTGCATTCAGGTAGCCGAAGTGAATGTCGATGTACGGGCGCGCCGAAGGTTTCTCCGCAACGTCCTGCGTCCGGATCCTGAGTCGCTGCACGGCGCCTTTGTCGATGAGCGCGCGCCAGCTGCGCTTCGCTTTGCTCGATTTGAAGCGCACTTGCGGACGCCGCACCGGCTGCAAAATGCCGACCTGGCGCGCGATGGCCGCCGCGGATCTCATGATCGTATGGTTCTCTGCGATCACCGTGACCGTGGCGCCCGTAATTGCGTCAACGCCCTGCGCATCGGCGCTCGCCCGGCCGATTTCGATCTTGTCGCCCACATACTTGCCGACGTATTGGCGAATGAACGAGGCGAGAGCGGATTCGGGAATGCCGAGCAGGAGAATCGGCTCGGAGTGGCGCAGCACTTCGACGCCGGTAATGAAACCGCGCGTGTCCATCCCCACCAACGTGACGATCGGTTGGCCCGAATAGCCGGGTGTGTCGAGGATGTCGCTCGACAGGAAGACGTAGCCGACAAGCTGCCGTTCGCCGCGTTTGGTGCGATACGCCTCGACGTACGGCGGGCGTCCTTTGCGCATCGAATAGCTGTCAGCGCCCGGCAACACGGCACCACAAGGCGCATGGGCACACAAATCGGGATCGCTCGACAGACCAGCGGGCAAGGGCGCTTCGTACGCCCGCCCGCTGGCCAGTGTGGCGGCCGACGCCAGCATGAGCAGCGCCACAGCCAGCCAGTGAAGCGACTTCATATCGAGCGCGGTGAGTCTTCCAGCGACGCGGGCGGCGCGTTGGGCGCTGCGTTCTTGACCTCGAGCACTGAAGTTACGCCTCCACGAGCATCCTGCAGCGCATCTCGAGGTGCAGCGCGTGACAGAAGTGCGTGCAGTAGCACCAGTACACGCCCGGCTTGTCCGCCTTGAACGTGACGGACTTGGTCTCCTGGGGATTGACGATGAAGTTGATGTTGTACTTCGGGATCGCGAAGCCGTGCGTCAGATCCTCCACCTTGTCATGGTTGGTGAGGATGATCGTGACTTCATCGCCGCGCTTCACCTTGAACTCCGACATGCCAAACGCCGGTGCCTGCGAGGTCAGGTATACGGTGACCTGCTTGCCCTTGCGCTCGACGCGACAGTCTTTCGGCGACTTCACGGCGTTCGGGAAGTCGTCCATGTTGTAAATCTGCCTTGTCTTGATGATGTCACGGCGGACGATGATGGAGTCGTGAGGCTCGGACCAGACGGAGGTATCGTGCACCAGCTTCATCTTCTCGCCGCTGATGTCGATGAGCTGCGAGTTCTCGGCGTGCAGCGGACCGACCGGCAGAAAGCGATCCTTCGAGAACTTGTTGTCCGAGAGAAAGTATTTGCCGTCGGCTTCCTTCGTTTCGCCCATGGAAGTGAAGCCATGGCCGGGCTGATAGTGCACGTCGATGCGATCGACCACGACTTGCGCCGACTTGTCGCCCTTGTACGCCTTGAGGGCGCCATCGATGCTCCACTTGACGATCTGACTGTCGAGAAACAGAGTCGTGTAGCAGTAGCCGCGGTTGTCGAACGCACTGTGGAGCGGACCCAGGCCGACTTCCGGCTCGGCCACTACCGCATCGCGCGGATCGGCAAGCTCACCGTCGAACCACTTGAGCACGAGCTCGTGTGCAATCAGTGTCACGGTCGGCGAGAGCTTGCCCGAGCACGCGTAGTACTTGCCGTCCGGGCTGATGTTCACGCCGTGCGGGTTCTTTGGAACCGGCACGTAGCAGGCAAGGGCGGTTCTGGGATCAGTATTGGCGGCGCGCGTGCCATCGACGACCGGAACCTTGGAGCCGCCAATCGTCGTGAACTTGCCAGCCTTCACCGCGGCTTCTATGCGTTCCACGTGCAGGAACACGCAGGCGTCGCGCTCGACCGACATCATCCCGGCGTAGTTCGCTGCGCCTTCGATGTTGTACTGGTTGGAGCAGACGAGCTTCCCGTCGTAAGAGGTCGCCACCAGGTCCATGTTGCCGTCGACTTTGCATTGCCAGCGCGGCTCCATGGTCTGCGCGTCGACACAGGTGAAGAGGCAGAAGTAGTTCTCCGGGCTATCGAGATCGCGCCCGTCGTTCGGCTGCGGGATGTGGAACTCGCTTCCGCAGAAGACGCGCGTGGTGTAATTGATGCTCGGGTCCACTGGGTCACATTTATCGGGAAAAATGCCGTGGAAGCCCTGCACGTTGGGCAGCTCGGTAATCTCGTCGCACTCCATCGTGTCGAGGCGCACGCGTGCGACACGACCGTGAATCTTGTCATTCACGAACAGGTACTTGCCGTCGTACGTGCCGTCCTTGTACGAACCATGCACGTGGTGAGTGTCGCCAGTGCAGTACTTCAGTGACCCGTCCGGATTCGTCCCGATGATCTGTTTCGATTCGTTGGTGATGCCCCAGCCGACGAGACAGTCGAGGTTGAAGACCGGGATCCGCTTCAGCATGCGGCCGGACGGCAGCGCATAGACGCGCACTTCGCCCGAGTGGCCGCCGCTCGAGAAGACGTAATACTCATCGAGCTGGCCCGGATGCACCTCGTACTTGCTGTAGTCGATGTCGGCATCGGGACTTGCGCTGGTTCCAACCCTCGCGGGACTGTCCTCGGTGCTGCATCCTGCGACGCCAAGGGATAAACCTGCGCCGGCAAGTCCAGTCATCGCGGCGGTGTTCAGGAACTTTCTGCGGCCCGGATCTTCGGGAGTCGCATTCGGCGTATGGCGAGTTGTCACGGCGGAAGCCCTTTATTGTTGAGAACCACACCGGGGTCGCGCGCATGCTAGCGACCGGGCGTTCCTCGGCGCATGATCTGGATCAACTCGCCCGTCGTGCAGGGTTCGTGGATTCCCGCTCAGGATTAGCGGGTTGTGCCTAGCTGCGGATTGATTCAGCCGAAGCTGGTGGGAAGGAAGCGGATCGCGGGGGGAGCAGAGGCGTCGCGGCAGGCTATGGGCCCGCAAGCTGTCTCGAGGAGCTCACCGAATGGCGATGGCTGACGGCGCCGGGGACGCCAAAAGCGGTATCAGTTTTGACCCTGTGCCCCGGTGATCGCACGCTCGAGCGCGATCGACAATGCTTGCCTTGGCTCGTCAGCTCTCGGCTTCGGCAACGATGCGGTTTCGCAGCAAGCCGACTCGCTCGATCTCGACTTCCGTCACGTCACCCGGCTTCAGCCATAGCGGCGGTTGCCGCCTCGAGCCTACGCCGCCGGGTGTACCCGTAACGATCACATCACCGGGCTCGAGCCGGGTGAATGTCGAGCAATACTCGATGAGCCGCGGGACGTCGAAGATCATCTGCGAGAACGTCGCGCTCTGAACGACCGTACCATTCACGCGTGTCTGAAGCCTCAGCGGCGCAATGTCCGGCAGCTCGTCCACAGTCACCATCCATGGACCGAATGGGCCAGTGCCCGGAAAATTCTTGCCCGGCGTGAACTGCTGCGTGTGCCGTTGCCAATCCCGAACGCTGATGTCGTTGTAGCAGGCGTAACCGGCGATGTGTGCAAGTGCGTCGCGACGCGTGATGTAACGACCACCCTTGCCGATGATGACCGCAAGCTCGCCCTCATAGTCGAGCTCAGTCGAAACGAGCGGCCGCGGAACATCCTGCAAGTGACCGTTCTGACTGCCGGCCAATCGCACGAAGACCGTCGGGTACTCCATCTTGGGGCGACCGGTCTCCTGCCGATGCTCTTCGTAATTGAGGCCGATGCAGAGGATCTTGTCCGGGTTCGGAATCACGGGCAGCCAGGTCACTGCGGCCGTGGAGAAGCGTTCGGCTGAGCTGAGCGCTTCGCGAATCTCACCATATGCCTGTCCGGCGATCGCCGCACGCAAGTCTGCGAACGAGCTTTTCAGCACCGCGCCGACGTCTGCCAGAGCCTCCCCCTCCACGACGCCCCAGGAAGCGCGGTTCGAAATCGCGAAACTTGCCAGTCTCATGTCAACCTCATTCTACGCCGCTGCCCGCTGAGGGAGTCTGCTCTCGAGCCGGTGAAGCGGGCTTGCCACGAGAGCCGCGTGACGACCGAATGAGCAAATATCTTGCATCCAGTGCCGATCCGCAATATTCGATCCTCTGCTCCGGTTGGCTGACCATGTACAGCCGGAAGCTGTCGAAGGAGGAGGCCATGCTGAAATCGGTGCTAGCCACACTCTTCATAGTCCTCGGTGCTGCGCCAGCCTTGGCGCGAACGGCGGAAGATGAGCTGCGTCGTCTGGCAGAGGACTACGCTCGAGATCCGAGCCTCGATCGTGCGGTCACGTTCGGCATTCGCATCGACGAGCAGATGTGGACTATCGTTGCAAAGCCGGCGACTGAAAGCGAAGCGGCGAGCGTGGTCGTAGAACGAGGGGCGCCCACTGTTCCGGCTTTCGTTTACGAGACGGACTCGAAGACCTTCGCACGGATCGTTGCCGGCGAAATTCATGCCCTCACGACGATGGCGCAGGCTCGCTCTTCCGACCCCGCACCAATGCGGGTCGACACGGTGAACGGATTCCAAATGGACGAAGCGGGTCGCGCAGCCTTTCTTTCCGTCAGCTTCCATTTCTTCACGACGGGGATCCCGGAGATTGTGCCGTTGGGTCCCTCGCGCGCCCGGCCAGTACATGGCGGCGAAGCCCTTCCGATCTATTACGCCAAGGGCTTGCGCACGAGCTGGTATGCAATCGCGCCCGGTCAGCACATCAATGCCGAGGCGGAAGATCAGGTGAATGATTTTCCGTCGCTCTTCATCATCCTCGAGGCCGGCTCGGCGCGGGGGCGCATCGGTGGACGGGAGATGGTGCTCGGCGACAATCAGGCGATTTTCGTGCCGGCGGGCATGAGCCACGAGTTCTGGAATCCCGGTAATGAGCGCGCGACACTGCTTCTCATCATGTTCGGCGAGAACGCGTGATTCGCTGCGCAACCCTGGGCTCTTCGATCACTCGCTTGCCGCGGGTGCGTCAGGCGGCCTCCTGAGTTGAAGGAAAGTCAGCGGTGCAACGTTCGCGTGACGGCGGTTTCAAGAGAAGCTGCCGGTTGTGACATCGTGAGCACTGTGACCGGTCGCAGTGTCCGAGATCAAAGCTTGATCCCGCGCCCTTTAGTGCGCCGGCGCGGGGCAGGACGAGGGCGCGGGCGGGAAGTCCTGCTGCGTTCGCCGATCGCTCCAATCGCTGCGGCCCGCAACAGTCGCTGAAACGTCGGGCACTCCATGTGACTCGATGCGGGGCAGTTGGCCGCGTGCCGTAAGCCTTCGCGCGTGGCGATCAATCGGCGGATCGTCCGGTCCAGCTCGTCGGCTTTTGCGTTCAGCATCCGCCGGTCGATGCGAGGCTTGCCGTTGGGCGCCACCATGAGTCGGATCTCATCGAGCGAGAAGCCCGCAACCCGGCCGAGCGCGATCAGCGCCAGCTTGTCGAGCACGTCAGGGTCGAACAGACGGCGCAGGCCCCGCCTCCCCACCGAGGCGATCAGCCCCTTCTCCTCATAGAAGCGCAGTGTCGAGGCGGGAACGCCCGCACGCCGCGACACTTCGACGATGTCCAGGTCCTTCACCCGCTTGACCTCAACTCGACTTGAGTTGGCAGACTGCGGCCTGCACTTTGGGAAGGCAAGTCAATAGAGGTCTCGAATGGACGAAGCAGTGGCATCTCTCGTGTCCGTGCTGGTCATCGGTGTCGGTGCGACTGCAGCGATGGACCTCTGGACGATCGTCCGCCAGCGCCTGCTCGGCGTGCCGCCCTTCGATTACGGGCTGGTGGGTCGCTGGCTCGCTCATCTCGCCCGCGGGCGCTTTCGCCACGATCCAATTGCGGCCTCCCCACCCGTGCGAGGCGAGCGCGCGCTCGGTTGGGCCGCGCACTATCTGATCGGAGTGATGTTCGCGGCGTTGCTGCTCGCCATCTGGGGTCTCGACTGGGTGCGCCGTCCCACGATCGTTCCTGCTCTGGTCATCGGCTTTGCCACCGTCGTGGCTCCTTTTCTGGTGATGCAACCCGCCATGGGGGCGGGCATCGCGGCGAGCCGCACCCCGCGACCGGCGCAAGCTCGTGTTCAAACCCTCCTCACTCACGCGATTTTCGGACTGGGGCTGTATGCGGCGGGATGGATCGCCAGCCTGCTGCTGCGGTGCTGTTAACGCCACGTCAACGAAAGCTTTGCACGGCCAGTCCCGGCGCACGGGCGCCGGGACTGTGCGTGTCAGCCGACCCTGACCCCGACATTCAACCCTCCCAGCCTTACCCGGGGGAACATGTGAACCACTTTCGCTCGCCGACGGTTTACACTGTGCGCCTCATCAATTGCTCGCCTGCCTTTGACGCCATCTTGCGGGGCACGGATGTAAATCAGCCTCGCAGGCCACCCACTCAGCCACCCCCCGGGGACAGCCACCATGCAAATCAGCCAGCACGCCGTCGTTTCCTTTCATTACACGCTCACCGACGACACGGGGCGCACGCTCGACACGTCCAAGGGCGGCGAGCCGCTGGCGTATCTGCATGGCATCGGCAATCTGATTCCGGGTCTCGAGCGCGAGCTGGAAGGCAAGTCGCCCGGCGACAAGTTCAGCGTGACGATCGCGCCTGCCGACGCTTACGGCGAGTACGATGACTCGCTCGTGCAACAGGTTCCGCGCCGCGTGCTCAAGGGGATTCCCAACCTTCGGGTCGGGATGCAGCTGCAAGCGCAGTCTCCCGAAGGCTCGCGCGCCGTCACGGTCAAGCAGATCGCGGGCGACATGGTGACCCTGGATGCGAACCATCCGCTGGCGGGGAAGAACCTCAATTTCGACGTGGAAGTCACCGACGTCCGCCAGGCGACGCCGGAAGAGCTGGCCCACGGGCATGTGCACGGCCCGGACGGGCACGGCCACGGGTGACTCCCCAGGGCCGCGGGTGGCCCCGCGTGGGTGGGCCGTCGCGTGAGTTCCTGATCCCGGTCTGACGCCGGGCTGATCTATAGTCCCCCGGGGGAGCCGAACAACACCGACGCGGGGGGTCGCATCATGTTGCGTGTCAAGCACTTGCTGGCGGGGAAAGGGAGCGAGGTCTGGACCATCCAGCCGGAGGATCCCGTGATCGAGGCCATCCGGATCATGGCCCAACGGCACATCGGGGCGTTGCCGGTCGTGCGGGGAAGCGAGCTGATCGGCATCGTTTCGGAGCGGGACTACGCTCGCAAAGTCATCCTGCTCGGCCGCTCGAGCTCCGACACGCCGGTCTCGCAGATCATGACAACCCCCGTCGTGACGGTGACGCCCGATGAGACCGTGCATCGCTGCATGGAGCTCATGACCGAGCGTCGCATCCGCCACTTGCCCGTCGTCGAGAAGGGCACCCTGTCGGGCATCATCTCGATCGGCGATCTCGTCAAGGCGGTCATCGAAGAACAGCAGCAGACGATCGATCAGCTCGAGCGCTACATCGCCGGGTCAGTCTGATTTCCTCGGCCGGAGCGCCCGATCCATGGGCGCTCAGTGCCACTGCCGTCAGCGTGCTGTCAGCCCGCCGAGGTAGCGGCGGGCATCGAGTCGTCCAGCAGACGCCGCTTCAGCGCGCGATTGACGGCGCTGAGCACCGCCAGAAGCGAGGCAGTGACGATGTTCTCGTGCAGTCCGGCTCCGAACAGGGTCGTACGCGCGGGCGTCGTGATCTCGACGAACGCCACTGCACGAGCACCGCTTCCCGAGCTCATCGAATGCTCCTCGTACGAGAGCACGTCGAAATCGAGCCCGAGCGCATCGACGATCGCGTCGATCGGTCCGTTGCCCTCGCCGTGAAGGAGCGTGCCCTGGCCGTTGCACTTGAGCTTCAGTGACAGCCGCTCGATGCCTTCGCGATCGCGGGCATGCGAGAGCTGGTGCGAGCCATACACGTACGGGCCGTTCTGGTTCAGATACTCCTCCTCGAAGAGCCCCCAGATCTGCGCCGAGGTCAGCTCCTTGCCGGTCGTATCGGTCACCGCCTGGACGATCTGGCTGAACTCGATCTGCAAGCGCCGCGGCATGCTGAGCCCGTAATCGCGCTCGAGCAGATAGGCGATTCCGCCCTTGCCCGACTGGCTGTTGACGCGGATCACCGACTCGTAAGTGCGGCCGACATCGCGCGGATCGATCGGCAAATACGGGATTTCCCACAGATCGCCTTCGCGCCGCGCAGCGAACCCTTTCTTGATCGCATCCTGGTGCGATCCCGAGAACGCCGTGAACACCAGGTCTCCCACGTAGGGATGGCGCGGATGGATCGGGAGCTGATTGCAGTGCTCGACCGTGCGGGCCGCTTCGTTGATGTTGGAGAAATCGAGGCCGGGATGTACGCCCTGCGTATAGAGATTGAGCGCGAGCGTGACCACATCGACGTTGCCGGTGCGCTCTCCGTTGCCGAAAAGCGTGCCCTCCACGCGCTCGGCCCCCGCCATGACTGCCAGCTCGGCAGCCGCGACGGCAGTGCCCCGATCGTTATGCGGGTGAACGGAGAGCACGATCGAATCGCGCCGTGCGACGTGCCGGCCGAACCATTCGATCTGATCGGCGTAGACGTTGGGCGTTGCCATCTCCACCGTAGCAGGCAGGTTGAGGATGACTTTGCGTTCGGGCGTCGGCTGCCACACGTCAGTCACGGCATCGCACACCTCGACGGCGAAATCCAGCTCCGTGCCGGTGAAGCTCTCGGGGCTGTACTGGAAGATCCACTCGGTCTCAGGCTGTAGCAATGCCTGCTCGAGCACGCAGCGCGCGCCTCGTACGGCGATGTCTTTGATGCCGTCACGACCGAGGCCGAACACGACCCGCCGCTGAACGGTCGAGGTCGAGTTGTACAAATGCACGATCGCACGCTTTACGCCGCGAAGCGACTCGAACGTGCGCGCGATCAATTCCGGCCGCGCTTGCGTCAGCACCTGTACGGTGACGTCATCGGGAATGAGGTTGCCTTCGATCAGCTCGCGCACGAAGTCGAAATCGGTCTGGGAAGCGGCGGGAAAACCGATCTCGATCTCCTTGAAGCCGGTGCGCACGAGCAGGTCGAACATGCGTCGCTTGCGCGCGGAGTCCATCGGCTCGATGAGCGCCTGGTTGCCGTCGCGCAGGTCGACGCTGCACCACACGGGAGGACGGGAGATGACCCGGTCGGGCCAGGTGCGATCGGTCAAGCCGATCGGCTCGAAGGGACGGTATTTTTGTGCGGGATCCTTCAACATGGGTCGATTCCTGTGCAGGGGGCCGGGCGCAACGGCGCCGAGTCGGCGAGCCGGGGTGCCGGCCGGAAACGAACGGATTCAGCGGATTGAGGCGCCAGTCCCTGGCCTCGGGTCTTCGGGGGGCTGCGTCTTAGCGACGCAGGTGCAGGCGCGCACGCAGCAGCTCGATGCCTCGCAGGGGCAGAGCGGACTTTTGCTGGATCGTGCGCATGTCATGAATCTAGCAGCATGCCATGTATACAGGCAAGCACCTGCCGACACCCGGGCCCCGGTCCGGAACTACGTCCCGGGAAATGGGATTTCCTCTTTGTATGCGTTCCCCGAACGTTTCGCGGGTCGGGCGCCGAGCCGTTCCTGGCCGCTTCCTCGCTGCGTCGATCGCTCTGTGCACCCTCGTTCCGGAGCCGCTCCTCGCGCAGGGGCCATCGCATCTCGCGTGGGTGACGATCGGCGAAGCGGCCGCTTCAGACGAGCAGGGCCGCACGCGGGCAGGGCGACAACTTTTCACCACGATCTCCGATTTACTGCCGCTCACCGTGCAAAACGTCAGGATCGCGCGCATCGAGCTGAGGCCGACGATCGAGCTCACACGCGGTGCCCGCTTCTGTCTGAGCGCGCTCAAGATTCACGCGCTCGATCCCTCTGGCAAGCGCGTCCCGGGCGCGCCCTTGTCGGTCGCCGTGCGCCAGGATCAAAAAAACGCTTTGCGACTCGTGCGCTCCGACCGCGACATTTGCATGCGCCCGTCGCGCGTCGGCGAATATCGGCTGCGCTTCACCAGCCTGATGCCGGCGCCGGATGGAACGATTCGCGGCGCGCAGCTTTTCATCCGGGTCAAAGGCCTGAGCTCGTCCAGCGAGCCTCCGCCACGCTGAAGCCGATCAGCGCAGGCCCAGCACGCTCAACCAGTCGCGCGAGCGGTCGCCGAACACCAGGAAATGCGGGTTGAGGCAGTCGGGCTTGGTGTTGTACCGGAGCGGTGAGCCGTCGATCTGAATCACCGCGCCGCCGGCGGCCTCCACGATTGCTTGCGCTGCGGCCGTATCCCATTCGCTCGTCGGGCCGAAGCGCGGATAGAAATCGGCGCTGCCCTCGGCGACGAGGCAGAACTTGATCGAGCTTCCGACGGCGACCAGCTCATACGGCTCGAGGCGGGGCAGGTAGCCGCCCAGCTTTGCGTCACGATGCGAGCGGCTTCCGACGATCCTGAGCGGACTGGCCGCAGGAGACTGGACGTGGATCGCGGACGCGGGCTCTCGTCCAACCTGTCGGAACGCGCCCATGCCTCGTATGGCGGTGTATGTCGTATCGCTCACCGGAACATGGACGACGCCGAGGATCGGCTCGTTTTGCTCGATCAACGCGATGTTGACGGTGAACTCGCCGTTGCGGGAGACGAACTCTTTCGTCCCGTCGAGCGGATCGACCAGCCAGTACCGGGACCATCGTCGGCGCTCTTCGAAGGGAATGTCGCTCGCTTCCTCCGAGAGAATGGGGACGCCCGGCAACAACGCCGGGAGCGCCCCGACGATGAGCTCATGCGAGCGCGTATCGGCCAGCGTGAGCGGCGAGTCATCCGCCTTGCTCGTGACCGCAAATTGCTGGGTGTAGACGCCGAGGATGGCGTCTCCCGCTCGCCTCGCGACGGCGAGGACTTCCCCCAGCAGATCGGGACCAATGGCTCGCATGAAGGCCCCCCCGTGAGACCGACTCTACAGACCCGAAAGCTCGTCGAGCGGGTACAGCATCCCGCTCTCCCGCAACACGCTCAAGATCTGCTCCGCCGACTCTTCCGGAGAGGTCAGCGCCGTTCTGAGGTGAATCTCCGGATGCTCGGGGCGCTCGTACGGCGAGTCGATGCCCGTGAAGTTCCTGAGCTCGCCGCTGCGCGCTTTGCGGTAGAGGCCCTTCGGGTCGCGCCTTTCCGCTTCCTCGAGGGGAGTGTCGACGAATACTTCGAAGAATTCGCCCGGCTCGAGGAGCTCGCGCGCCAGGCGCCGCTCCGAGCGGAATGGCGAGATGAACGAGACCAGCACGATGAGCCCTGCATCGACCATGAGCTTGGCGACTTCGGCGACGCGGCGGATGTTCTCCACGCGGTCGGCATCGGTGAAGCCCAGATCCTTGTTCAGCCCGTGGCGCACGTTGTCGCCGTCCAGCGTGTAGGTGTGCCGGCCGAGCGCGTGCAAGCGCTTCTCCACGAGATTGGCGATGGTGGACTTGCCTGCACCCGACAGGCCCGTGAACCACAAGACGCACGCGCGCTGCCCTTTGAGGGCCGAGCGCGCCTTCTTGTTGACGTCGAGCGCCTGCCAATGAATGTTCTGCGCGCGGCGAAGCGCAAAGCTCAGTAGCCCCGCGCCGACGGTGTCGTTCGTCAGCTTATCGATCAGCACGAAGCCGCCGGTCTCGCGATTGGCTGCGTACGGGTCGAACGGAACCTGCCTGTCCAGGCTCAGGTTGCAGACCGCGATCTCGTTCAGCTCGAGCTCTTTTGCCGCCAGGTGCTCGAGCGTGTTCACGTTGATCTTGTACCTTGGAGCCGTGATGCTGCCCGTGACCGTGCGCGTACCGAGCTTGATCAGGTACGGCCGTCCCGGAAGCATCGGATCCTCGTGCATCCAGATGATCGTGGCCTGGAACTGGTCGGCCACCGCCGGGGGTGAGTCGGCGGCAGCCAGCATGTCGCCCCGGCTCACATCTATTTCATCGGTGAGCGTGATCGTGATGGACTGCCCGGCGACCGCCTCGTCCAGATCGCCGTCGTAAGTGACGATTCGCGCGACGCGAGACTGCTGGCCCGAAGGAAGCACGCGCACTGCATCGCCTTTGCGAACGACGCCGCTTGCGATCGTGCCCGCGAAGCCGCGGAAGTCCTGGTTCGGTCGATTGACCCATTGCACCGGCATCCGGAACGGCTTCGCCAGGGTATCGTCCTCGACTTCGACCGATTCCAGATATCCCATCAGCGTCGGCCCCGTGTACCAGGGGGTGTTGGGGCTCGGCTCGAGAACGTTGTCGCCCTTCAGCGCGGACAGCGGGATGGGCACGACGTGCTCGAGGCCGATGCGCTGGGCGAATTCCAGGTAATCGGACACGATCGCCTCGTACGTCGCCTGCGAGTAGCCGACGAGGTCCATCTTGTTGATCGCGAGCACGACGTGCCGGATGCCGAGGAGCGAGACGATGTAGCTGTGGCGTCGCGTCTGGGTGAGCACGCCTTTGCGGGCGTCGAGCAGGATGACAGCGAGATCCGCGTTCGAGGCGCCCGTCACCATGTTGCGCGTGTACTGCTCGTGGCCGGGTGTGTCGGCGACGATGAACTTGCGCTTCTCGGTCGAGAAGAAGCGATATGCCACATCGATGGTGATGCCCTGCTCGCGCTCGGCCGAGAGCCCGTCCACCAGCAGCGCGAAATCGAGCTCACCGCCCTGGGTGCCGAGCCGCTTCGAGTCGGCTTCGAGCGCCTCGAGCTGATCCTCGAAGATGAGCTTCGACTCGTAGAGGAGCCGGCCGATCAGCGTCGACTTGCCGTCATCGACGCTCCCGCAAGTGATGAATCGCAGCAGGCTCTTGCGCTCGTGCGCCTCGAGGTAGCTGCTGATATCGCTCGCGATGAGGGCGGAACGGTGCGACATGATGACGGCGCTCTAGAAGTAGCCTTCCTGCTTCTTCCTTTCCATGGAGGCGGCGCCGTCGTGGTCGATGAGGCGCCCCTGCCGCTCGGAGCGGCGCGCGAGCAGCATTTCCTGGATGATCGCGGGAAGGGTCTCGGCACGGCTCTCGATCGCGCCGGTCAGCGGATAGCAGCCGAGCGTGCGGAAACGCACCCACCTGATTTCGGGCCGCTCGCCCGCGGCGAGCGGCAAGCGCTCGTCATCGGCCAGGATCAGCATGCCTTCGCGCCGCACCACCGGGCGTGGCTTTGCGAAATACAGCGGCACGATGGGAATGTTCTCGCGGTGGATGTACTGCCACACATCGAGCTCGGTCCAGTTCGATAACGGGAAGACGCGCAGCGTCTCGCCCTTGTTCTTGCGCGCGTTGTAGATGCGCCAGAGCTCGGGGCGCTGGCGCTTGGGATCCCAACGGTGCTGCGGCGAGCGCAGCGAGAACACCCGCTCCTTGGCGCGCGATTTCTCCTCGTCCCGGCGCGCGCCGCCGAACGCGGCGTCGAACCCGAACTTCTCGAGCGCCTGCTTGAGCGCCTGGGTCTTCATGACGTCGGTGTGCACCGCCGAGCCGTGCACGAACGGGTTGATGCCGCGCGCGAGCCCTTCTTCGTTGACGTGGATCTTGAGCTCGAGCCCGAGGCGCGCCACGGTCCGATCGCGGAATTCGATCATCTCGCGGAATTTCCAGGTCGTGTCCACGTGCAGTAGCGGGAACGGGGGCTTGGCGGGATAAAACGCCTTGAGCGCGAGGTGCAGCATCACCGAGCTGTCCTTGCCGATGGAATAGAGCATCACGGGCCGTTCGCACTCGGCGACGACCTCCCGCATGATGTGGATGCTCTCGGCCTCCAGCCGCTCGAGATGGGTGAGTCTG
>DASVCI010000067.1:0-6602 GCA_036381695.1 Steroidobacteraceae bacterium
GGTGCAGAGCCCGTTTTCGCGCCTCGGCGCGGTGGTCGCGGAATTGGGTCTGGCCGGGAGTATTGACGGCGTGCTGCTCGACCTCGGTGTGTCCTCTCCGCAGCTCGACGAGCCCGCGCGCGGCTTCAGCTTCGCGCAGGATGGGCCGCTCGACATGCGCATGGATCCGGGTGCGGGCGCCACTGCTGCGGATTTCATTGCGAAGGCGTCTGAGCGAGAGATCGCGCGCGTGATTCGCGAGTACGGCGAAGAAAGGTTCGCGAAGCGTATCGCTCGGGAGATCGTGGCGGCTCGCCGGGTCGAACCGGTCGAACGCACCGCCCAGCTCGCCGAGATCGTCTCGCGAGCCGTGCCGACGCGCGAGCCGGGCAAGCATCCCGCCACGCGTACGTTTCAGGCGATTCGCATTCACGTGAACGACGAATTGCGGGAAATCGAAACCGCGCTGGAAGGGGCGCTATCGGTGCTCGCTGCAGGCGGGCGGTTGTGCGTCATCAGCTTTCATTCGCTCGAGGACGGGCTCGTCAAGCGGTTCATGCAAAAGCACTCGGTCGAGGATCCGGTGTACGCAGGCTTACCTGAGGTGCCGCCGCATGCACGGCCGAAGCTGCGACGTGTCGGACGGGCGATTCATCCGTCGGAGCAGGAGATCGCTGCGAACCCCCGCGCGCGCAGCGCGATTTTGCGCGTCGCTGAGAGGACTGCCGCATGAGCGTGGCCAATCGACTGGCTCTCGCGCTGCTGTGGATCGCGCTCTTCGCGAGCGCAGTGGCGGTCGTATGGGCGAAGCACGAGGCACGAAGTCTCTTCATCGAGTTGCAGGCTTTGACGAAGGAGCGCGACGCGCTCGACATCGAATGGGGCCAGCTGAAGCTCGAGCAGGGCGCGTGGGCGACGCATGGGCGCGTGGAGCAGACCGCGCGCGGGGATTTGCACATGTTGATTCCACGGCCGGAGGAAGTCCGGCTCGTGAAGGCCGAAGACTGACGAGATGTTGCTGAACGGGCACCGCGGCTTTTCCCCGGACCAGTTCCGGCTGCGATTGAGGCTTGCCTTCATCGCGCTGGTGGCGGCCGCGGTGACGCTCGTCGCGCGCGCGGTCGAGCTGCAGCTCTTCGAGCAGGATTTTCTCGAGGACCAGGGGGACGCGCGCTTCACACGCGTCGCCAAGCTTTCGGCCAATCGCGGCAGCATCTATGACCGGAACGGCGAACCGCTCGCGGTCAGTACGCCTGTCGATACCGTGTGGGCGTGCCCGCCCGAGCTGATGAGCGCGGCCGAGGAGATCCCGCGTCTCGCCGAAGCGCTCAATCGCGACAAGAAGTGGCTGACGCAGGTCATCACGAGCAACCTCGACCGCGAGTTTGTCTACCTCGTGCGGCACATGCGCCCGAGCGATGCGCGGCAGGTGGCCGACCTGAAGATCCCCGGCGTGTACTTGCTGCGCGAGTATCAGCGCTTCTATCCGGCGGGCGAAGTCACCGGCCACGTGCTCGGCTTCACCAAGAAGTACGACGACATCGGGCAGGAGGGGCTCGAGCTTGCTTACGACCGCTGGCTCGCCGGCCAGCCCGGCGCCAAGCGCGTGATTCAGGACCGCTACGGCCGCACCGTCGAGGACGTGGAGAGCATCGCCGCGCCGCGCCCGGGCGAGGACCTCATCACGAGCATCGATCTCAGGATCCAGTATCTCGCTTATCGCGAGCTCAAGGCGGCGGTGCAGGAGCATCGCGCCAGGGGCGGCTCCATCGTCGTGCTGGACGTCGACACGGGCGAAGTGCTCGCGATGGTGAACCAGCCCGCCTACAACCCGAACGATCGCGATCAGGTCTCTCCTTCGCGCTACCGCAACCGCGCCGCGACCGACATCTTCGAGCCGGGCTCGAGCATCAAGCCGTTCGTCGCCGCGGCCGGCCTCGCTTCCGGGCGCTATCACGCCGACACCATCATCGATACCTCGCCCGGGTACGTGAACGTCGGGATCAAGCAGATCCACGATCATCACAATCTCGGCGCGATCTCGCTCACGACCGTGCTCGCGCGCTCGAGCAACGTCGGCATGACGAAGATGGCGCTGACGCTGCCTGCCGAGTCGATTCGCAACACGCTGGCTGCGTTCGGCTTCGGCGAAGTGACGGGCAGCGGCTTCCCCGGCGAGTCCGCGGGCCTGCTGAGCGATGCTTCGCATTGGCGCAAGATCGGCCAGGCCACGATCTCCTACGGCTACGGCCTTTCGGTCACTCCGCTTCAGCTTGCGCGGGCGTACGCGATTCTCGGCGCCGGCGGCATCAAGCGACCGGTGACGCTCCGTCGTGTCGATGGGCCGGTGCCCGGTGAGCGCGTCATCGATCAGCGCGTCGCGAGAGAGCTCCTGTCCATGATGGAAGGAGTCGTCTCGCTCGATGTGGCGACGGGGCGTCGGGCGGCGCTCGCCGGTTATCGCGTCGCGGGAAAGACCGGCACGGCGTGGACGGCCGAAGGCGGGAGCTATCAGACCGACAGGATCAAAGCTTCCTTCGGCGGCGTCGTTCCGGCCAGTCGTCCGAGGCTCGCCGCCATCGTCGTGATCGACGAGCCGCAGGGCCGGCGTTACTACGGCGGCGATGTCGCTGCTCCGGTGTTCGCCAACGTCATGGCCGGAGCGTTGAGGCTTCTGGGTGTGCCGCCCGACGGGCTCGATCGCCTGCCGCCGACGAAGCTCGTTCAGGCGAGGGCCGCGCCATGAAGGTCGTCATGGCGGCAGGACGGATCACGATGCGCTCGGGATCTTCGACCGGTCGGTCTCGAAAGCTGCGGGCCTTGCTCGCGGGCACGGGCGCGATCGTCCCGCCGGACCTCGAGATCACCGATCTGACGATCGACAGCCGCACGGTGAGCCCGGGAGCGGCCTTCCTGGCTCTTCCGGGTCTCAGGACGCATGGGCTCGCGTTTGCCGCGCAAGCTGTCAGTGCCGGCGCGCGCGCGATTTTGTGGGAGCCTGCTCCTGAGATCCTGGCTCCATCGCTTCCTTCTTCCGTCGCGTCCGTGGCGATCGAGAATCTCAGCCGGCATGTGGGCACGATCGCCGATCGCTTCTTCGATGCGCCTTCCAAGTCCCTGCGCGTGGTCGCCGTCACCGGCACCAATGGGAAGACGACGACCGCGCACGTGATCGCCGCGGCTGCCCAGCATCTCGGCATCGAATCCGCGTATGCCGGAACGCTCGGAGTGGGACGCATCGGGCAGCTGCGCGTCGGCATGCATACGACGCCCGATGCGATCACCGTCCATCGCCGTCTCGCCGAACTACGCGATGGCGCAGTGCGTTGTCTCGGGATGGAAGTGTCCTCGCACGCGCTCGACCAACGCCGCGTCGATGCGGTGCGATTCGATACTGCGGTCTACACCAATCTGACGCGCGATCACCTCGATTATCACGGCACGTTCGAGGCTTACGGCGAGGCGAAAGCGAAGCTGTTCGTGTGGCCGGGGCTCGCGCATGCCGTGATCAACGTAGGCGATGCGTTCGGCCGGCAATTGCTCGAGCGGAAGTTGTCAGCGAGCAATGTCACCGCTTACGCACGTGACGAGGCGACGGCCAAGCTGGTGCCCGCTGGTGTCAACCGCATCTTCGCGCGCAGCATCGTTCCCGGCGCCCGGGGGCTCAGGATCGACATCGACGGCAGCTTCGGAAAGGCGACGCTCGAGTCCGGATTCATCGGTGATTTCAATGCCGAGAATCTGCTCGCCGCGCTCGCGACGCTGGCCGGATGGGAAGTGCCGCTCGATCGCGCGATTGCCGCGCTCGAGCAGTGCGGGCCGCCGCCGGGACGCATGGAGACGTTGAGCGCGCCCGGAAGGCCGCTCGTCATCGTCGACTATGCCCATACTCCGGACGCGCTCGAGAAAGTGCTCGAGGCGGCGCGTCGTCATTGCGCCGGCCAGCTGATCTGCGTGTTCGGTTGCGGCGGCGAGCGCGATCCCGGCAAGCGTCCGCTCATGGGCTCGATCGCCGAGCGGCTCGCCGATCGGATCATCATCACCGACGACAACCCGCGAGGAGAGGACGGCGATGCGATCGTCGCCGACATCGTGGCCGGACTGAGCGCGCCGGATCGTGCGCTCATCCAGCGTGATCGGGCCGCGGCCATCGCAGAAGCAGTCGCTCTTGGAAGCGCGGGCGACGTCGTGCTGGTGGCCGGCAAGGGCCACGAGGATTACCAGATCGTCGGCGCTGAGCGTCGTCCCTTCAGCGATCGTGAGACGGCGTTGACAGCGCTGGGAGGTGCCCGGTGACCTGGCGTCTGTCTGAGCTTGCCGGTTGCGTGCGCGGGCAAATGATCGGCTCGGACGTTTCGTTCGAGCGCGTTGGCACGGACTCGCGAACGCTCGAGCAGGGCTCGTTGTTCGTCGCGCTGCAGGGCCCGAACTTCGATGGCCACGATTTCGCTGCGGCAGCAATCGAGCGTGGAGCGGTGGCGTTGCTCGTCGCTCGTCGGCTCGATGTGGCCGTGCCGCAAGTTGTCGTCGGCGATCCGCTGGCGGCGCTTTCGGAGTTCGCGCGCGACTGGCGGCGACGTTTTCGCATTCCGTTGATCGGCGTAACTGGCAGCAACGGCAAGACGACCACCAAGGAGCTGATCGGGTCGATTCTTTCGCGCGTGGGCCCGACGCTCGTGACGCGCGGCAATCTGAACAATCACATCGGTGTTCCGCTCACTCTGCTCGGGCTCACGCCTGAGCACCGCTATGCAGTGATCGAGATGGGCGCGAATCACCCGGGTGAGATCGCCCACTTGTGCGCCATCGCCGAGCCGACGATCGGAGTCGTAACGAACGCGGGTGCTGCGCACCTCGAAGGCTTCGGAACGCTCGAGAACGTGGCCCGGAGCAAGGGAGAGCTGTTCCGCTCGCTGCCGATCGAAGGCGTGTCGATCATCAACGCGGATGATGTCTATGCACCGCTTTGGCGTGAGCTGAGCTCTGCCGATCGCATTCTCACGTTCGGCTTCGAGCAGCCTGCCGATTTCACTGCGCATCGCGTGAGCGTGACTGCTCCCATTGCCCCCACCCTGCCCTCCCCCGCGGAGGCGGGGGAGGGGAAAAAGGAAGGTGCTGCTCGAGCTCAGGTCTCCTCCGCCGCGGAGGCGGGGGAGGGGAAAGAGAAGAGTGCCGCTCGCGCTCAGGTCTCCTCCGCCGCGGAGGCGGGGGAGGGGAAAGAGGAAGGTGCCGCTCCATCTCACGTCCCCTCCCCCGCGAGCGGGGGAGGGACAGGGTGGGGGCCTATCCAGTTCGAGCTCGTCACGCCCTATGGCAACCGGCAGACGACTCTTTCTCTCGTCGGCTTGCACAACTTGCGCAATGCGCTGGCCGCCGCGGCGGCCGCTTGCGCAGCTGGTGCGGAGCTGGACGAGATCGCGGCGGGCCTCGCTTCCATGAAGAGTGTCGCGGGACGCCTCGAGCTCAAGCCGGCGATCAACGGCGCTTTCCTCGTCGACGACTCCTACAACGCCAACCCGAGCTCCTTGAAAGCCGGCCTCGACGCATTCCGCGCATTCGAGGGCCCGCGCTGGCTCGTGCTCGGTGAGATGCGCGAGCTGGGAGACAACGCCGACGCGCTGCATGCGGAAGTCGGCCGCTACGCGCGGCAGTCCGGAGTCGAGCGCTTGCTCGCAGTCGGAGAGGGCTCGCGATTCGCCGTCGAAGCGTTCGGTCCCGGCGCTCACTGGTTTGCCGATGTCGATGCGTTGATCGCCGAGGCTCGCCAGTCACTCCGGAGCGGCGTGACGGTGCTGGTCAAAGGATCGCGCGCGAATCGGCTGGAGCGTGTGACCGCCGCGCTCGGCGCCTCGCCCGGGCAGGGAGCGGGCGATGCGCACTGAGAGGCCCATCAAGAGCTGAGCACAAGTACAAGAATGCTGCTGTATCTCACACAAAAGCTCACCGCGCTGGACTCGGCGTTCCGCGTTTTCAGCTATCTCACGCTGAGGGCGATTCTCGCCACGCTCACGGCGCTCGCGATCTCGTTCGTGATCGGCCCGTGGATGATCCGGAAGCTCTCCCACAATCAGATCGGGCAGCGCGTGCGAGACGAAGGTCCGAAGTCGCACCTTCCCAAGGCCGGCACACCCACGATGGGAGGCGCGCTGATCCTCGTGGCCATGTGCGCGAGCACGCTGCTGTGGGCGGATCTCACCAATCGGTTCGTCTGGGTGACGCTGCTGGTCACGATCGCCTTCGGGCTGATCGGCTTCTGGGACGATTACCTGAAGCTCATCATCGGCAACACCCGCGGCCTCATCGCTCGCTACAAGTACTTCTGGCAATCGGTCGCGGGCCTCGGTTGCGCGGTGGCGCTGTACCTCACGGCCGAGTCGCAGGCCGAGACGGCGCTTTACGTCCCGTTCTTCAAGACGGTCATGGTGCCGCTCGGCGCCTGGTACATCGTGCTCACTTACTTCGTCGTGGTCGGGACGAGCAATGCGGTGAATCTGACGGACGGCCTCGATGGCCTCGCCATCATGCCGGCCGTGCTGGTGGGCGGAGCACTGGGAGTATTCGCTTATGCAACGGGCAATGCGGTCTTCTCGGGTTATCTCGGTATTCCTTTCATCGAAGGCACC
>DASVCI010000068.1:0-69242 GCA_036381695.1 Steroidobacteraceae bacterium
GGACGTGCTCGAGCAGATCGTCGGCGAGATCGACGATGAGTACGACGTCGAGGACGATCTCGACATCCGGCGCGAAGGCGAGCGGCAGTTCACCGTCAAGGCGCAGACCCTCATCGAGGATTTCAACAGCTTCTTCGGCACCGACTTCAGCGACGAGGAGTTCGATACGATCGGCGGGCTGGCGATGAGCTACCTCGGCCGGTTGCCCCGGCGCGGGGAGTCTTTCATGCTCGGCGGGCTCGAGTTCAAGGTGCTGCGCGCGGATCGACGCCGGCTCGAGATGCTGCGGGTGATCACCCCGCAGGACATCGTGCCCAGCGAAGAATGACGGGCGCGTGGGGGCCGGCCCGATGTCGCTCGCGTCCGGTGCCCCATGAGCGCCAGAAAGAGAAAGAAGCGTCGAAGCCGTAGGCGCGCGGGCAAGGGTTCGGCCGAACGTGCAGCGGCGCGTGGCGCTCCCGGGCTTGCGCAGCAGAGCGCAGGCAGCGCAACAAGCAGAACGCAAGCAGTGAGCGGACCTTCCGGCACCAGTGAATTGAACGGCGGCGCGGCTGTCGAGGCGCAGGCTCACTCGCGCTCGATCGACGCTGCAGCGAGGCGGCTCTTTTCGACACCGGCCGCTCGCTGGCTCTCCTTGCCGGTCGGCGCTTCGATGGCGCTCGCATTCGCGCCGTTCGACTGGTGGTGGATCGCTGTGCTCGGCACGGCGTATCTCTTTCTCGTGTGGGGTGAGGCCACGCCCCGGCAGGCCGCCGGCACCGGCTTTCTGTTCACTGCCGGCACGTACGCAGCCGGCACCTACTGGCTCTACCACAGCATCTACGAAATCGGCCACGCGCCGATCGGGCTGACGATCTTCGCCATGGCGGGCCTCGTAGCGGTCATGGGTGCGTACACCGCTTCGGTCGGATATGCGTTGACACGTTGGGTGCGCATTGGCGGGGCAGTGCGAACGCTGCTCGTGCTGCCGGCGGCGATCGCGTTGCTCGAGTGGTTCCGGGGCTGGTTCCTTAGCGGCTTCCCCTGGCTCGCCTCGGGCTATTCGCATCTGGATACGCCGCTTGCCGGATTCGCGCCGGTGGGCGGCGTGTACACCGTCAGCTTTCTCGTTTGCGTTTGCGCTGGCGCGGTGGCCACGTTGCTGTTCGGTAACACACGTGAGCGGATGATTGCGGTCGGAGCCATCGCGGCCATCTGGCTCGCGGGGTTCGCGTTGTGGAAACGGGACTGGACCGATCCAGTGCGCGAGCCGGTCACCGTCGCGATCGTGCAGGGCGCCGTCCCGCAGGAGCTCAAGTGGGACCAGGAGCAATTCGAAGCCACGCTCGACTTGTACCGCGACCTCACCAAGCCGCACCTCGGCGCCGACATCATCGTGTGGCCGGAGTCGGCGCTCGCCGCACCGGTCGAGTACCTGCACGATTACCTGAGCGCGCGCTGGACCGAGGCGCGCGAGAGCGGCTCGACCCTCGTGCTCGGGCAGCTTCGCAGTGATCCCGAGACCGGCACGCAGTACCACAACGCGATTCTCGCGTTGGACGAGCAGCCGCAGTGGTACGTCAAGCGGCGACTCGTGCCGCTAGCCGAATATTTCCCTGTGCCGAAGTTCGTGCGCGACTGGCTCAAGGGGCTCGATCTGCCGTACTCGGGATTCCAGGCGGGCAAGCGCTCGCAGCCCGCGCTCGATGCGGCCGGCGAGAAGCTCGGGCCGACGATCTGCTACGAGGACGCCTATGCTTCCGACCAGCTCGAGGTGCTTCGGGAAGCCACTCTGCTGGTGAACGTCACCAACGATGCTTGGTTCGGCGATTCCAGCGCGAGCCATCAGCACCTGCAGATCAGTCGCATGCGGGCATTGGAAGCAGGGCGGACGATGCTGCGCGCGGCCAACGACGGCATCTCGGCCATCATCGGGCCGCATGGCGAGCTCGAGCGGACGCTCCCGCGATTCGAGCCCGGAGTGCTCACCGGGGCCGTTCAGCCTCGCATCGGGCTCACGCCTTATGCACGCGTCGGCAACTGGCCGATCGTGATCGCCTGCATGCTCATCATCGCGTTTGGCGTGCTGTATCCACGCCGGCGCTGATTGCTTCCGGCCTCTCGCGCGCCTCGTCGCTTCAGCGCGACCCGCACCCGGGGTCACTCGGACCGGCGCGATCCGTTATCATTGCCCGAATGTCTTTCGGCTCGGGACCAGGGCGCGGGTGGAAAATCTCTTTCAGGTCATCCTGCTCGGCATCATCGAGGGCATCACCGAGTTCCTGCCGATTTCCAGCACCGGGCACCTGCTGATCGCCCAGCACTGGCTCGGGCGGCGCTCGGAGCTCTTCACTGTCGCAATCCAGGCAGGCGCGATCCTGGCGGTCGTGCTCATCTACCGGCGGCGATTGTGGGAGATGACGCTGAATCTCTCGCAGTCGCGCAACCGCGACTACCTGTACAAGCTCACTGCTTCGTTTCTCATCACCGTGATGGGAGGGTTCGCGGCCAAGCAAATGGGGCTCGAGTTGCCCGAAACCGTGGCGCCGGTCGCCTGGGCGCTGATTCTCGGCGGCGTCGGAATCTTCATCGTCGAGGCGTACGCGAAGGGCAAGCCCGAGCGTGACGAGCTCACCTGGCGCGTGGCCCATTGGGTGGGGATCGCGCAGATCCTGGCGGCGGTGTTTCCGGGCACCTCGCGCTCGGCCGCGACGATCTTCGCGGCGATGCTGGCGGGCATGACCTCGCGTCCGGCGGCCGCAGAGTTTGCGTTCATAGTCGGCATCCCGACCATGTTCGCTGCCACGGCTTACGAGGTGATCGCGCTGTATGCGGCCAATCAAGTGCAGAACGAAAACTGGACCGACCTCGCCGTCGGGTTCGTCGTCTCGGCAGTGGTCGCGTTCGTGGCGGTGAAATGGCTCCTGCACTACATCCAGACCCACCGTTTCACTCCGTTCGGCTGGTACCGCATCCTCTTCGGCTTTGCGTTGCTGGCGCTCGTGTGACGCCGCAACCCTGAAGCACTCACCGGATAACAAGACCGGAGACGCTCTCATGACGGAAATAAACTCGGGGCTCGCGAACCGCATCCTGATCGGGCTGCTCGTCGGTACGGTGGCGGCGGTCATCGTGCTGATCGTCGGCAGCTTCGTACCTCCTCTGCTCGAAGGGGCCCGATGGTTGTCCGAGAACGTGCTCGATCCGTTCGGGCAGGTGTTCCTGAGGATGCTGTTCTTCGTGGTGATCCCGCTAGTGTTCGCTTCGCTGGCGGTGGGTGTGGCGCAGCTCGGCAGGCTGGGGGAGCTCGGGCCGCTCGCCGGGCGCACGTTCGCTCTGTTCGCGCTCAACATGGCGCTCGGCGTCGCCCTCGGCCTCATCATGATGAACGTGCTCGATCCGGGCGGACAGCTCGATCCGGCGACACAGACGGAGCTGGTAAAGCAGTATGGCGGCGCGGCTAGCGGTTACGTCGAGGCCCAGGCGAACGCGCCGAAAATCACGTTCGCCATGCTCGTCGAAATGTTCATGCCGCGGAACCTGTTTGGCGCTTTCGTCGGCAACCAGCGCGATGTGCTGGGCGACGTGCTGCCGCTCATTCTGTTCGCCATTCTGGTCGGGGCCGCAGCAACGCAGCTTCAGGGCGAGAAGAGAGAGAAGGTTCGGAGCGCGCTCGAGACGCTCGCCGAGCTCATGACCGGCATCGTGCACTTCGCGCTGCGTCTCGCTCCTTACGCCGTGCCGGCGCTGATCTTCAGCGTGGTGGTCAGGGTCGGGTTCGACATTCTGATCGCGCTGGGCCTGTTCGTCGCCGGATGTCTGGCGGTGATGGCAGTGCATCTGTTCGGCACGCTTTCGGTCTGGATCAGGCTTGGCACGAAATATCGCGCCGCCGAGTTCTTCAAAAAGATCATGCCTGTCCTCGTCACGGCGTTCTCTACGAGCTCGAGCAACGCGACGCTGCCGACGACCCTGGCGACGGCGCGCGAGTCGCTGAACATCCGTCCAAGCACCGCAGGCTTCGTGCTGCCACTCGGGGCGACCATGAACATGAGCGGCACGGCGCTCTACGAAGGCTGCGTGGTGTTGTTCGTTGCCCAGGTGTTCGGCATCGACCTGAGCCTCGGGCAGCAAGCAACGCTCCTCGTCCTGGCCGTTCTGAGCGCCGTTGCAGTCGCAGGCATTCCCGGGGGCTCTCTGCCCCTGATCGCGGGGCTCCTGGTCAGCTTCGGGATTCCCCCGGAAGGCATCGGTATCGTGCTCGGTATAGACCGCCTGCTCGACATGGCGCGCACGACGGTCAATGTAGGCGCCGACCTCGTCACCGCGGCCGTCGTGGATGAACGAATGGCCGGGTCACGGAGCCCTGCTTCCGATCTATAATCGCGCCGGCATGAACCGGCAATTCCGTAGGTGGGTGTGGTGGCTCCTGCCGCTGCTTGCGGCGCGGGCCATACTGCCTGTCGGGTTCATGCTGACCTTGCAGGCCGGCGACCTGCGGCTGGTGTTTTGCCCGGATCAGAGCGCCGCGATCGTCCAGGTGCTCGAGGCCGCGCCGGCGTCTGATGGTGCCCATCATTCGGCGCACGGGTTCGATCACCTCGACCATGCTGCGGCGCCGACAAGCTCGCACGCAGGTCACCATGGGGAAGACCAAGCGCGCTCGCCGCTGTGTCCGTACGCGGTCGCGGCGACATTCCTCGTCGCCGACCTCACGCCCGAAGATCCCGTCGTCGCACCCGTCGACGAGCCGGTTCATTACCGATCGATTCCCTTCGTCCGCACAGGGCCGGCGCGCGCCGACCGTATCCGCGGGCCTCCCGTTCTCTCCTGAAGCATCGACCTGACTGAACGTTCCTGCGCTCGGCCTGGTCCGCGCGCAGTCCATGCTTTTTGGGAGATCGTCATGGATCTTCGCCTCATGGCCCGGGCAGCCGCGCTGTCCCTGGCGGCTGCCATTGCGCATGCTCAGGGCATCGCGACGGAGCAGCTCATTGAATCGATTACTGTGACCGCGCAGCGGCACGAGGACAGGACCGACGTTCCGAATCCGACGGCGTCGGTGACGGCGCAGGAGTTGCGCACCCAGAATCTCGTCAACCCGGAAGATGCGCTCCGGTACGCGCCCAATCTGACTCTGCGCAAGCGCTACATCGGCGATCGCAACGCGCTCGTGGGTGGAAGGAGCTTTTCGACTTTGCAGGCGCCTCGCGCGCTCGTGCTCATGGACGGCTACCTGCTTTCGAACTTCCTCGGGCGCTTCGATGCGCCGCGCTGGAACATGATCGCGCCGGAGGAGATCGACCGGGTCGACGTGCTGTACGGGCCGTATTCGGCGCTTTACCCGGGCAACTCCATCGGCACGACCGTCGCTGTGCGCACGCGACGGCCGCAGGAGACTGAGCTCAGCGTGCGCACGAGCGCATTCAGCCAGCGCTACGAGGAGTACGGGCTCGAGGAGACGTTCTCGGGGTATCAGCTCTCGGGTTTCTTCGGCTCGCGCTTTTCCAACGACGCATGGCTCACGCTTGCGGCGAATCGCCAGGATTCGACGAGCCACCCGATGCAGTACTTCACTGTATCCGCGAATGCAGCCGGACAGTTCCCGACGCCGGCGCCTTCGAGCGCCGAGCCAATTGCTGTGAGCGGAGTGCGGTTCGACACAGATCCGCTTGGACGCCGTCGCGCGGTCTTCGGCGCGAGCGGCGGTGCGATCGATCACACCGTGCAGAATCAATGGAAGCTGCGCGGCGGCTACCCGATTGCGAGCTGGATAGAAGTGGAAGGCTTCTTCGCGCAATGGACCAACGACACGCAGAACGAGAATCGGACCATGATGCGTGATGCGGCCGGCAATCCAGTCTGGTACGGACGCGTAAGGGCCGAAGGTATCGAATTCGACGTTCCGTCGACAGCGTTCGCTCCGAGCACTCGATTCGAGCGACATGCGCAATGGGGCGCGACGCTGCGCACGACGCGCGACTCTGGGTGGAACGGCTCCATCGTCCATTCCAGGTACGAGATTCGCGAAGACTCCATGCTGGAGGCGGGCGCTCCCGATCCGATGGCCGCCTCGGGCGGACCGGGCACCAACACCGAGCGCGACGGGACGCGGTGGCAAACCTTCGAAGTGCAGGGCGTTTACTCGCCCGAGCCGGACGATTGGACCGGCGGGGCACACGCGCTCGCGCTCGGTTATCACCTCAACGACTATCGCTTGCGCAGCCCGGTCTACGAAACACCCGATTGGCGCAAGCGTGCGGGAGAGCTGACTCAGGATGCGCGTGGCGAAACGCAGCTCGAAGCGTTGTACCTGCAGGATACCTGGTCGCTGAGCGACGCCTGGGCGCTTACGTTGGGCGTGCGCTACGAGGAATGGCAAGCCACACAGGGCTTGCAATGGGTCCGAGGATTGCCGCCGGAGGTGTACGCGGATCGGCACGAAAGCGCCTGGTCGCCGAAAGCTTCGTTGTCCTTCACTCCGAGCTCGGACTGGACTTTCCGACTGAGCGCCGGGCGTGGCGTTCGCTTTCCGACCGTCGCGGAGCTGTTCCTTGGCACTGTGACGCCGACTCAGATCACGCGCAATGACCCGAATCTGAAGCCGGAAATCTCCGATGCCGTGGACTTCACGGTGGAGCGACTTCTGAATGCCGGTCACGTGCGTTTGTCCGTTTTTCAGGACGACATCCAGGACACGATCTGGAACCAGGTCAACATCCTCGTGTTCCCCAGGAGCAATGTGGTCCAGAACATCGACCGCGTGCGCACCCGGGGCATCGAGGCGGCGTTTTCGCTGGCTGCGCCCGCCGGGCTCGAGGCTCTGTCGATCGAGGGGAGCCTCGCGTACTCACGATCTCGAATCCTGCGTAACGAGAAGCACCCGGCCTACGTCGGTAACGAGTGGCCGCGCATTCCGGACTGGCGCGCGACGCTGAATCTGCTGTGGCAGCCCGATGAGCGCTGGTTCGTGAGCCTGGGCGCGCGCTACAACGGGCGCATGTACAACCGTCTGGAGAATGACGACTTCAATTCACAGACCTACGGGGCAGTCTCGCGTCTGGCGATGCTCGATGCTCGCGTGGCGTACACGATGCCCAACGGAGTCGAGCTGGCGCTCGGGATCGACAATCTCACGAACGAGCGTGCATGGCAGATGCACCCGTATCCGGGCCGTACGGCGCTCGTCGAAGCTCGCTGGCAACTGGGAGAACAGCGATGAAGGACAGGTTGAGCTGGATGTTGTCGGCCGTGGTCGGCGGGCTTGCGACATTTTGTGTCGTGTCTATCGCTGCGGCCATGTCTGCGCCAGGGGCGAGTCTCGGTACCTCGGCAGTGCTCGATGAGGCGGGACGACTGTGGATCGCCTACGCCGAGTGCAACGGTGCGAGCTGCAACGTCATGCTCAGGTACTCGGACGATCGAGGCGCGGGCTGGGCCTCGCCCATCCGCGTGACCTCTCGACCGGAGCCGGTCTCGGCGGACGGAGAGAATCGTCCGAAGCTTGCGATCGGTCCCCGCGGCGAGCTCTATGTCACGTGGACCTCGCCGACCTCCGAACGCTACACCGGAGACATTCGCTTCACCCGCTCGCTCGATGGAGGCGAGACGTGGTCGCCACCGATCGTGGTGCATAGAGACCGTCAATTGATCACTCATCGATTCGAGTCCCTGGCAGTAGATGGCGACGGACGGGTCTGGGTCACATGGGTCGACAAGCGAGACTTGCATCGAGCACAAGCGGCAGGCGAGAGCTACTCCGGCGCGGCCTTGTATTACGCGTACTCGGAAGACGGCGGCGAAAGCTGGAAGGGCGACTTCAAGCTGGCGGATCACACTTGCGAGTGCTGCCGCATCGCGCTCGCCCGCAATCCTGAAGGCCGCATGGCCGCACTCTGGCGGCACGTCTTTCCACCGAACGAGCGTGATCACGCGCTTGCGGTGCTGTCGCCGAATCCCTCACCCTCGATGTCGCGGGCCACGTTCGATCGTTGGCGCGTCGATGCTTGTCCGCATCACGGGCCATCCCTGGCTTACTCCCCGGATGGCACCGCGCACGCGGTCTGGTTCAATTACAAGGAAGGGCAGGGACGCGCGTTCTACGGTCAGTTGACCGAAGCGCGGCCGGCGCACGTTCGAGAATTGCCGGCAGGCGCACAGCATGCGGATCTGGCGATCTCGGGCGAGACGATGGCAGTCGTGTGGAAGCGCTTCGACGGGCAGGTCACGAAAGTCGAGTCGCTCGTCTCGCATGACAACGGCCGAAGTTTCGCTCCCGGCCCGGCGCTCTCGGTGTCCGGCCCGTCCGATCAGCCTCGCGTCGTCGCGAACGGCGACAGCTTGCTGATCGTGTGGCGACACAGCCGGGGGATCGCCGTGGCGAACGTCGATGAGCGCGCGAGCAGGAACGCCGAGCAGCTCACGACCGATGGTCGTTCGCAGCGAGAGCCAGCCGGGGAGATCAAGCCCTTCCTTCGCACGACGCTCGAGGAAATCGAGCGCGCCAACGCCGGCAAACCATTCTGGCTCGTGCTCTGGGATCTCGAATGCACCTACTGCATGAAATCCCTCGCCAATCTCGCGGCTGCCCAGCGAGCGGCGCCGAACGTGCACGTCGTGACGATCTCGACCGATCCGATCACAGCCGCGCCTGAGCTGCGCGCACGCCTGGCCCAGCTTGGCGTACGCTCCGAAGCGTACGCGTTCGGCAATGACTCGGTGGAAGCGCTTCGCTTTGCGATCGATCCAAGCTGGATCGGAGAGAAGCCTCGTGCGTACAGGTACTCGAAGAGCGGCGAGCGTGAGGCGATCAGCGGCGTCGTCTCACCGGAGGAATGGCGGGAAGTCCACTGAGGGAGGCTTCCGAAAGGGCCGTTGAACGGCGGTACAATCCACCCACGAGAATGAATGCGGCCCGAATGCCGCAGAGTGGGGGATATGGCCCGTGGGTCCTCGTTCGCGGCGATCGCCGCGCTGGTGGTGGCGATCGCATCGGGGATGCACGCGCCCGTGTGGGCTGCTGAATCGGCTGAGCAAGCCGCCTCGCCGCCGGGCGCTTCCGAGCTGCCGGGCCTGGAAGCGTTCGTCGACGGCGTAATCGACGGCTACATGCAGAAGGACAAGATCGCGGGCGTCGAGGTCGCGATCGTGCGCAACGGCGAGCTGCTCCTCCTCAAAGGCTACGGAATCGACGCGGTCGAACCCGTCCAGCGCGTCGATCCGACCCGCTCGCTGTTCCGCATCGGCTCGATTTCCAAGACGTTCACCTGGCTCGCGTTGCTGCAACTCGCCGAGCGCGGTCAACTCGAGCTGACCGATCCGGTGAACCAGCACTTGCCGGATGAGCTCGACATTCCGGACGAGGGGTTCGAAGAGCCGATCCGGATCATCGACCTCATGAATCACACCGCCGGGTTCGAGGACAGCATCCAGCACTTGTTCCGCGCCGAAGGCTCGCCGCTTCTGCCACTCTCGCAGCATCTTCAGAAGTATCGCCCGCATCGCGTGCGTGAGCCGGGCAGGCTCATGGCGTACTCGAACTATGGCAGCGCGCTTGCCGGCGCCATCGTCGCGAGCGTCTCCGGCATGCCGTTCGAGGATTACATCGAGCGCAACATTCTCGAGCCGCTCGGCATGACCAGTACGACCTTCCGCGAGTCTTATCCTCCCGCGCCGGATCTGCCCGCGCCCATGTCCGAAGAGCTGGCTCGACGCAGGGCCGAGAACATCGAATGGCGACAGGGCGCCTGGCAAGCGATTGCCCACGAGCACATCGTCTCGATGGCGCCCGCAGGCTCGGCGGTGTCCACGGCTGCGGATATGGCGCGCTACATGATTGCGCTGCTCGATCCGGAAGTCATGGCTGGCGCAGGTGTCCTGCGCGCCGACACTGTCATGCGGCTTCGCGAGCCTACGTTCCAGAGCGCGCCCGGCATGCCCGCTGTGCATCATGGCTTTTTCAATTTGCCACTCGGGACGACCAGGCCGGTCGGATTCGACAATCTCTCGCACAACGGCGCGACACTGCATTTCACGTCCCTCATGACGGTCATTCCGGATCTCACTGTGGCCCCTGTCTTCGAGGAGCCGGGCGAGGGCGAGGACACTGCGACCGACGCTCTTATGGCACAGCAAGAGGGATTGGTTTCCGGCGGCACCCTCGGGATCTTCGTGACCACGAACAGCAGCTTGGGCATGCGGCTTGCGATGCAGCTCCCGGAGCATCTCCTGACCCGCTATTTCGCCGGCGCGGGGAGAGGGGCTCGAAGCGCTGCGGTCGACGACCGTGCTCCATTGCAGCAGTATGTCGGTCAGTATCGCAGCGCGCGCCGCTCGTACACGAAGCTGGAGAAGATCCTGAGCCTCGCGAGCCTGCCGATCAGCGTTTCACCTGAAGGGGAGCTCGTCGCTGCCATCCTGGGCGAGCCCGCGCGCTTCGTGCCGATCGGGGAGGATCTCGTTCGCCAGACGAACGGCGATGTGACGCTCGCCTTTCTGCGGGACGAGGACGGACGGATCACTCATGTGGTCACGCCGGGCGGCGCCATGGCGCGCATTGGATTCTTTCAGTCGTTGCCCTGGCTCATTTTGATTCTCGTAGCGGGCTTGATCACCTCGGTCGGGATCGTGATCGGCGCGCTCTTGTCCCGCCACCGAGCGCCTCCGAGCTCGGTGTGGGAGGTGCGCTCGCGTTGGGTGATGATCGTGATGGCCGTCGTCTGGCTTGCAGCGCTGGCATTGCTCGCCGTGTGGGCGATCTCATTTGCAGGCCCGGACGGGATCGACCGATTCATTTACACGTATCCCGACGGCTTGCTGAAGGTCGCGCTCGGCGTGCTGCTGGTGGCCGTGGGATTGACGCTGCTCTCGATCGGAACGCTCGTGCCTGCGTGGCGTACGCCAGGCTGGAGCCTCTTCCGCCGCGTGCGTCACTCGCTTGCGATCGTGATTTTGCTCGCTTTGGTTCTCACGCTCATGCAGTGGAACCTGGTGGGCTTTCGCTATTTCTGAGCGCGAGCCGTGGGTTCGATCTACACCGTGATCTCGATTCGATTCCTCTCGGGGTCGAGCACGACGCTTTCGTAGTAGCCGTCGCCTGTGCGCCTCGGGCCATCCAGGATCGGGTGGCCCTCGCGTCGCAAGCGGTCGGTCAATTCATCGACCCGCGATTCGCTCCCGACCGAGATCGCAACGTGGGCGTAGCCGATCCTGTTTGCATCGTCGTGACGCTCGGCGAGCGAGGGCCGATGCATCAGCTCGAGGCGGGCGCCGCCCGAGAAGTGCAGAAAGTAAGACGAGAACTGTTTGCTCTCGTTGACGTAGCGGGAGCCGGCGCGCGCCTCGAAGTAGCGTTCATAGAACGCCCGCAGGGCTTCCAGGTCGCGCGCCCAGATTGCAACGTGCTCGATTCTCATCGAGCCAGGTAGCGGTCGCGCAGCTCAGTCTGTCGCGTGCCCATCGGGACCGCGCGGCCGTCGATCCAGACCTGCTCGGCAACGCTCGTCACTTCGAGCGGATCACCGCTCCACAGCACCAGGTCGGCCACCTGACCCGGCGCGATCCGGCCTCGCTGCTCGTCCACCCCGAAGATCCGTGCGGGTTCCGAAGTGATGGCGGCGAGCGCCGCATCCTTGGGCAGGCCATGCGCCACCGCGTTACCGGCGAGCTGGCGGATCTTGCGCGCGTTGTGACTTTCGCCGAACTGCGAGAAGGCGATGCGCACACCGGCTTCATGCAGGAGCGCGGCGTTGTCGAGCCTCGAGCCGATCGAGTCGAAGCTCGAGGGCAGGTTCTGCAGCGTATTGAGGATCACGGGCACCTGCTCCCTGGCGAGCTCGTCGGCTACGACCCAGGCCTCGGCGCCTCCCGCGATGATCGGCCGCATGCCGTGGCGCTTCGCGAAGGCGACGGCCCGACGGATGTCCGCGGCACGGGAGACCGCGAACACGACTCGACCGCCCTTCAGATAGCGAGCCAACACCTCACGCCCGAGCGGATGCAGGAGCGGATTGACCCGATTCTCGTTCGGCGAGCGCGCCTCGCGCACCGCTTGCTCGAGAAGCATCCATTGGCCGGCGCGGCTCCCTCCTGAGAGCTCGTTCATGCTGCCCCCAAGCGTGATGAACAGGGCGCGCGAGCCGGGGAGGAGGGCATCGTAGCTGCCGTCGAGCGTGACAGCTCCGCCCTGGCCGGCCAGGAAGGTTCCGCCCTCAGTGCTCTGCGGAGTGAGCACTGTCCATGTGAGCCCCTCCACGCGCGCGACTGGTAACAGCACCGAGCGTGGGTTGTAGGCGGTCGTTACGTCGAACTCCGGCCGCCATTGCATTTCGAACGGCGGCGCATTCAGGACCAGATGCGTGTCGGCTGTGGTCGGTTCGAGCGCCACTTCCTCGATGCCGATTCCGGAGAGGCCGCCGAACAGTCCCGGTGTCAGCGGCCGCCCTTTGGCGTCCACCACCGTCACGCCGCTCGGAGCCTCGAGTGCCGAGCCGACCGAAGCAATGCGACCGTTGCGGACGAGCACGTCCGTGTTGCTCAAGGTGCCCTGGTCGCCCGCCGTGTGAACGGTGGCGCCGCGAATCAACACGTCTTGCGCTTGAGCCAGCGAGACGCAAGCGATCAACGAGCAGGCTAGAACGATCTTCTTCAGCTTCATGGCTCAACTCCGGCGCCGGGCTGTCCGAGCAGGAAATCAGAACGGGGCTTCGGCGAGGGATGCGCACGGTCGTACACCAGCGCCCCATCGATGAAGACCTGTTCGGCAAGGGCATACACGCTGAACGGAGTGCCGTTCCAGATCACGACGTCGGCCATCTTGCCGGGCTCGAGCGTGCCGGTCTGAGAGTCGATGCCGAGCGCTTTCGCCGGATTGGCGGTCACCCAGCGGATCGCCCGCTCGGGCGGGATGTCGAGGCCGGCGCGCTCGCCGCGAGCCATGGCCTTGGCCGCTTCCTGGTTGAGGCGCTGAATGCCTTCCTCGGAATCCGAGTGCACGATGGCGCAACCGTTCTCGGGGCGATCGGTGAGCGCGAGGTTCTCCTGGATGCCGTCGAAGGCTTCCATCTTGAAGCCCCACCAGTCGGCCCACTCGGCGCCGCAGATGCCGTTCTCGGCCAGAAGGTCGGCGACCTTGTAGGCCTCGACGGCGTGATGGAACGCGGAGATCTCGAAGCCGAACTCCTTGGACAGATCGATCATCGCGGCCATCTCGTCGGCGCGATAGCAATGGATGTGTACTTTGATGTCGCCCTCGAGCGCACCCACGAGCGTCTCGAGCTTGAGGTCGCGCTTGGGCGGCACGGGGGGCTTCGCGTCCTCGCGCTCCTTCTCGTCCTTGCTGTTCTTCTTCTTTTCGTAGTCGGCGAGCTCGCGCTCGTACTTGAGCCACTGCTCGCGATAGTTCTGCGCGTCGGCGAAGGCCTGCCGGTAGCCGGCGACGTTGCCCATGCGGGTCATCGGGGCGCGCATCATGCCGCCGTAGACTCGCTTCGGATTCTCGCCGCAAGCCATCTTGAGGCCGTGCGGGGCGCCGGGGAACTTCATCTCCTGAACGGTTCTCGCGGGCACGTTCTTGAGCGTGACGCCGCGCCCGCCGATCAAGTTGGCCGAGCCCGGCAGGATCTGCAACGTGGTGACGCCGCCTTCGAGCGCGGTCTGAAAGCCCGGATCCTGGGGCCACACGCCATGCTCGGCCCACACCCCCGCGGTCACCGGGTCCGTCACTTCGTTGCCATCGCTGTGCGCGACGACAGACGGGCTCGGATACACGCCGAGGTGCGAGTGAACGTCGATCAGCCCGGGCGTCACCCAGCGGCCCTGCGCGTCGATGACGCGCGCGCCTTCGGGCGCGGACACTTCGGCGCCCACTTCAACGATCTTCCCGTCGACGATGAGCACATCTCCACCGTCGATGCGCTGACCCGTACCGGTGAGCACAGTGGCATTGCGAATCAAAGTGGGCGGCGCGGAGGGCGCTTGGTAGGTAGATGGGAACGGCTTGGGGCTTGGAGCGCGAGTCTCCTCGGGCACCGCAGCCGGCTCTTCTGGTTGTTGCTGGCCGCTCGGGGTCGCCGCGCAGGCGCTCAACAGAACACAGCTCCACAGGAGCAATCGATGCGCCCGAAGACGCGGCGGCGCTGCTCGCGCGCCGATGGTTTCTCCACTCATGTGTATACGATCTCCCTCGCACGTTTGTTCATATGAAAAATCTAACACGCATGCGACGTGCGTGGGCCGTGATTCGGGAGATGGATGAAAAGTCGCGCAGATTGCGCGGCGACGAATCGGTCGAGCTGAAGCTATGACGCTCTCGTCGCCAACACGTGCGGGCTCATGCGCAACTGCACGGGTAAAGCGCCCTCGTGCTCGAGCAGCCATCGCTTGCGATGCAGGCCGCCCCCGTAGCCAGTGAGCGAGCCGTTCGAGCCGATCACGCGATGACAGGGCACGACGACGCTGATTGGATTGGCGCCGTTGGCGAGCGCGACTGCGCGCACGGCGTCGGGGCGGCCGACGGCGAGCGCGAGCGCGCGATAGGTCAACGTCGTGCCCGGTCGGATTCGCCTGAGCGCGCGCCACACCTCGAGCTGAAAGCGCGTCCCGGCGGTCTCGACGGGAATGTCATCGAGGGCTTCGAGCCTGCCCTCCAAGTACTCCTCGAGCGCATGGCGGATCGGTCGTGGTGCTCGGCCTTCGCGCAGTTGTATACCTCGTGGCGCGTAGAGCAGCGCGAGTGCCGCCCGCATCCGGGACTCGTGATCGTCCCAATCGAGCGCCCGCAGCCGCTCCTCGGCGTCGGCCACGATGAGCATCGAGCCTATGGGGCTCGGCAGGCGGTCAATCGAGAAAGTGAGGGAAGAGGACATGGAAGCTCCGCGAACTCGTCAACCAATGGGCCAAGCTGCCGTCCTCCGGCGGCGCTCGCTCGCTGCTTTCGGACGTGATTTTGGGGTGCGGCGAGGAGTCCCCCTCTCCCTCCCCCGCGATGCGGGAGCGCATTTCCAGCGGGGCAGGGGACGCGGCTGCGAGTGGGACGAAGGCGCTGTACTCTTTTTCCCATCCCCCCGTTTGCAGCGGAGGGCTGGGTGGGGCTCGAAAGAAGCCCCCGCCGGAACGACTGGCGTTCGCAGACTCGGCTATGATGATGACCGTGGGGATCACATCAGATTCGCTCGGAACTCTCGAAGTCGCCCTGGCGCATGCGCAGCGACTCCTCCGCGACAATCCTGCTCTCGCAGCCGAGCAGGCCCGTGAAATTCTCCACGTCATGCCCGGCCAACCCACGGCAACGTTGCTGTTGGGTGTGGCCCGACGATTGACCAAAGAATTCCCTGCCGCCCTCGAAATCCTCGAGCCTCTGGCTCGCGCCCACCCGAACTGGGCGGCCGCTCATTACGAGCTCGGCATCACGTATGGAGCGTGCGGCAAGGGAGACGCTGCCGTCGCCTCCCTGCGCCGCGCGCTGGCGTTGAAGCCGGACATGCCGGATGCCTGGCGTGCGTTGGGAGATCACTTGCACGCTATGGGCGATGCGCAGGGAGCCGATGAAGCCTATCTGCAGCAGATTCGCCATTCGACGCGAGACCCTCGGCTGCTCGAGGCGGCCGCGGCGCTTTGCGACAACCGAATTGCGGTAGCGGAAGCGTTACTGCGCGAGCACTTGAAGCAGCACCCGACGGATGTGGCGGCAATTCGCATGCTGGCCGAAGTAGCTGCCCGTCTCGGGCGCTACGCCGATGCGGAGTTTCTGCTGGAGCGCTGCCTCGAGCTGGCGCCGAGCTTCGCACCTGCCCGATTCAACTACGCGACTGTCCTGCATCGGCACAGCCGGCCGATGCGAGCGCTCGAGCAGATCGATCAACTGCTCGCCGTCGACGCCGGCAACGCGGGCTACCGCAACCTCAAGGCGGCCGTGCTCGCCAGCCTCGGCGAATACGAGCGCTCGCTCGAGCTCTACGCCTCGGTGCTCGCGCAGTACCCGAAGCATCCGAAGGTCTGGTTGAGCTACGGCCATGCGCTCAAGACGGCGGGCCGCCAAAGCGAATGCATCGATGCCTACCGCAAGAGCATCGAGCTGTGCCCGGGCCTGGGCGAGGCGTACTGGAGCCTCGCCAACATGAAGACCTTCCGCTTCTCGCCCGGGGAGATCGCCGCGATGCAGGCGCAACTCGGGCGAGGCGATCTTTCGCCCGAGGATCGGTTCCACTTTCATTTCGCGCTCGGCAAGGCGTTCGAGGACGAAGGGCGGTATGCCGAATCCTTCTCGCATTACGAGCAGGGCAATCAGGGGCGGCGGGCAGGCGTCTTTTACGACGCCGACGCGAACACCGCTCTGATGCGCCGCTCGAAAGCCTGCTTCACCCGGGAGTTCTTCGCCGAGCGCGAAGGGTGGGGGTGCGAGGCACCCGATCCGATCTTCATCGTGGGCCTGCCGCGGGCGGGCTCGACGCTCCTCGAGCAGATCCTTTCGAGTCATCCGCTCGTCGAAGGCACGATGGAGCTGCCCGACCTGATCGGCATCGCCAGGAGCCTCGGAGGGCCACGGCTCAAGGGCGGTATGGGGAGCTACCCGGAGGCTCTGGCGCAACTCGATCGTGACGCAGTGCGCGAGCTGGGGGAGCGATACATCTCGCAGACGCGCGTATACCGCAAGACCGACGCGCCGTTCTTCATCGACAAGATGCCGAACAACTTCGCGCACGTCGGGCTGATCCATCTCATCCTGCCTCGCGCCAAAATCATCGACGCGCGCCGTCATCCGCTCGGCTGCTGCTTCTCCGGATTCAAGCAGCACTTTGCCCGCGGCCAGCACTTCACCTACAGCCTCGAGGACATCGGTCGCTACTACCGCGACTACGTCGAGCTCATGGCGCACTTCGACGCGACGCTTCCGGGCAGAGTGCATCGCGTCATCTACGAGGAGATGGTCGAGGACACTGTCGGGCAGGTGCACAGGTTGCTCGAGTACTGCGGATTGCCGTTCGATGAGCGTTGCTTGCGCTTTTACGAGAACGAGCGCGCCGTTCGCACTGCAAGCTCGGAGCAGGTGCGCCGCCCCATTTATCGCGAAGCGGTCGAACAATGGCGCCATTACGAGCCCTGGCTCGGTCCGCTCAAGGCCGTCCTGGGAGAGCTGATCGATCGCTATCCGCAAGTTCCCGAGTTCTGATCCATCGTGCGTTGACATAAACTGGCAACTACAACAAAGGGGGACACACCATGAGTTCCGGGAATGGGCGCAGGGTGAAACGCGAGTGGCCGGCGGGCGGTGTAAAGCTCGTTGGCGGAGTAGCGGCGGCAGTAGTGACTTTCTCGCCCGTGCTCGCGCAGGAGCGCGCCGAAGGCGTGCTCGAGCAGGTGGTGGTGACGGCACAGAAGCGGCAAGAGAACTTGCAGGACGTGCCGCTCAGCATCCAGGCGTTCGGCACGCAGAAGCTCGAAGAGTTGCACATCGAGGATTTCGCCGATTACGCCAAGTTCCTGCCGAGCGTCTCGTTCACCACGCTGGGTCCAGGGTTCAGCCTTGCGTATTTCCGCGGCGTCGCGAGCGGCGAGAACAACAATCACTCCGGCCCGCAGCCCTCGGTCGGCATGTATCTAGACGAGCAGCCGATTACGACCATCCAGGGCTCGCTCGATATCCATCTCTACGACATCGCGCGCGTCGAATCGCTCGCCGGCCCGCAAGGCACGCTCTACGGCGCGAGCTCGCAGGCGGGCACGATCCGCATCATCACGAACAAGCCCGATCCAACCGGGTTCGACGCGGGCTACGACCTGGAAGTCAATTCCGTGCGCAACGGCGGTGCAGGGTACATCGCCGAGGGCTTCGTCAACGTGCCGTTGTCCCAGTCCGCGGCGATTCGCCTGGTCGGCTGGTACCGGGAGGACGCGGGTTACATCGATACCGTGCCGAGGGCGAGGGTGTTTCCCACCTCCGGGGGTTGCATCATCAACTCGAATTCGCCGCCTCCGGGGTGCGTCTCCTCGCCGCTTCGCGCCGAGGATCATCAGAATGACGTCGAGACCTACGGAGCGCGCGCTGCGCTCAGGATCGACCTGAACGACAGCTGGACGATCACGCCGGCCGTGATGGGGCAGGAGCAGAAGGCATTTGGCTCCTTCGCGTACGATCCGAACGTCGGCGACCTGAAGCTCGCGCGGTATTACCCGGAGAACAGCAAGGACCGATGGACGCAGGCCGCGCTCACGGTCGAGGGACGGATCAGCAATTTCGACCTCGTGTACGCCGGGGCGTATCTCAAGCGCGACGACGTCGTGAACTCGGATTATTCCGATTACGCGTTCTTCTACGACCAGGATCCTTACTTCTACGGCGCGTACTGGACCGACGATGCGGGCGTGCCGCTCGACGATCCGTCCCAGTACATCCACGGCACCGACGGCTATCGCCGCCAGAGTCACGAGCTTCGCTTGTCCTCGCCGCAGGATGAGCGCTGGCGGTTCGTCGCGGGATTGTTCTGGCAGCGGCAGAAGCACGACATCTTCCAGCGCTACCTCATCAACGGTCTCGCCGACGCGCTCTCGGTGACGGGCTGGCCAGACACCATCTGGCTCACCAATCAGGAGCGCATCGACCGCGACAGGGCCGTGTTCGGCGAGGTGTCTTTCGACATCACCGACAAGCTCACGGCAACGGCCGGCTTCCGGAGTTTCCGCTCCGAGAACTCGCTCGAGGGCTTCTTCGGTTTCAACGCCAACTACAGCGTCAATTACGGCGAAGCGTTGTGCTTCTCTCCCGAGCCGTTCCGGGGCTCGCCCTGCACCAACCTGGATGACTCGGTGAAAGAGTCGGGCACGATCTGGAAGGGCAACCTGACCTACCACTTCGACGACGACAGGATGGTGTACGTCACGTACTCGGAGGGCTTCCGCCCGGGCGGCATCAATCGCAACGGCACGGTGCCGCCGTACAAGGCGGACTACCTGACGAACTACGAGCTCGGTTGGAAGACGACCTGGGCCGCCGGCCGGCTGCGCCTGAACGGTGCGCTCTTCTACGAGGATTGGGACGACATTCAGTTCTCGTTCCTGCCGCCGAGCGGCGCCGGTTTGACTGTCATTCGTAACGCCGGTGCCGCGCGCATCCAGGGCGTGGAAGCGGATCTCGCGTGGGCAGCGACCGATGCTTTGATGCTCTCGAGCGGATTCTCGCTGCTCGATGCGGAGTTGAGGGAGGACTACATCCCCGATCCGTCGGCACCGCCCGCAGCGCGCAAGGGAACGCAGCTGCCGATCACGCCGAAGTTCAAGGCCAACCTGACGACAAGGTTCACGTTCCCCATTGGAGAGTTCGAAGCGTTCGTGCAGGGCGCCGGCGTCTACAACGGATCGAGCTGGTCCGACTTGCTGGAGGCGGATCGGCAAGTGCTCGGCAAGCAGGATGAGTACACGATTGTCGACATCGCCGCGGGCGTGAGTCGAGGCAGCTACAGTGTCGAGCTGTACATAAACAACGCCTTCGACGAGCGGGCGCAGCTCTTCACGTTCGCGCAATGTGCGACGAACGTCTGCGGCGTGAATCCGTACATCATCACGAACCAGCCGCGTACGATCGGTTTGAAGTTCGGACAGAAGTTTTAGGAGGCCCCGAGGGACGGGCGTTCCGGCGGGGCGGGGGCGAGGCGGTCGCAACCCGCCTCGCTCCACGCCCGCAGGGCCGCTCGCTCGGACGTGACTTCGCCCGCTCGCGGCGGAGTACAATTTCGCCGATCTGCCCCCGCTCTGTCCCTCCGCTGCAAGCGGGGTCGGGGGCCCTGGTTGCCCCCACCTTGTCCCTCCCCCGCACGCGGGGGAGGGAAGTGAGGGGACGAAGAGAAAGAGTCGCGCGACTCTTACGTCCCTTCCCCCGTGAAACGGGGGAAGGACAGGATGGGGGCGAGAAGGAATCCCATGTTTCTCCACCGCAAAGCGGAAGGGGAATGAGCGAACACCTGTCCCTCCTCCGCAAAGCGGGGGAGGCAATACGTGCCATGAAAACGCCGCCTGCCAAGTTCTATATCGATCCTGCGCGCCTTCGGAAGGAATACGACCGGGTGTTCGCCCGCTCGTGGCAGCTCGTCGGCCACATCGGGCAGCTCGCCAAGCCCGGCGACTACTTCACCGCCACCGTGGCTGGCGAGCCGCTCGTGCTCGTGAACGATGGGGGAACGATTCGCGGCTTCTTCAATGTGTGCCGTCACCGCGCGGGCCCGCTCGCTTACGGGTGCGGCAACGCGCAGCGATTCGTCTGCCGCTATCACGGCTGGGCATACGATTTCTCGGGCAAGCTCCTGCATGCTTCGGAAATGGAGGGAGCCGAGGGGTTCGATCCGAAAGAGATCCGCCTCGAGCCGGTAACCGTCCACCGGTTCGGCCCGCTCCTCTTCGTCGCGCTCGATCCCGCCACCGTGCCCTTCGACGAGTATTTTCCGGAGCTCACCCGCCGATGCGCGCCGCTCGGTCTCGAGCGGATGCGTTACGTCACCACGCGCGAGTATCCGGTCAAGGCGAACTGGAAGGTGTATGTCGACAACTATCTCGAGGGCTATCACATCCCCCTCGTGCATCCCACGCTCAACCGCGAGCTCGATTACCGGCAGTACGTGACCGAAGAGTGCGAGCGGTACACGCTGCAATACGCACCGGTGAAAGAGGGAACGGCCGAGCGCTACAAGGCCGGCGCGGGAGACGGCCGGGCGTACTACTACTGGCTGTTCCCGAACATCATGCTCAACATCTACGAAGGACAGATGCAGACCAACGTCGTCGTCCCGGTCGATGCAAGCCTCACCGTGGTGCGCTTCGACTGGTTTGCGTTCGAGCCGGTGCCCGACCCGAACACCGATGCGCGCTGGATCGAGCTCGCGCGCTTCAGTGAAGAGATCCAGGAGGAAGATGCGCGCATCTGTGAAGCCGTGCAGGTGAACCTCGCCTCGCGCGCGTACCGCTCGGGCCCGTACTCGCCCAAGCGCGAGGGTGGCGTGCGGCTCTTCCATCGACTGATGCTCGAACCCTGAACGCGGCTCGCCTATCCCAGCCGGCGCGCGCTGGCAAGGCTTGTTCTCGCCTGGCCGCTTCTCCATAGTTCGCGGCTCCGTCGATTCCCTCCGTCGCGACCCGTCGAACTTTCATGCTGCCCACGATTCAAGCGCGCATCGCCGCCGAATTGTCCGTCAAGCCCGAGCAGGTGCTCGCCGCCATCACGCTGCTCGACGAAGGCGCGACGGTGCCGTTCATCGCCCGCTACCGGAAAGAGGCGACGGGAGGGCTCGATGACACGCAGTTGCGAACGCTCGAGGAGCGTCTCGGCTATTTGCGCGAGCTGGAGGAGCGTCGCGCCGCGATCCTGACCAGCATAGAGGAGCAGGGCAAGCTCACGCCGGAGCTCAGGCGCGCGATCGAGTCGGCACAAACCAAGCAGCGCCTGGAGGACCTGTATCTTCCCTACAAGCCGAAGCGGCGCACCAAGGCGCAGATCGCCCGCGAAGCCGGGCTCGAAGCGCTGGCTCAATCGCTGCTTGCGGATCCTGCGCTCGATCCCGAGCGTGAGGCGGGCGCTTATCTGAAGGCGCCGTTCTCGACGAAGGAGGGTGAGAATCCCGGTGTGCCGGATGTGAGGGCCGCCCTGGAAGGCGCCCGCGCGATTCTCATCGAGCAGTTCGCCGAAGACGCGGAGCTCCTGGCGAGGCTTCGCAGTCATCTCGAAGAGCACGCGGTGATCGTGTCCTCCGTCGTGGCGGGCAAAGAAGAGGAAGCCGCGAAGTTTCGTGATTATTTCGCCTACAGCGAGCCCTACAAGGCCGTCCCTTCGCATCGCGCGCTCGCATTGTTCCGCGGCCGCAAGGAGGAACTGCTGAAGGTCTCGCTCAAGTTGCCGGAGGAGCTGACCGAGAGTGCTCAGGCGGGCCAGTCGTTCAATCCCTGCGAGCAGATGATCGCGGCCCGCTTCTCCATCAGCGATCGCAAGCGGCCCGCCGATGCCTGGCTGCTGCAGACGGTTCGCTGGACGTGGCAGGTGAAGCTTTCCTGGCAGCTCGAATCGGAGCTGCTGACGCAGCTTCGCGAGCGGGCCGAGGAGGAGGCGATCCGCGTATTCGCGCGCAACCTTCACGATCTTCTGCTCGCCGCGCCCGCGGGCCCTCGCGCCACGATGGGCCTCGATCCTGGGCTTCGCACCGGAGTCAAAGTCGCGATCGTGGATCGCACAGGCAAATTGCTCGAGACTGCGACGATCTATCCGCACGCGCCGCGCAACGAATGGGATCGCAGCATCGCGATGCTCGTGCTTCTCGCCCGCAAGCATGGCGTGGAGCTGATCAGCATCGGCAACGGCACCGCCTCGCGGGAGACGGACAAGCTCGTCGGCGAGCTGATCAAAAAGCATCCGGATCTGAAGCTCACGAAGATCGTCGTTTCGGAGGCGGGTGCGTCTGTCTACTCCGCTTCGGCGCTCGCGGCGAAGGAGTTTCCCGATCTGGACGTGAGCTTGCGCGGTGCGGTGTCGATCGCGCGGCGCCTGCAGGATCCGCTCGCCGAGCTAGTCAAGATCGACCCGAAGGCGATCGGCGTCGGCCAGTATCAGCACGACGTGAGCCAGACCAAGCTGGCGCGCGCTCTCGATGCGGTCGTGGAGGATTGCGTAAACGCGGTCGGCGTGGATGTGAACACTGCTTCGGCAGCGCTGCTGGCGCGAATCTCGGGCCTCTCAGCCACGCTCGCGGAGAACATCGTGAAGTTTCGCGACGAGCATGGGCCCTTTCCGACACGCGCGGCGCTCAAGAAGGTGCCGAGGCTGGGAGAGAAGACGTTCGAGCAGGCCGCGGGCTTTCTGCGCATCATGAATGGCGAGAACCCGCTCGACGCCTCTGCCGTGCACCCGGAAGCGTATCCGGTGGTGCAGAAGATTCTGGCGGATCTGCGCAGGCCCGTACGAGAGGTGATCGGCGATACGGCGGCGCTGAGGAAGGTGGATGCGGCGAAGTACATCGATGAGCGTTTCGGGCTGCCGACGGTTCGCGACATCCTGCGCGAGCTCGAAAAGCCGGGCCGCGATCCGCGACCCGAGTTCAAGACCGCCGAGTTCCGGGAGGGCGTCGAGAACCTGGAAGACCTCGAGCCCGGCATGATCCTCGAGGGCGTGGTGACGAACGTGACGAACTTCGGTGCGTTCGTCGACATAGGCGTGCATCAGGATGGGCTCGTGCACATCTCGATGCTGTCGCACAAGTTCGTCAGGGATCCGCGCGAAGTGGTGAAAGCGGGGGACGTGGTGAAGGTCAAAGTGCTCGAGATCGATACGCAGCGTCGGCGCATCGCGCTCAGCATGCGTCTCGACGAGACTGCGCCGCGCACGCGAGAGCGGGCCGGTGCGGGGAGGCGGGAAGAGCGCGACCGAAGCCCTCAGCGCAACACGGCCCGCACGCCGCAGCCGGCCGGGAACGGAGCGATGGCCGAAGCGCTCCTCAAGGCGCTCAAGGGCTCATAGCCGCTTACAGCGGTGCGCTCAGCGCTGCTGATATCGCGGGCTCGAATGATTCGAGCGCGAGGATGAGCGCGAGGACGACCTGGTCGCTCCGCGCGAGCTGCCGTTGCTCCGGTGAACGCGAGGCGCGCTCGATCTCGGCTCGATCTGCTGGCGCCGCGGCTCTTTGGTGACGGAGCCCGTCGGCCTGCGCGTGGAATGACGAGGCGTGAGCGAGCGGGTCAAGTCCCTCGAGTCGTTCCATTGTCTGACGCGCGGCGCCACGTCCCTCCGCGGCTGGGCTGAAGGCGGGCGCACGCGATGATCCCGAAAGAGCGTCGCTGAATCCCGGGTGCCGGATTCCCCGCGCATGACTTCCACTCGCTCGCGGCTCTGCCGAAGCGAATTCGCGGAATCGAGCGTAACTGGTCGGCTCCCTCGTGCATCGAGGTGACGAGCGCGTCCCTCGTGGAGGAAAGGAGTATCCCGCCCGCCGCGGGAGATCATGCCGGGGGTGCGAGTGAAGTCCCGGAAATCTCCACGCTCCTTCGGATTGCGAGGATGCAGCGACACGCGCGTGGGCGGGCCCCTGCGAGGCTCGCCCGCCAGGATGCTTTCGCGCTCGGGCCTCGAGATCGGCGGCCGCATGTCTTCCCGCCACTGACGCAAGCTGTTTCCATCGATGTGCAGGCGGCGGCCGGCGATCGGCCGACCCGCGACGAACTGCTCCCGATGAACCGCAGTCACCGCGCTCGCGAAGTCCCGGTGACGGAAACGATGTGGCCGCGCGCGCCCCGCGTAAATGTGGTTGAGGTGATGGGGGTCGAAGATGAACGTGTTCGAGACGTTCACGTGCCGGATGTAGCGGGGCGTGTGAGCGTACCAGGGCACGAAGGCCTCGTGCGGCCCGAGCGGAAACCAGCCGACTGCGTTGCCGAACGAGACCGAGACGCTGACCGACCGGCCGCCGATCCAGCCCACGAGCGCGGGCGCGTAGATCGGCCGTCCATGACGCGGCCCCGGCACCCAGCACCACCGACGCCGCACGAACGCCCAGCGTCCATAGTGGAACGGAGCGAAGCCCCAGCGCGCGCGATCGACCCACGTCCAGCCCCAGGGCCCGATCCAGACCCACCGGCCATATCGATACGGAGCCCAGTCGTGCGCGACGTGAATGGGTCGCCACACATAGCCGTACGACGGCTCGTGAATCCACTCGCCATGCTCGTCCAGGTCTTCGTAGCCGATGACTTCGCGGGACACATAGCGGGCGGAGGTGGATTCCTCGTGGCGGCGGTCGCGATCGTTGGCCCAGGACTCGAAGGCCGTGCGCGGCCCGATCGCGCCGATGTTCGCGTGCAGCTCCTCGAGGCCGGTGAAGACTCCTTCTTCTTGCGCGCGCACGAGATAGGTGTTGCTCGCGCCGATGACTTCTGCCTCACCGCTCCGGGCTCGGACGATGGTTCGATCGCTCTCGGGCTCGACTTGCACGTGATACTCGCCTGGATGGCGCAGGCGCACGGTCCCGTTCGGCGTTTCGACCTGGACGGTCTCGTTCTCTCTGAGGCTTCGGACGCGGACGGCAATGGCGCCATCGGTGAGGCTCATCTGCAGGACGTCGTCGTCCAGCTCGATGAAGCCGAAGTTCGTATCGCTGTCGAGGTGAACGGTGGCGGAGGCGATCTCGAGCTCGGCACGGCCGGCGCCGGCGACCCAGAGCTTGTCGCCGCTCGTCAGCGGGCGGTTCAGCACGGCCTCGACCCATTCCTCGGTCCCGGCGGGAGCGAGCGACACCTCGCCTTCGACGTAGCTCAAGCGGGCGACCCGGCCCGGTGGATCAAGGACTGGTTCCTGGGCCACGGCCGGCACGGCGGCACACAGCCCTGCGAGGCCGATCAGTGCGGCCGCCATCAACCGGGATGCGAGCGGCAGATTCATCGTGCCCCCTCCCGTAGTAACGGGATGTCAGCATGATCCGTTCCGGGGGGTGAACTCAAGGTGAACGAGCGTCCCCGAAATCCGCGCGCGGTCTCACCTTCGAAGCCCGGTGAGGGATTTCCCCCGACTGTGTGAGTTTCATCGCGGTTTACCCTTAAGTGCTCCCTATACTCCCGGCAGTCCTCCGCAAAAAACAACGTGTTCCATGGAGCTCACCGGGACCCCGCAGGAACTGGCGCTGCTCAAGCGCTTCTCGCCGTTCGACAGCATGAAGGCCGAGACGCTCCTCGCCCTGGCACGCCGTACGAGCCGCCTGCAGGCCCCCAAGGGGAGGCTCCTTTTCGCCGAAGGGGACGAGGACAGGCAGACCTACTACTTGCTGAGCGGCACGGTGGATCTCCTCGCCGAGGGCGAGGTCGTGAGCACCGTTCGCAGCGGCACGCCCAAGTCCAAGTACCCCCTGGCCCACGCGCTGCCGCGGCCCTATTCCGCTGTGGTGACTTCCGATCGCATCGAGTACCTGCACCTCGACAGCGAGTTCCTGGATGTCGCGGTCACGTGGGACCAGACAGGCAGCTACAAAGTGGCCGAGCTCCGCCCGGGCGAGCCGGAGGCCGTGCAGGCGGACGACTGGATGACGGCGCTCCTTCAGACCAAGGCCTTTCACAAGATCCCGCCGGCCAACATCCAGGCCGTGTTCATGCGTATGCAGCGCGTGGACTGCCGGGCCGGCGAGGTCATCGTCAAGCAGGGAGAGGTCGGGGATTATTTTTACGTGGTGGTCAAGGGCATCTGCTCGGTCGCGCGCGAGACGCCGCTCAACAAGGAGGGCGTCAAGCTCGCCGAGCTCAAGATGGGCGACACGTTCGGGGAGGAGGCCCTGATCTGCGACGGCAAGCGCAACGCCACGGTGACGATGCTCACCGACGGCGCGTTGATGCGGCTTTCGAAAGAGGATTTCCGGGTGCTGCTGCACGAGCCGCTGCTTCAATGGGTCGATTTCGCCACTGCCAAACGCATCGTGGCCGGCGGAGGCCAGTGGATCGACGTGCGTCTGCCCTCCGAGTTCGAGAACTATCGCCTCGAAGGCGCGATCAACATTCCGATGCATTCCCTGCGGCTCAAGATGAAAGCGCTCGATCGGGAGCGATCGTACGTCGTGTATTGCGACACGGGTCGCAGAAGCTCGGCCTGCGCTTACCTGCTCTCCGAGCGGGGCTTCAACGCCAGCGTCCTGCGGGATGGCTGCAAACCGGGCATGAAATGAGGCTCGAGGCCGCTCCTGCGGCGTTCGTCGCCGCCTCCCGCGACTGATCCCGGCGTTCACAGTCTTCCGGCACAATAGGCGCCTCGTTTGCCATCGGAGGCTGCCATGCGCCGTCTGCTGTCTGCATCCTGCTGCGTCTTCCTGCTGCTGACCTCGTTCCTCGCCCTCGCGCAGGCGCCTTCCGACCCGGAGGCCGCGCTCGCGCAGGTCATCGCCGATTTCGAACGCTTTCATCGGCGGGTCGATCCGGTGTCCGCAGGCAGGGAGGGAGATCTGGAGGCCATGAGACGATGGCCGGACGTGCGCCCGGAGACGGAAGCTGCCTCGCGCAAGGAATTGAGCGCCTTTCGCGAGCGTCTCGAACGAATCGACGTCAAGAGGCTTTCGCCTGAGAGCGCACTCAACCACGCGCTTCTTACGCGCACCGTGCGCATGATGGATGAGGAGCTCAGCTACGATCTGTCGCGCATTGCTTTCCAGAATGATTTCGGCTTCCACACTCTGGCCGACTATGTGGCGCGTACGACGGTGATCGCCACGCGTGAGGAGGCGGATGCCTGGCTCGCGCGACTTGCCGCGCTGCCCGCCTTTTACGAGCAGAATCTGGCGAATCTGCGTCGGGGCATCCGCACGAAGCTCACCCAGCCGCGAATCGTGGTCGAGAGAGTGCTGGAAGTGGCGCGCGCGCATGCTGCGCAGCCCGCGGAGGAGGCTTCGCTTCTCGCGCCGTTGCGGCGTCTGCCACCCAGCATTCCCCAGGAAGTGCAGGAGAGCTATCGCGAGAACGCCTTGCGCCTGATTCGCGAGCGCATCCAGCCGGTGCAGAAGGCCTTCGTCGAGTTCCTGGAACGCGAGTACTTGCCTGCGGCGCGGCCGGCGCTCGCTTGGAGAACGACGCCGAACGGTGAGGCGACTTATCGATTCCTGGTTCGCAAGGAAACGACCACGAACCTGACGCCTGACGAGATCCACCGGATCGGTCAGGAGGAAGTCGCGCGCATCCGCGGGCTCATGGAGAAGGCGATCGCGCGGACCGGTTTCAAGGGAAGCTTTTCCGAGTTTCTCCACATGCTCAGAACCGATCCGCGGTTCTATCCCGAGACGCCGCAGGATCTCCTCGAGAAGGCCAGCGAGATCGCCAAGCGTTCGGACGATCAGCTCCCGCGTCTTTTCGGCACGCTGCCGCGCCTCACCTATGGCGTGCGGCCCGTGCCGGCGGAGATTGCCGAAGGCTACACGACGGGACGTTACTGGGCGGGCAGCATGAAGCTCGGCCAGGCCGGCGGTTACATGGTGAACACTTCGCACCTCGACCAACGGCCTTTGTACGAGCTCCCGGCGCTTACCCTGCATGAAGCCGTGCCTGGCCATCATCTGCAGATCGCGCTTTCGCAGGAGCTCGGCGACTTGCCGTACTTCCGACGTCATCTCGATGCGACCGCCTTCGTAGAGGGCTGGGGCCTGTACTCGGAGTTCCTCGGCGAGGAGATGGGCATCTATCGCGACGAGTACGAGCTGTTCGGCCGTTACTCCTACGAGATGTGGCGCGCTTGCCGGCTGGTGGCAGACACCGGCATCCATTGGCTCGGCTGGGATATCGAGCAGGCGCGCCGGTGCTTCACGGAAAATTCGGCGCTCGCGCCCCACAACATCCAGACGGAGCTCGAGCGTTACATCTCCTGGCCGGCGCAGGCTCTCGCGTACAAGATCGGTGAGCTGCGCTTCCGCGGGCTCAGGCGGGAGGCCGAGCAGGCCCTCGGGGAACGCTTCAACATCAGGGCGTTCCACGACACGGTGCTGCTCGGCGGCGCACTGCCGCTCGAGATCGTCGAGCAGCGTGTTCGCGAGTGGATCCGCTCGCAGAGTGGGCAGCCGACGGCCAGGGTCGCCGGACCCTGAGGGCTGGCGAGACAGCTTTCAGGGTACGCCGTGAATTCCCGTTGGTAGATCAACTGAAGGGGCGGGCTCGGCGCGAGGGTTCGCCCCCTTCAGCCGGTCGCACGCTTCGAGGTCGAGCTCCATCGTGACGAATCGGCATTCGCCGTTCGTCAGGGCGAGCACCTCGCCGTCCGACCCGATGATCCAGCCCTGGCCCGCGAATGCGCCGGATTCGTCGGCCCGATTGGACGACAGGCAATAGGCTCGCGCCGCTTTCGCTGCCTGGCGGGCCGCCGCGAGCCATCGCTCGAACGAGCTCGTCCGTGTCGCGCGCGGATTGGCGAGGATCTGCACGCCTTCCAACCCGTACAGTCGCGCCTCGTCCAGGTTCCACAGCTCGTTGCCGATCAGCACCCCGATGCTCGCCCCGGCAAGCTCGAGCGGGATCAACTCCAGCATCTGCTCCGGCGCTTCGGCATGGCGGCGCACCTCGCGGGTGCGCGAGCGCGTCCTGCTCTTCTCGTTCGGCTCATCGTCGTCCTCGTCGGGAGACAGCGGGCGGGAATGAATCGAGCGCAGCCCGTATTCAGGATCCCAGAGAAACGCCTCGTCATAGCGGGCGTTGCCGAAATCGAGCGGCCGCGTGGCGAGCGTGCTCGCGGGGGCGAGCTGCTCGAGGCGACGCTCCCATTCATCGTGCGCCTGCACGACCTCGTGCCAGACATCCTGCTCGAAGAGGCTGGCGCGACTGTGCCATTTGCAGAACGGCATCGCCGGCAGCAGCACGAGCTCGCTCGAGTTTTCGGCGACGTGCCCGATCAACTCCTGCCACTGCTCGGCAAAGGACTCGCGGTCGTGGGCGAGCTGACACACTGTGACTTTCATGGAGGCGTCCTCGTTGCGAAGTGAATCGAGCCGGTTGCGCCTCAATGCCTGGTCATGCTCGCCGCCGCCATTGCCGTGTCGCGGGCGCGCTTGCCGGTCTCGATGTACGTCTTGAAGCGCATCAAGTCTTCATCCAGCTGATGCTTGGGATCGCGCCCGAGGAGGCGCGCCACGGTATGCCCCAGCAGATTGACTGGAGGCCGATAGGACATGCGCACGTGAATCCGCGTGCCGCCGTACGGCGTCTCTTCGAACTGAACCGTGCCGGTGCTGTGGACGACGGAATCGTCGCTGGTCCGCCAGGCGATCAGCTCGCCCGGGATGTCGGCCGTGATCTCAGCGTCCCACTCGACCGCAACGCCCGCCGGACCGTCCACCTTCCAGTGATAGTGCGTGTCGTCGATTTTCCGCACCTCGCGCACGTGGCTCATGAATTGCGGGAAGTTCTCGAGGTTGCGCCAGCAAGAGTAGGTTTCATCCAGATCGGCGTAGACGTGAATGGTTTTCTGCACGAGCACGCCATCACTCTCGTCCGCGCGCACGCCGAGCAGACGTGAAAGAGGCGTGTTGGCGACGCTGCGACCGAGCAGGGCTGCACCGAGCGCCGCCATCCCGATGCCGCCGACCCCGCGCCTCGCGAGTCCCGTCGCAAGCAGGCCGAGACCGGCCATTCCGGCGAGCAGGCGGGGAGCCGGCGCCCAGTTCTCCTGCAAGTACTCGAAGCGCGGCGGGGACCGATGGTGCTGACCTTGAAGCGCGGGGATGGATCCGGGCTCGCGATGAACTCGCAGCTCGTTCACCACGGTTCTCACGCCCCGGACGCGATCGACGCCGCTCGAGACATGATTCAGCTCTTCTTCCAGGATGTCGCCGCGCAGGCGCGCGATGCCTTTGCTGCACGCAACTTCGATGGCTCCCGGGTGACTCGAGAGACGGCCGAGCTCCGCGCGGATCCGCTCTTCGATCACTCTGTCATCAGGAGCATCGCCGCGAAAACGTGAGAACGACCGCTCGTAAACGCCTAAAGCTCGCTGACGCGCATCACGGGCGGCTTTCCCGGCGAATGCCTCGCTTTCGTGAAGGAGCCTGGTGACCCGGTCCCTCAGGAGCGCGCGCCGGCGGCGTCCGGAGCGTGGATCGAGCAAGTACACGGTCCCCGCCGCGATGGCGGCGGTCAACATAGTGACTCCCAACGACACGCCTGCTTCGGCGCGGCTTCGTGACCCTCTCATCTCACTCTCCTTCGTTTCACTCCGAAACGCACCGGCTCACTGCGCATGCTCCGCCTGCCTCTGGCTCACCTGCGCTGCTCGCTGTGCCGCCAGCAGCTCGATGACTTCATCGTCCGAGGTCTGTGTGAAATCCTCGTAGTGCTGTCCGACGGCCCGGAACCCGGCGGGCGCCGAAAGGCAGATCACTTCATCGGCGGCATCGGCCAGCTTCGCGAGCACCTCGGGCGCAGCCACCGGGACGGCCACGATCTTTCGCTTCGGCCTCGCCTTGTCGAGCGCTCGCAGCGCCACGAGCATGGTGGCGCCGGTGGCGATGCCGTCGTCGATCAGGATCGCGCTGCGCTCATGCACATCGACTGCCGGGGCCTCACCGCAATAGAGTCTCCTGCGACGCTCGATCTCCCCGAGCTGACGCTCGCATTCCTGATCGACATAGCCAGGGCTCACACTCAACGCTGCGACCGCCTCGGCATTCAGGACCAATTGCGGTTGGGTCCCGTCAACGACGGCTCCGATCCCGAACTCCTCGTAGCCGGGCGCGCCGATCTTCTGAACCAGCAACACATCGAGAGGGGCGTGCAGAGTCCGGGCCACTTCGAACGCAACAGGCACTCCACCGCGCGGCAAGGCGAGGACGACGGGCTCTTCGGGCGCTCGCGCCTTGAGTGCGGCAGCGAGGCGTTGCCCTGCATCGTGCCGGTCGTGAAAGCGCAAGGGTTTCTCCTCAGGCATCGCGAGTCTTCTCCAGGTACAGGCCGAACCATCTGCCCGCATGGGTGATGACCTCATCGAGCGTCTCGCCCTCCTCGAACAGATGACGGGCGCCGCGGATGATCACCAGCTCTTTGGGGGCCTGGATGTGCGTGAGCGCCGAGCGGTTGAGCTCGATCACTCCGGTGTCGAGACTTCCGACGATGAGCAGGGTCGGTGCGCGCACGCTGGCGAGCGTTGCGCCCGCCAGATCGGGCCGGCCGCCGCGTGAGACGATCGCAGCGACGCGAGCTTCCGGCAGCGAGGCAGAGACGAGCGCCGCTGCAGCTCCGGTGCTCGCGCCGAAATAGCCGACGGGTAACGCTGCAACTTCCGGCAGGCTTGCCGCCCATTCAGTGGCGATCGCCAAGCGCTGCGCGAGCAGTGGAATGTCGAACACGTTGTTGCGGTCTCGCTCCTCGTCGGGAGTGAGCAGATCCATCAAAAGCGAGGCGAAACGTTGCCGATGCAGCCCCTCCGCCACGTGGCGATTTCTCGGGCTGTGCCGACTGCTTCCGCTGCCATGCGCGAAGATCACGAGACCCCGCGGCTCAGCCGGGACACTGAGCAAGCCCTTAAGCCTGGCGGAGCCGATCTCGACGGGCTGAGGCGTGAGATCCTGCGACATCTCGACCTCCGCGCACGCCTCTCAAGCGGCTCGTTGCGGCATCGCGGCGCTAGCGCAAGCGCGCGTACGCTCGTGCGAACGGCTGGAGGGGTCGAGCTCGCAGGCCATCAACGCGTTCCTCAGTGCGTCCATCGGCCGCCTTTTCGAGGCGGGTTCACGAGTGGAAGGCTTCAGGCGCCCGCATCGTTCCCAACTCCGATCGCGGCGCGGCAGTTTCGGCGCTTCCCGCCGGGAATCCGCAACCGCGTAAGGCTGGTTCTCGTGCGCGAACGGCGCGTAACGTAGCGCTGGCGGCCTGCGGCCTTCTCGTGCAGCCATGTCTGTTTTTGACCGCTTCCTGTCCCGGCAGACGCTCGTCGGCGCGTGGATTTGAGCCCATGATGCGGGCAAAATCCCTGTAACCCCAGGAGGTCACATGAAGTCCGCGCTCCTCGTCATCGATGTCCAGCAGTCGTTCACCGCTCGTCCGTATTGGTCCGATCGGGACGTGCCCCTGTTTCTCGACAGGCTCGGCCGCCTGATCGATCGGGCTCACGCTGCGGGCATTCCGGTCCTGCAGGTCTTCCACGTGGAAGGGGAGGAGGTCCCTGAGAACCCGTTCTCGCGGGCGTCCGGGCTGGTACGAACGCTGGACGGCGTCAAGGTGAAGCCTCAGGAGACCTTCTACAAGTCCGTGCACTCCGCGATGTTCGCCAGCACTTCGCGCGGACAGAGCCTGGACAACTGGCTGCGTCAGCACGGGATTGACCGCGTGATCATCACCGGCATCAGGACCGAGCAGTGCTGCGAGACGACCACCAGGCACGCGTCCGATCTCGGCTACCAGGTGACGTACGCGATCGATGCGACCCTGACGTTCGAGATGCAAGCCTCTTCCGGCAAGGTCTACACGCCGAGCGACATCAGGGAGAGAACAGAGCTGGTGCTGGCCGGGCGGTTCGCGGAGGTGATGCCCGTGGAGGCGGTGGCACTTTGAAAGACGTGCTGTTCGCCATCCCGCCCGAGATCGTGCTGCTCGATGTGGCGGGGCCGGCCGACGCCTTCAGGATGGCGAATCAGGAGCGGCCGCAGAGTTATCGTCTGCGCTTCGCAGGCCCGAGCCGATCGCCGCGCACCGGCATCGGCTTGCACCTGGGGTCGCTCCAGCCCCTGCCGAAAAAGCTCCAGGGCAAAAGCATCGTGGTCGTGCCCGGCATCACCACCGAGGCTTTCGACCTCGACTCCCCGGCGATCGACGCGCTCGTGGGGTGGCTAGCCAGGGTCGGGCAGGACGAGCGCGTCACGATCATGTGCGTCTGCGCCGGCAGTGTGATCGCTGCGAAGGCCGGCTTGCTCTCGGGTCGGGAATGCACGACGCATCATCGTCACATCGACGATCTGCTGCGGGTGGACCCGTCGGCCAGGGTCCACAGGGATCGACTCTTCGTGCAGGACGGTCGCGTGTATACGAGTGCCGGCGTCACCTCCGGCATCGATCTGACGCTGCACTTGATCGCGCAGCACCTCGGGGCGAAATGCGCAGCCGCCGTCGCTCGCAATCTCGTCGTTTACATGCGCCGCTCCGGCAACGATCCGCAGCTCTCGGCCTGGGTCCTGCATCGCAACCACATTCATCCGCTCGTGCACAAGGTTCAGGACGCGGTCATGCGCAATCCCGCCGCGCCCTGGTCGTCCGAGCGGCTCGCTGCCGTGGCTTGCACGAGCCCCCGCCATCTCGCGCGGTTGTTCGCCGAGCACGCCGGCTGCTCGCCGCTCGAATACGTGCAGCGGCTCAGAGTCGCGCTCGCGCGCGAGCTCATCGCCAACAGCGATCTCGCTCTGGAGCGGGTCGCCGAGCGAAGCGGATTCAGCTCGGCGCATCACCTTCGTCGCGTGTGGCGGCGATGGGAGACGTCCTCGCCCGCCCGCATCCGCCGCAGCCTCCAGGCTTGACCAGATCCGAATGACGCTGTTCGAAACAGGCTTCCCGCCAGGCGAGGCCCGAAAAATGACCGTTGCATACACAGCCGCGGGCGAGTAGTGACGCGGCGCTTGCGAGTAGTCAGAATGCGCGAGGCGCCGGGGCAGCCGTGACAGAACCCCGGCCTCTCGTCGTGTCGTTTCGGGGGAGCTCGCACAGGTATGTCTTCGAACGCTCGCTGGAAATTCTTCCTCTGCCTCCTGCTCGCGTGCCTCGCGGGTGTCGCCAGCGCCGAGCAGGTCGATCTGCTGATCCGCAACGGCGTCATCTATGACGGCAGCGGCGGCCCGCCGGTGCGGGGCGGTGTGGCGGTTCGCGATGGTCGCGTAGTCGCGACCGGGGACGTGAGCGACTACACCTCTTCGAATGCGGTGGATGCGAAGGGCCTCGCCATCGCGCCCGGCTTCATCAACATGCTCTCCTGGGCGACCGACTCGCTGATCCACGACGGGCGCGCGATGAGCGACATCAAGCAGGGCGTCACGCTCGAGGTGTTCGGCGAAGGCTCGTCCTATGGCCCGGTGAACGAGCGCATCCGCGAGGAGATGCTGAAGACCCAGGGCGATATCCGTTACGACATCACCTGGACGACGCTCGGCGAGTACCTGGAATTTCTCGTGAGGAAGGGCGTCTCTCCCAACGTCGCTTCGTTCGTCGGCGCCACGACGGTTCGGGAATACGCCATCGGATTCGAGGATCGGCCGCCGACTGCGCAGGAGCTCGAGCAGATGAAGGAGCTGGTGCGGCAGGCGATGCTCGAAGGCGCGCTCGGCGTCGGCAGCTCGCTCATCTATGCGCCGGCCTCCTATGCGAAGACCGACGAGCTGATTGCGCTCGCGAGCGTCGCCGGCGAGTACGGCGGCGCTTACATCTCGCACATGCGCAGTGAGGGCGATCGCTTCCTCGAGGCGCTGGACGAGCTGATCCGCATCGCGCGCGAAGCGAAGGTGCACGCCGAAGTGTATCACCTGAAAGCCGCGGGCGAGGCGAACTGGCCGAAGATGCGGCAGGCCATCGAGCGCATCGAAGCGGCGCGCGACTCGGGCCTGTCGATTACGGCGGACATGTATCCGTACACGGCCGGAGCGACCGGGCTCGATGCGGCCATGCCGCCCTGGGTGCAGGAAGGCGGCCTCGATGCCTGGGTCGAGCGCCTGCGCGATCCGAAGATTCGCCAGCGCGTCATCGAGGAGATGCGCGATCCGAACGCGGATTGGGAGAGTCTCTACGTCGCCGCGGGCTCCCCCGATCGCATCCTGCTGATCGGCTTCAAGTCCGAGAAGCTCAAGCCGCTCACGGGCAAGACCCTGGCGGAAGTCGCGAAGATGAGAGGCGTGGCTCCCGAGGAAGCCGCGATCGACCTCGTGATCGAGGATCACTCACGCGTCGGCACTGCCTACTTTCTGATGTCCGAAGAGAACGTGAAGCTCGGGCTCTCGCAGCCCTGGGTGAGCATCGGCTCGGACGCCGAGGCGCCCGCGCCGGAAGGCCCCTTCCTTCTCAGTAATCCTCATCCCCGCGCGTACGGAGCGTTCGCGCGCTTTCTCGGGCACTATGTCCGGGATCAGAAAGTGACGACGCTACAGGATGCGATCCGACGGCTCACACGCCTGCCGGCTCAGAACCTGAAGCTGCGCGATCGTGGGTGCCTGGATGAAGGCTGTCATGCCGATATCGTGGTATTCGATCCGGCGCGCATCCAGGATCACGCGACGTTCGAAAAGCCGCATCAATACTCGACCGGCGTCGTGCACGTGTTCGTCAACGGTGTGCAGGTGCTACGCGATGGCGAGCACACGGGCGCGAAGCCCGGTCAGGTAGTTCGCGGCCCGGGTTGGAAAGGGTGGAGAAAGAAGGCGCACGATCACGCGAGCGCCAGCTCACCAGCTCGATGAGCGCGTGTCGGCGAGATCGCTCGCCGTGGCTTGCGCTCGCTCGTTGACCCAGGCGGCGAAGGACTCGAAATCGACGCCCTCCGGGGGCGTCGAGCGGTGGGCTTCGACCCACGCCTGCATCGCACGAAGAAGCTTCGCTGCCTGGCGCGGGTGCAGGGCATACAGCCGCAAGTAGCTCATGCGCGCTCGATCGAGCTGACCGAGGGCGAGAAAGGCTTCGCCCTGGTATTCGATCGCGTACGGATAGTCGGGATACAGAGCGAGCGCTCGCCCGTAGGCCTCGATCGAGTCCTCATACCGGCCGAGCTTGCGGCTCGCATAGCCGATGTAGGTAAACGCCTCGTGCATCGAGGCGTCGAACTTCACTGCTTCGGCAAATTTCTCGAGCGCGGCTTCGTAACTGCGTCGTGCCGTCTGCTCATCCGCCTGCCGCGCTTCGGCGCTGGAAGCGAGTGAGGCGAGGCTCTCGGCATGCTCCGCCTTCTGGATCAGCGCGTAACCTGAGTTGTACGAATCGATCGCGCGTTCCTCCGAAAGTGCCGCGGGCCAGTCCTTGTTCGACTTCTTGTACGCGCCCGGCCCGTCCGCATGAGCGAGCGGGCAGAGGAGCGCGAGCGTGAGGATCAGGTTCAGTCGGTTCATTATTTCGAGCTCCGTCCAGAAGGGCCCCCACCCTGTCCCGCCCCCGCGACGCAGGGGAGGGGATTCAACGCAGGGAGGGAGAGAAACGTTGGCGGCGGAGCGAGCCTCTCATCCCCTCCCCCGTTTACGGGGGAGGGCAGGGTGGGGGACGAAGAGACTCGCCCGCATCGCGCTCGCTTCCGCTCCCCGTTTACGGGGGAGGGCAGGGTGGGGGCGGTCCTTCAACGAAACCGATCCGTTGCGCTCACGAGCTCGTGCGTCGTCCCTGGCTCCAAAGCGGAGTGGCCGGCGTCAGGCACGATCCGGAAGTCGGCTTCAGGCCAGGCCTTGTGCAGGGCCCAGGCCGTTTGCATCGGACAGACGACGTCGTACCGGCCTTGCACGATCACGCCCGGAATGTGCCGGATCCGAGCGACGTTGCGCAGCAATTGATCCTCGCGCTCGAAGAACCCGCCGTTGACGAAGTAATGGCACTCGATGCGCGCCACCGCGATCGCGAAATCCTCCTCGCCCCACTTCTTGAGGTTGTCCTCGTTCACGAACAGGTAGCTCGTGGCCGCTTCCCACAATGACCACGCGCGCGCGGCGCTCACCATCGTCGCACGATCGCCGCTCGTCAGGCGCTTGTAGAACGCCTGAATCATGTCGCCTCGCTCGGCCGGCGGGATCGCTTCGACATAGTGCTCCCAGCGATCGGGGAAAAGCGCGCTCGCGCCCTCCTGATAAAACCAGCGCAGCTCAAACTGCGAAAGCATGAAGATGCCGCGCAGGACCAGCTCGGAGACGCGCTCGGGATGCGATTCGGCGTACGCGAGTGAGAGCGTCGACCCCCACGAGCCGCCGAAGACCAGCCAGCGCTCGATGCCGAGATGCCGACGGAGCTTTTCCATGTCCTCGACCAGATGCCACGTCGTGTTGTCGACGAGGCTCGCATGGGGGCGGCTGCGGCCGCAGCCGCGCTGATCGAACAACACGATGCGGTAGGCATCGGGATCGAAGAAGCGCCGGGCGCGAGCATCGCAGCCGGCGCCCGGCCCGCCATGAACGAACAGGGCCGGCTTGCCTTTCGGATTGCCACACTCCTCGAAGTAGATTTCGTGCTCGTCCGAGACGCGCAGCATGCCGCTGTTGTACGGCTCGATCTCGGGGTAGAGCGTGCGTCGACCGGAGGCGGGCGTGGAGGCCCGCTTGCGCCGGGCGAGCACCGCGTGACGTGCATGGTCGCGGCGCTTTCCTGCCGCGGCCTTGCGCACCGGGCGCCGGGTCGATTTGCGCTTGGTCGCCATGGAATTCCTCGAGGATGAGAGTTGAGTCGATCTTCGTGGCGGAGCCCTGGATCGTCCCGAGCTCACGGCCCATGAGGTGAATTCATTCTCCCGCGACTTTCGCGCCCGCCACGTACGTCGCGAGCACGCGGATATCGTCGATCTCACTTTCCGGCACGGTGAAGTAGTCGCGATCGATCAGGATGAAATCGGCCCACTTGCCGGGCTCGAGCGAGCCGACTGCATGCTCCATGTGAGCGGCGTATGCGGCATCGAGTGTAAAAAGCTTCAAGGCCTCTTCGCGCGTGAGCTTTTCTTGCGGATACCAGCCGCCGGGCGGTCGGCCCTGCCTGTCCTGCCTCGTCACCGCCGCGTAGAGTCCGTGGAAGGGGTTGGCCAGCTCCACCGGAAAATCGCTGCCGCCCGCGAGGCGCACTCCGGCATCGAGGAGCTTGCGCCACGCGTACGCGCCCTTGATGCGCTCCGGCCCCACGCGCGCCTCGGCCATGTTCATGTCGGACGTGGCATGCGTCGGCTGAATCGATGCAATCACGCCCAGCCGCGCGAGGCGAGGCAGATCGGTGAGCGAAAGCACTTGCGCATGCTCGATCCTGGGCCGCAGCGCCCGAAGCTGTTCCCTGGTCAGCGCCGCTTCCAGGGTGTCGAGCACCAGGCGGTTGCCGGCATCGCCGATCGCGTGCACGTTGAGTTGCCAACCTCTCGAAGCGGTCAGCGTCGCGAGCTCCTGCATCTGCTCGCGCGTGTACAGCATGAGCCCGCGATGGTGCGGCTGATCGCTGTAGTCCTCGAGCAGGGCGGCGCCGCGGCTTCCAAGCGCTCCGTCCGCCCAGGCCTTGACGGCGCGCATCTGCAAACGCTCGTCGAATTGCGGCATGCGGGGCCCTGCTTCCATGACGCGGCGGGCCGGCTCGCTGTCGGCGAGCATCGCGTAGATGCGGATCGGAAGCTGCCCCTCGGCGCCGAGCTCCTGATAAATGCGATATTGCCTTGCGTCGATTCCGGCATCGTGCACGCCCGTCAGGCCGAGTGAGGCCAGCTTCTGCATCGCCGCACGGAGGATGCGCTTCATTTCCTCATCCGTCGCTGGCGGAATGTGCTTCTCGACCAGCGCCGTGGCGGCATCGATGAGCACGCCTGTCGGATTGCCCGAGGCGTCGCGCAGGATTTGCCCTCCCGGCGGGTCCTTGGTGTTTGCGTCGATCCCGGCGATCTCGAGCGCGGCGCTGTTCACCCAGATCGCATGACCATCGACGCGCGTCAGGACCGCCGGTCGATCCTTGATCACCGAGTCGAGCTCGCGAGCGGTCGGAAAGCGCTGCTCCTTCCAGAGCACCTGGTTCCAGCCTCGTCCCACGATCCAGCGCGCTTCAGGCCGCGCGCCAGCATGCTGGCGCACGCGCTCGAGCGCGTCGGACAGGGAAAGCGTGCCGCGCAGATCGACCTGCAACGCTTGCTCGCCGTATCCGAGCACGTGTCCATGCGCGTCGGTCAGGCCGGGAAGCAGGACGCGTCCCTTCCCATCGATCACCTGCGCATCCGGCGGGAAGGTCTCACGCGTTTTCGAGTCGAGCACGCGCTGAACGCGGCCCTCGCTGATGACAAGAGCGGAGAACGTGCGGAGCCCCGCGGCGGTGGGCGTATAGCCCTTGACGTTGTCGATGACGATCGTTTGCGCCGGCAGCGATGGCGCGAGCACCATCGTCGCAAGCAACCCCAGAGCTCTCGTCCGCATGAAATGTCACCCTCTTGTAGCCGGCGCCGCCGCGCCCGGGAGCGTTCGCATTCTCGTGCTCGGTTGCAAGGCGCGCGTCGCTCGCATCCAGCTTCAGGCTCCGGCGGCGCGCGCCGGACGTTGATCCGTCGAGGTCGAGGCGAGATGGCGCACCAGCTCCTGCGCATAGTTCGGCAGCTCCTCGAGCCTTCGCACGCAGATGGACAGATTGCGGATGGCCCATTCGTCCGTCAGCTCGATCTGGCGCAAGTTCATGGAGCGCCGGCTGCGTATGGCAGTGGTCTCGGGCACGATGCCTACGCCGACGTTGCATTCGACGAGCCGGCAGACCGCATCGAAGCTGCGCAGTTGCACGCGCAGCTTCAGTGTGCGGCCGAGCCTTTCGGCCTTGTCGGAAAGAAAACGTTGCAGCGAGCTGGTTCGATCGAGGCCGACAAAATCGAAGTCCAGTGTGTCGGCAAATGCGATCTGCGTGGCGCCGGCCAATGAATGGCCGGGGGCTGTCACGAGAACGAAGCGATCGACCCTGAACGGGAAGACTTCGAGCCCGGTCATGTCCTCCGTGCCGGCCACCAGGCCGATGTCGGCCTTGCCATCGGCGACCGCGGCGACGATCTCATCGCTCAGGCGCTCCTCCAGGTCGATGTTGACTTGCGGGTGTGAGGCGAGGAACTGGCTCAGCGGCTCGGGCAGGAACTCGGTCAGCGCGTTGGTATTCGAGAGCAGGCGGATGTGGCCCTTCAGCCCTTCGGCGTATTCGCTCAGCTCGCCCCTCATCCGCTCGATCTGCCGCATCAGCAAGCGCGCGTGATGAATCAGCGTTCGCCCGGCCGGAGTGGGCTCCACTCCGTGCCTGTCGCGCGTGAGGAGGGGCGTGCCGAGCTCGACTTCCATGTTGCGGATCCGCGTGCTCGCAGCCGCGACCGCAAGATGCATGCGCTCGGCGCCCGCTGTGATGCTGCCGGCCTCCGCGACGTGCAGGAAGAGCTTCAGGTCGGTGAGATCGAAGCGCATGCAGGCATCTTACTAAAACGCTGGACGCGCTGCCGGCCGGCGCGTGCGATCCGCGCGCGACTCGATCAAATCGGGCTTCTTACGGGGTCCGGCGCAGGGGCACGAACATCACGCCCGAGACGTCGGTCGTCTCGAGCGAGCCGTCGGCCCGCTTCTCGATCAGGCGCAGCTCCTGCACGGCGCCCGTGGGGCCGACAGGGACAACCATGCGGCCGCCGGGCGCGAGCTGCTCGATCAGCGGCGCGGGCACGTGATCCGGCGCGGCCGTCACCATGATGATGTCGAAAGGAGCATGCTCGGGCCAGCCTGTATAGCCGTCGCCTGCGCGCACAGTGACGTTGTCGAAATTCAACTCTCGCAGCACCTTTTCGGCCGAGCGCGCCAGCGACTCCTCGAGCTCGACCGTGTACACGTGCTCGACCAGCTCAGCGAGCACGGCCGCCTGATACCCGGAGCCCGTGCCGACTTCCAGGACGCGATCGTCGGGGCCGGGACGGGCCAGCTCGGTCATGAGCGCGACGATATAAGGCTGCGAGATGGTTTGCCCTTCACCGATCGGCAGCGGCCCGTCGGTGTAGGCGAGACGTCGCTGTGAGGGGGGCACGAATAAATGACGCGGCACTCGGCGCATGGCGTCGAGCACACCGGGATCGCGAATGCCGCGGGCGGCGAGTTGAAAGCGCACCATCCGCTCGCGCTCCTCGGCATACGAGCGCTCGTCGGCTTGAACGGGATGATCGCCGATAGCCATGCAAACCAAGGTCAGCGCTGCTGCACGCAGACTCGCCGAAAGGGCACGGGTGCGGGAGGGCCGCGGCGTCGAGTGCGGCCCGACCGATTTCGTGAAGACCCGAAGAGCCACTCGGCGACTCTACGCGCATGGAATCGACGTGCGCAATCGTGGAGGGCAACGCAGAGTGCGCTGCAGCGCAGCCTGCCTCGAACGCGAAGGCCTCGAATCGAGGCACTCCGGCTCGAGCGCAAGCGGCGCTTCAGAACTCCGCGCGAGCGCCGAAGTGAATGGATCGGCCGGCGAGCGGCACGATGTCTTTGAGCGGCGAGGAGTGCTGGCGCGCGTCCTCGTCCAGCAGATTCGTGCCTCGGACGAACAGAAACACGCTGGCGACGCTCAATGGCAGCCGATAGCTCGCATCCACGTCGACGAGCGTGAAGCTGTCCGTCGGCAATTCGTGTGTCGCGAGCTTGTCCTGCCCGTCGTGGTAGAACGCCTGAGCGCCGAGATGCCAGGGGCCTTGCTCGTAATGAAGCCCGGCTCCGAAGCGCAACGGAGGCATCTGCGGTAAGTCGTCACCCTCATCGAGCCTGCCCCTCACGTAGTCGGAGGTAAGCCGAAGCTCGAGATGCCGGCCGCCCGCTTCGAACAGCGGCACCAGGAGCTCTGCCTCGAACCCGTAAAACTTCGCACCCGCCTGCCGGTAGGCGAACACGGGCAGGTCCTCCTCCACCGCTCCGACCGGTGCGGCGTAGATGTAGTCGCTGTAGTCGTTGTAGAACGCGTTCAAGGTCCAGTCGAGGCCCTCGCTGACCCGACGCAGGGACACATCCACCGTGAGTGCGGTTTCCTGATCGAGGCTTGGATCGCCGATTTCGAAACGTTGCGCGGCGATGTGCGGGCCGTTCGCGTACAGCTCCGCAGCCTGAGGATTGCGTTGGGTGCGGGTCACGTTCACGGCGAGCGAGTGATCGTCCATGAACTTCCAAACCGTTCCCGCCGATACGCTGACGGCGGTTTGATCGAAGTCCGGAGCGTTCACTCGAGCGTCGATCTCCTGTCGCTCGGCGCGCGCGCCCAGCTCGACAGTCCAGCGCTCGAAGTGCCGCTCCTCGAACGCGAACACGCTCGCCGTAGTCGTCTTCGAGCTCGGGACAAAGGCTTCCTCGCCGATCGCCTCGAAGTCCACGTCCACGTATTGAGCGCCGATCGTGCCGCGCCAGCCCGTCGCGAGAGAATGATCGGCGGTAAAGCGCAGCTCGTAGGCGTCCTGGTTGAAGACGGTTCCAGGCTCGCCCGGAGCCTCGAATTCCGTGTGCGTGTAATCGTTGTACGCGCCGCTCAGCCGCAGCATGTTGATCGGCCCGTCGAGCACGAGCTCGGTTTTGCCGTCGAAGCGGTCCTGCTTCATGTCGATGAAGGCCGTTTCCTCGCCCGGAATTCCATAGGTCGTCTCGTAGCGGCTCCAGGAGGCGCCGCCTTTCGCCGCCTCGCCGAGGAGCGCGGCGCCGATCGCGCCACCACGCGCTTCGCTTGCCGTATTCGGCACGTGCCCACGAATGTTGTCAGGCTCCTCACCGGAGTCGATGAGCGCGCGGCGCAGAGCGTCCGACTGAGCGAAGCCCGGAATCTCGACATCGTCGGTCTCGCGATCGAAGTAGTCGGCATGGAACGCGAACGGGCCCGTGCTGCCATCGAGACTCAGCGCGCCGGTGCGTTCTTCGGCCGCCGTGTCGCCGCGGACTTCGGCGGCGCCGGAGAGGCTGTCCGGGTCCACCTCGAACGGCACACGATTGCTCACCACGTTGACGAGACCGCCCGCAGCTCCGCTTCCATAGAGGAGCGCTGCCGGACCCTTGATCACCTCGATCTGTCGAGACACGACCGACTCGAGCGTCACCGCGTGGTCCTGGCTCAGGCTCGATATGTCGAGCGAGGCGATGCCATCCTGAAGCACCTGGACGCGGTCGCCTCCGAGCCCGCGGATGATCGGGCGGCTCGCGCTCGGGCCGAAGTAGGAGGAGCTGACGCCGAGCTCGGTCGAGAGCGTCTCGCCCAGGCTGGTCGCGATCTGCCGGCGCAAATCATCGCCGGCGACGACCGTGGTGGGCTGAGCGACATCGAGCGGGTTTTCCCGCAAAGCCGTGGAAGTGACCACGACCTCCTCGGGTTGCGATTCCTGGGCGTGAGTCAACGGACTCACCAGCAGCGCCGCGACGGCGAGGCGCAGAGAACTGGGCACATGCATGACGGACCTTCCTGAAGAAATGGGAGGAACTCTCCATCCCGATTGCGTCGAGGCGGAGCGAACCCGGGCGCTTCGGCCGCGGGTTCCGTGGCGCAACGTCTTCAGGTCAGAGGGGCGGGGCGCGCGGACGCGCGGAGGTCCTTGGTTTGTCGGGACCAACGATCTCGGTGGGACACTGCGGAAGATGGCCAACGCACGTTGCCGGAGGGAGAGAGGCTACGTGCCGCGGTGCATCGGCCATCGCGCCGAATGAAGCGCAGTAGCCGCAAGCAAGACTGTGAACCGCCGAAGGCGTGGCCGTCTCGTGCCAGTGGCTGATGTGCGCGACCGCATTGATCGCGAATGCGATCAGCAGGCTGGCGAGCACGGCTCGCAACCACCTGGGCGGTCGTCTGGCCAGTTCGAGCACGGACATGCGGCAAGGCTAGGCGCTGAGCCGGGGCGTGTAAAGAGAGCGGACGCGGGCTAAGAAAAATCGGGCAAGCCTGGCAACGACGGCGAGGCTCGCGCGCTATCGCGATTTCTCCCGCCTGCCCTATAATCCTGGCCAATCGACTGGCCACACGGCATCCGCTCGCGAGTGTTCCCGACTTCGTTCCCGCCCTTCGAGCCGCCGCACAGGCGGTGCATTCGCGCGCGTAAGTGAAGATCTCCGGTGACAATCTGGCGGCCAGCCTGGCTCGCTCCCTGAAACCCGTGTACCTCGTGTCCGGCGACGAGCCGTTGCTCGTCAACGAGGCGGCGGATGCGATTCGCGCCAGGGCCCGCGAGGCGGGCTACACCGAGCGGGAGCTGAACGTCGTGGAGCGGGGCTTCGACTGGCAGGCTGTGCTCGGCTCGAGCCGCTCGATGTCGCTCTTCGCCGAGCGCAAGCTCATCGAGCTCCGGATGGCGAACGCGGCACCGGGCGAGCAGGGTGCCGAGGCCCTCATCGAGCTGGCCGAGCGGGGTGGGCCCGATACGCTCGTGCTCATCATCACGGGCAAGCTCGATGGTCGTACACAGAGCTCGCGCTGGGTCAGCGCGATCGACAAGCACGGCGTAGTGGTGCAGATCTGGCCTGTGGATCGCTCGCGCCTGCCGGCCTGGATCGGCGAGCGCCTCGCGAGGCGCGGCTTGCACGCGGACCGAGCGGCCACTGCGTTGCTCGCCGAGCGCGTGGAAGGAAATTTGCTCGCGGCCCATCAGGAAGTGGAGAAACTGGCGTTGCTTCTGCCCCCGGGGCCGGTCACCAGCGAAACGGTCGTCGAAGCTGTGGCGGACAGCGCACGGTTCGACGTGCTGCAGCTCGGCGAAGCGGCGATGCGAGGCCAAGCCGCGCGCGCTCTCAGAATCCTCGACGGCTTGCGGGGTGAGGGCACCGAGCCAGTGCTCGTGCTCTGGGCGCTCAACAAGGACCTGCAATGGATCGCGCGCGCTCGGCACCTGATGCGCAAGGGCCAGAGCGCGCAGGCGGCGATGGAAGCGGTGTATGTCTGGAAGCCGCGGCAGCCGGCCATGAAGCTGGCGCTGTCGCGCCTCGAGGACGCGACCGTCCGGCAGCTCCTCATCGAGGCCGAGCGCGTGGATCAGACGATCAAGGGCGGTGTGGCCGGGGATCCCTGGCTCGCGCTCGAGCGCCTCCTCGCGCGCCTGGCAGGTGTGAAGCTCGGGCAAGCTGCATGAAGACGATCGGTATTTTCGGCGGCACTTTCGACCCGATTCATTACGGGCACCTGCGCACGGCGTTCGAGCTGCAGGAGGCTTTGCGGCTGGGTGAGGTGCGCTTCATGCCGGCTGGCAATCCTCCGCATCGTGAGGCGACAGTGGCGAGCGCCGAAGTACGGCTTGCGATGGTGCGCGCCGCTACCGCTGACCAACCTGGTTTCGTGGTGGACGATCGAGAGGTGCGCAGGGAAGGGCTGTCGTATTCGGTCGATACGATGCGCACCTTGCGCGAGGATTTTCCCAGGGATTCGCTGTGCCTGATCATCGGCATGGATGCATTCCTGGGGTTGCCGAAGTGGTATCAGTGGCGCGAGCTTCTCGATCTCGCGCACCTGGTGGTCGCGCACCGGCCCGGCTGGCGCGCGCCCCGCATGGGTCCGCTCGGGGAGTTGCTGGTCGATCGCGGCACGGGCCGCATCAGCGACCTGCACGAGTCGCCGGCCGGCCGCATCTACATTCATGCCGTCACTCAGCTGGAGATTTCTTCGACCGAGGTTCGCAAGCTCATTGCCGCTGGCCGCAGTCCGCGCTACCTGATGCCGGATGCGGTGCGCGAGATCATCGATCAGACCGGGTGTTACGTCCCGAAGAGGTGAGCATGGCCGTCAAGCGCGCGAAAACGACCCGTCGTTCCGACTCCAAGCCCCTGAAGGCGAAGACCGCCAAGCGTCCCACGAGCGCGGCGGCCTCGCGCAGGCCGGCGAAGAAGACGGCGAAGAAGACCGCCAGGAAGGCGCCGGCGGGCGCGAGCTCGCACAAGGTCGACTCCGCCAAGATCGTGCAGGCGGTCGAGGGCGCGCTGGACGAGATGAAGGCGGTCAACGTGCAGGTGCTCGACGTCCGTCGTCTGACCGACATCGCCGATACGATGATCATCGCGAGCGGCAACTCCGACAGGCACGTGCGCTCCATTGCCGACCGCGTGATCGAGCACGCGAGGAAAGCCGGCTTTCGTCCGCTGGGAGTCGAAGGCGAGCGCGAGGGCGAATGGGTGCTGGTCGACCTGCAGGATGTGATCGTTCACATCATGCTGCCGCGCGTGCGCGAGTTCTATCGTCTCGAGAGCTTGTGGGACGTGGGGGCGGCGCGGCGCGAGGTGGCCGCGCAACGCGCCTGATCCGGGCGGCCGGTTCGCTGCGGGCATGCGGCTCCTCGTCATCGCTGCCGGGACGCGCCTGCCTCGCTGGGTGAACGAAGGCTTCGAGGAGTACGCCGCGCGCTTCGGCGCCGACTACAAGCTCGAGCTCAAGGAAATTGCGCTCGGGCAGCGCTCGGGCGGCGAGGTGAAGCAGGCGATCGCAAGAGAAGGGCAGCGGATGCTCGCCGCGCTCCCGCCGAAAGCCTATGTCGTCGCTTTACAGGTGAACGGGCGCGCCCTCTCGAGCGAGGAGCTGGCGGCCTTTCTCGAGGCGCGCTCGCGTGAGGGGCGCGATGTCGCGTTCTGCATTGGCGGGCCGGACGGCCTCGCCCCCGAGATCGATCGACGCGCCGACATGAGATGGTCGCTATCGGCGCTCACGCTGCCGCATTCGCTGACCCGCCTCGTCGTCGTCGAAGCGCTTTATCGCGCCGTTTCGATCATCAAACGCCACCCGTATCACCGGGGATGATCGAGGGCGCCTGCGCGTCTTCGACGGGCTCAGACTTTCATCCGCGCCAGCTCGGCGAGCGCCGCAGTCGCGGTCGGGAACCGGTCGTCGGGATTCTTGGCGAGCAAGCCGTCGATCAATCGCTGGAACTTCGCGAGCGGCGGCGGCAGCACGGGGATCGGATCGTTGCGATGCGCCTGGATGATGGCCACGATCGAGTTGCCCCGGAACGGCCGCTCGCCCGTCAGCATCTCGTAGAACATGACGCCCAGACTGTAGAGGTCGCTGCGCTTGTCGGCGCCCGCGCCTTCGGCCTGCTCGGGGCTGATGTAGTACGGCGAGCCGCGCACTTCGCCGGCGTTGGTGAGCTGCGAAGCGCCGTCGAGGGGCTTTGCGAGGCCGAAGTCGATCAGCACGATGCGGCCGTCCTCGCGCATCATGACGTTGGCGGGCTTCAAGTCGCGATGGCACAGCCCCGCCTCGTGAACGAACACCAGCGCGCCGGCGATCTGCAGGAAGATGTCGACGCTGTCCTTCACCGTCATCAAGTTGCGGATGCGCAGCTCCAGGCTCCCGCCCGGGAAGTACTCGGTGACGATGTAGCGGAAGTCCTCGCCGTGCCCCCAGTCGTACACATCGACGATGGCCGGGTGCTTGATGCGCATGAGGATCTCGCGCTCGCGATCGAAGCGCTCCTCCTCGCCCGCTTCGGCGCTCGAGCAGGGGCCAGTCCTCAGGAGCTTGACGGCGACGTTGTGGCCGAGCTCGAGCGAGTACGCCACGTGCACTTCGGATCGCGGCGAGCGGGCGATGGTTTGCAGGAAGCGATAGCCCTCGATGACCGGGAACGGCGCCGGCATGGCCTTGAGGCCGCTCGCAGACTTGCTCGCGCCGTCCTTATGCATCGGGTGGGGTCCGGACTACCTGAGTGCTGAACGAACGGGGCGGGAAGGTAGGCGGACGGCAGCCGCTTTGCCACGCACTGTGTCACGATTCGTTTTGAGGTGTTTTTCGTGGAGGGGCCCATGAACGAGCGGGACTTTCTCGGCGGGCGGGTGCGTCTCACCACGGGCGACATCACCATGCTCGCTGTCGATGCGATCGTGAACGCCGCCAATTCGACGCTCCTCGGCGGCGGCGGGGTGGATGGGGCGATCCATCGCCGCGGCGGGCCGGAGATTCTCGAGGCGTGCAAGGAATTGCGCCGCACGCAATATCCGGACGGTCTGCCGCCCGGCGAGGCTGTCATGACCGGGGCCGGCAAATTGCCCGCCCGGTTTGTGGTGCACACGGTCGGCCCGATTTGGGGCCGGGATCCGGACCCGGACCGGCTGCTGGCTTCCTGCTATCGGCGCTCGATCGAGCTGGCCGAGGCGCACAGCTTGCGCTCGATCGCCTTCCCGGCCATCTCGACCGGCGCCTACGGATTTCCCAAAGACCGGGCCGCCCGCGTGGCCTCCCGGGCCATCGTGGAAGCGCTCGAAGCGGCTCCGTCGGTCGCTCTGGTTCAGCTCGTCTTCTTCGCGCCAGCCGACTGCCAGCTCTTTATCGAGCACCAGCAGTTCGGGTGAGCCAGCCGACCGCCCGCGGTCGGAAACGGCCTGGTTTCAGTCGCAGTTAACTTCTGCGGCGGAACAATGTCGCGGATGCGCCGCGGACGGTATCCTTCCGGGGATGAAAGAATCCCCCAAGCCTTTGATCTGGCTGGCCTCGGCTTCCCCGCGCCGTCGGGCCCTGCTAACCCAGATCGCAGTGGAGCATCGCGCGCGGGCTGTGGACGTCGACGAGAGCGTGGAGCCCGGCGAGCAACCGGAGCACTACGTCCGGCGGCTCGCCACAGCCAAAGCCCGGGCGCTCTGGGAGCGGCTTTCGCCGCCGGAGCGTCTGCCGGTGCTCGGTGCGGACACAGCCGTGTGCATCGATGGTCAGATCCTGGGCAAGCCGGCGAGCGAGGACGATTGCGTCCGGATGCTGACGTTGCTCGGCGGCCGCACTCACCAGGTCTGCACTGCCGTTGCCCTGTACTGGTCGGGCAATTGCCTTGCGCGAGTCAACGTCAGCGAAGTCACTTTCCGCACGTTGTCGGAAGAGGAGATACGCGCGTACTGGCAATCGGGCGAGCCGGCCGACAAAGCGGGCGGCTATGCGATCCAGGGGCTCGCGGCAGTGTTCATCGAGCGGATCGCCGGCAGCTACTCGGGCGTCATGGGTCTGCCGCTTTACGAGACCGCCGAAATGCTCAGCCGCTTAGGCTGGAGTTTGTCCCGGTCCGGCGGGCTCGCGGCCGCTGCGCATGGAGCGCACGGATGACCGAGATCCTGGTGAACGTCAGCCCGCGTGAAGTACGCGCCGCTCTCGTCGAGAACGGAGTGCTGCAGGAAATCTTTCTCGAGCGCGCCAACAGGCGCGGGCTCATCAGCAACATCTACAAGGGACGCGTGTCGCGCGTTCTGCCGGGCATGCAGGCTGCTTTCGTCGACATCGGCCTCGAGCGCACAGCGTTTCTGCACGCCTCGGACATCGTGCACCCGGCGGTTGGCGAGAACGGCCAGCAAGATCAGGCTGTCGAGGGGCCGCGCACCGAGAACATCCAATCGCTCGTGAGCGAGGGCGCGGAGATTCTCGTCCAGGTGCTCAAGGATCCGCTCGGCACCAAGGGCGCCCGGCTGACGACGTTCATCACGCTCCCGTCGCGATATCTCGTCTACATGCCCAAGGGGCGCGGCATCGGCATCTCGGCGCGCATAGAAGATGAGGCCGAGCGCCAGCGCCTGCGCGAAGCGGCAAGTCTTTTCGTGCGCAGCGACGAACCAGGCGGGTACATCGTGCGTACCGCTGCTGAGGGAGCCTCACCGGAGGCTTTGCGTGCGGACATGTTGTTCCTGCAGAAGCTCTGGGCGGTGCTGAGCGAGAAGGCGGCCACGACGCGCCCGGGCAACCTCGTGTACGAGGACCTGCCGCTCGCTCTGCGCGTGATGCGCGATGTCGTCTCGAGCGGCGTCGACAAGGTGAGCGTCGACCACGAGGACACTTTCCGTCGCATGGTGGAGTTCGCCCGCACGTTCATGCCCGACATGGTCGATCGCATCGAGCTCTACGACGGCGACCGCCCGATCTTCGACCTGTACAACATCGAGGAGGAGATCCAGCGCTCGCTCGAGCGCAAAGTGCCGCTCAAATCGGGCGGACACCTGATCTTCGACCAGACCGAGTCGATGACCACCATCGACGTGAACACCGGCGCCTACGTCGGGCACCGCACGCTCGAGGAGACGATCTTCCGCACCAACCTCGAGGCGGCGGTCGCGATCGCGCGCCAGCTCAGGCTCAGAAACCTGGGCGGCATCATCATCATCGATTTCATCGACATGGAAGAGGAGGAGCATCGCAAGCAGGTTCTGCAGGCGCTCGAGAAGGCGCTCGCGAGCGACCACGCGAAGAACCACATCTCCTCGGTCTCTCCGCTCGGCCTGGTCGAGATGACGCGCAAGCGCACGCGCGAGAGCCTCGAGCACATGCTCTGCATGCCATGCCCCACCTGCGAAGGGCGCGGCTTCGTGAAGACCCCCGAGACGGTCTGCTACGAAATCTTCCGCGAGATCCTGCGCCAGTCACGGCAGTTTCAATTCCAGGAGCTCATGGTGCTCGCGCACCAGGACGTGATCGAGCGCCTGCTGGATGAGGAGTCGGCGGCGCTCGCCGAGCTCGAAGTGCACACCGGCAAGCCGATCCGGCTGCAGACCGAAGCGCTCTATCAGCAGGATCAGTACGACGTGGTGCTGATGTGAACGACCTTCACGAGCGATAGCCCCCGATGCATCCGGCGCTCCGCAAATCGCTCAAGTGGCTGCTCGGCCTTGCGCTTGCGATGGGCCTGGTCGTCGCGCTGGCGCTCGTCGCGTTCGGCTATGTCGTCGGGCGGGTGCCCGAGTATCGCGTGCAGGTCCAGCAATGGCTGAGCGAGCGCACGGGTCTTGCGATCGAGTTTCGTACGCTCGGCGCGCGCTTGCGGCTGTATGGACCGGAGCTGGTGTTCAGGGACGCGCTGGTGCGAACCCCCGATCGCGCGCAAGTGCTCGCGACCGCAAGGCGCGGCAGCGTCGGATTCGACTTGTGGAATTCCATCGCGACCGGCCGCCTCACTACGGGGCGCTTCACGCTCGAATATCCGCGCATCGAGCTCATTCGCACGCGCGAAGGGCGCATTCAGCTCCTCGGTCAAAGCGCCTTGCCGGAACGCGACGTCGAGCCGTTTGCGCTCGAGCAGTTGCCGACCGGTCGCTTCCGGGTCGATGAGGCCGTCATAGGCTTTCGAGACGAGGCGACGGGCCGGGGGCCCTGGTCGCTTTCGGGCGTGAGCTTCGAGCTCACGCGCAGCCCCGATTCCATGCACCTCGTGGGCGAGGCTTCGCTGCCCGAAGCGCTCGGCCGGAGCCTCGAGTTCGAGGCAACCGTCGAGGGCGAGCTCGAGCGCTCCTCTGCGCTCCTCTCCCGCTTTCAGGTCGAAGGCCACTCGCTCGATCTCGCCGGGTGGGCCGATGTGCTGCCCGATTCGTGGCCCGCGCCGGAAAGCGGAGAGGGGACGCTGCGAGTCGCGGGCACGTTCGAAGGCGCAGAGTTGACGGCGCTTTCGGCCGATCTCGATTTCTCGTCGGTCACCGCGGCGGTGCCGGCTTGGACGATCCCACTGCCTGAGCCCGCGCCGATGGAGCAGCCGGGGCAAGACGATGCGCTCGAGGAGGCTGATGCATCGATTGCCGGGGAGCCCGAGCCATCGCCCGCGCCGCCCGCGCGCGAGGAGATGTTGAGCTACTCGCGGATTGCTTTCGCCATGCGCGCGGAGAAGAAGGAGGGGACATGGAACGTGAAGGTGAAGGATCTCGACCTCACCACGCCTCGAGCTTCCTGGCGTGCGGCGCATCTCGAGGCGGGCTGGTCACGAGACTTCCGAGGATTGAAAGCCGCCTACGGGCATGCGGACCAGGTCGTGCTCGAAAGTGTGTGGCCGTTGCTCGCATTTGCTCCGGAAACCGAAGCGCTCGCCAGAGTGCGTGCGCTCAACGCAAGCGGGACCGTCCACGATCTTTCGTTCGATTACCGGCGAGCCTCGCCCGAAGCTCCGCCTGACTATTCGCTCCAAGCGCGCCTCGAGGGCGTGGCGTTCGAGCCGGTCGAGCGCGCGCCCGGCCTCGGCGGCCTCGGCGGTCGGATCGAAATGACGCAGGCGGGCGGACGTTGGGAGCTCGTGGCTTCGGAGGCGAGCTTCGAGTTGCCGCGATTGTTCCGGGAGGCGCTGCGCGCCGATTCGGTTCGCGGCACGGTCGAGTGGAAGCGAGACGGCGCGGGCTGGGTCATCCAGAGCGAGGAACTGGTCGGGAGCGGGACAGACGGTCAGGGCCGTGCGCGCTTTACTGTGCAGATTCCAGGCGACGGCAGCTCGCCCGTGCTCCAGCTCTTCGCTACGGGCGAGAATCTGCAGGTCAGCTCCACGCCGAAATACATTCCGGCCGGAAGGCTCACCCCGCGCAGCCTCGAATGGTTCGACCGGGCCTTCAAGGGCGGCGTCGTCACGCAAGCGCAGCTCATCTACGACGGCCCGACGCGCTCGTTCCCGTTCCGCAACGGAGGCGGCAAGTTCGAAGTGCGCGGCCACGTGGTGGACGCGCTGTTCGATTATCAGCCCGGCTGGCTCCCGGCGCGCGAGGTGGTGGCCGACCTGGAGTTTCGCAACCAGGCGATGCGCATCCAGGCGACGAAAGCGCGCGTAGGCGAGCTCGAAATCTCGCAAGCCAGCGCCCGGATACCCGATCTGAAAGACGGGCAGCTCACGATCGAAGCAGCCGGTCGCGGCGATCTGAAGGCGGCGCTGGCTTTCCTGCGATCGAGCCCGCTCGCGCCGGCGCTCGGGGAGCCGTTTGCGCGCCTGTCCGGAGCAGGGCCCATCGAGACCGACGTCTCGTTGTACTTGCCCATCAAAGAGCTCGCCGACAAGCGGATCGAAGTGACGACGCGCTTCGCCGATGCTTCGGTCTCGATGCGCGATGTGGATGCGCCTCTCGAACACCTCGAAGGCTCGCTCACCGTTCGCAATACGCTGCTCGCGGCAGCGGACCTGAAAGCGCAATGGCTCGGCGGTCCGGTCGAGGTCAAAGCTGAGGCGGACGGAGAAGCAGCCTCGATCCTGCAAGCGCGAGGGCACGCCGAAGCCTCGAAACTGGAGGCGGCGCTCGGATTGCCCGCTACTGTCGAGCTGAGCGGAGCGACGGACTGGACACTGACGGCGCGCCTCTTGCGCGATCTGCCCGGCGTGGCCGCTCAGGATCGCGAGCGGCAAGTGGTGCGCATCGAATCGGATCTGCAAGGGCTCGCCGTCGGATTGCCGCATCCGCTCGGCAAGGTCGCCGAAGCGGTGCGGCCGCTCAAGCTCGAGCTCGAGCTCGAAGACGACGATGCAATGCTGGCCCGCGGCTCGCTCGGTGAAGTGCGCTCGCTCGTTCGTATGCGGCGCTCGGGCGGGCAATGGATGCTGGATCGCGGTGGTTTGCGCGCTGACGGCGTCGCGCCCGCGTTGCCCAATCATCGGGGCCTGCGCCTCGAAGGCTCTCTCGATCGGCTGGTGCTCGATGACTGGTTGGCGCTCAGGGGCGAAGGACGAGGCGGCGGTGACCGCAGGCTCTCGCAGCTCCTGTACGGAGCGAACATGCGCATCGGCAGCTTCGAGTTCGGCGGGTATCGCTGGTCGGACGTACGCGGCGTCCTGCAATCGACGCAGGCGGGCTGGCGCGTCGACGTGAACGGGCCCGACGCCGTCGGTCAGATCATCGTGCCCGAGGACCTGACGGGTACGCAGCCTTTGCGCGCGACGCTCGAGCGGCTCGTGCTCGAAAAAGCGACCGGGAGCGAGCAAGGGAACGAGGCACGCGAAGATGTCACCGATCCCCGAAAGCTTCCCGCACTCCAGGCGCACGTGACCGAGCTGATGATCGACGAGCGCCACGTAGGCACGATCGACATCGAAGCGCGACGTGTCCCGCAAGGCATTCGCTTCGACAGCATCACGATCCGAGGTGCAGCGGCGCAAGCGCAAGCGCAGGGTGAATGGCTCGCGACAGAAAGCGGACCGCGCTCCTCGCTCGAGGCGACGATCACGAGCGAGGACGTAGCCGCGACGCTGAAGGCGCTCAATTACAGCGAGTTCATCAGCGCCAAGCGAGGCGAGCTCAAGGGCGACATCACTTGGCCCGGCGGCTTCGAAGACAACATCCTCGAGCACGCATCAGGAACGTTGTCGGTGTACGCGGAGAGCGGTCAGTTGCTCTCCGTACAGCCAGGTGCGGGCCGCGTGCTCGGATTGTTCAGTGTCGCCGCGCTCCCGAGGCGCCTCGCGCTCGATTTCAGCGACCTCACTGACAAGGGGCTGGCGTTCGACACGATTCACGGGGATTTCGAGCTGCGCGATGGCAATGCTTACACGGACAATTTGCTGCTGCGCGGCCCGGCGGCCGAGATCGGCATCGCCGGGCGCACCGGGTTCGGCCGAAGGGATTACGACCAGACGGCCGTCGTGACGGGAAATCTCGGCGCTTCGCTGCCCGTGGCGGGCGCGCTTGCCGGCGGGCCGGCAGTCGGTGCGGCCCTGCTGCTCTTCTCGCAAGTGTTCAAGGAGCCGCTCAAGGGCATGACGCGCGGCTATTACCGGATTACAGGCCCCTGGGAGGAGCCGAACGTCGAGCGCGTGGACGCCTCGAGCGTGGGCCAGGCCGGCGCCCGGCCGGAAAGCGGCTGAGCCCCTGAGCGCCGCCCCGGGAAAAGGGGGTGACGCCCCGGGCGTCACTGGTCACAATCCAGGGCTGGACCTGAAAATTTTCGTGCGCCATGCCCGTCGTTGCCGCCATCCAGATGACCTCGAGCGCCGATGTCGAGGCCAATCTCGCCGAAGCGCGCCGCCTGCTCGAGCAGGCGCGCGTGGCGCGGGCGAGCCTGGCGGTCCTGCCGGAAAATTTCGCCATCATGGGTCGGCGCGACGCCGACAAGCTCGAGGTGGCCGAGCGCGCGGGAGAGGGGCCGATTCAGGCGTTTCTCGGCCGCTGCGCGAGGGAGCTGGGTCTGTGGATCGTGGGCGGCACGATTCCGCTGCTCGGGGAAGGGCAGTCCGGGCGCGTTCATGCGGCCTCCCTGGTGTTCGACGAGCGCGGCCGCTGCGTCGCCCGATATGACAAGATTCACTTGTTCGACGTGGACATTCCCGATCGCGACGAGCGTTATCGGGAATCGGCGACGATCGTCCCGGGCGCCAAGCCCACGCTCGTTGCCACGCCCGTCGGTCGGCTCGGGATGGCGGTGTGCTACGACGTGCGCTTCCCCGAGCTGTTTCGCATCCTGCAAGCGGAAGGAGCCGAAATTTTCAGCCTGCCTTCGGCGTTCACGGCCGCGACCGGGCGAGCGCATTGGGAGCTGCTCGTGCGTGCGCGCGCGGTGGAAAATCTTTGTTACGTCGTCGCTCCGGCCCAGGGCGGCAAGCACGAGAGCGGTCGTGAGACGTACGGCGATTCCATGATCGTCGATCCGTGGGGCCACGTGCTCTCACGCGTGTCAGAGCCCGGCCCCGGGCTTGCAGTCGCCGAGATCGACCGCACTGTTCAGCAGGAGTTGCGCGCGCGTTTTCCGTCGCTCAGCCATCGCAAATTCCACGTCGAAGTGCCGGAGGCCGACTAGCCGTCCGCACGCAGACCCGATCACAGGTTGTTTCATGTCCGCAGTCACAACGCCCGCTCACGATCGTTTGCATCTGGAAATTCCCGCACCCGGCGCGTCCGCCGCACCGCTCGAAGTGGCGCGCCGGACGATCCTGACTCCCTCGGGGCTCGATGAAGATCGAATCGCGAGCGTGCTCGGCACGGTCATGGGTCACAGCGTCGATTACGCGGACTTGTATTTCCAGGTGAGCCGCGAAGAGTCCTGGTCGCTCGAGGACAGCATCGTCAAGGACGGCTCGCACAGCATCGAGCAGGGCGTGGGCGTGCGCGCCCTCGCGGGCGAGAAGACGGGTTTCGCCTATTCGGACGAGATCGTTCTGCCTGCGCTCACGCAAGCTTCGCAAGCCGCGCGCGCTATCGCCCGCAGCGGGAGCACGACTTCGCTGCAAGCGTGGCGCGCATCGAGCGGTCACAGACTGTATCTGCCGCAAGATCCGCTCGATGGATTGAGCGATGCCGAGAAAGTGAAGCTCCTCGAGCGCATAGACATCGAGGCTCGCCGGCTCGATCCGCGCGTCAAGCAGGTGATGGCGAGCCTGTCCGGCTCCCACGAGGTCGTGCTCGTCATGGCGAGCGACGGCACTCTGGCCGCCGACGTCCGCCCGCTCGTGCGATTGAACGTATCGGTGATCGTCGAGCACGAGGGTCGGCGCGAGCAGGGATACTGCGGCGGCGGAGGGCGCTTCAGCGTAATGAAGTTTCTCGAGAGCGAGCGATGGAAGGAGCTGGTGCAGGAAGCGGTGCGCAGCGCTCTGGTCAATCTCGAGGCCGTTCCCGCGCCTGCCGGTACGATGACCGTGGTGCTCGGCCCGGGCTGGCCCGGCGTGCTCCTGCACGAGGCCATCGGCCACGGGCTCGAAGGGGATTTCAATCGCAAGGGCACCTCCGCCTTCTCGGGCCGGATCGGCGAGACGGTCGCCTCGACGCTTTGCACCGTCGTCGATGACGGCACACTCGGCTCGCGTCGAGGCTCGCTCAACATCGATGACGAGGGCACCGAGACTCAGTGCACCACGCTGATCGAGAACGGAGTGCTCAAGGGCTACATGCAGGACAAGCTCAACGCGCGGCTCATGGGCATGGCCCCGACGGGCAACGGCCGGCGCGAATCGTTCGCGCACATGACGCTGCCTCGCATGACCAACACCTACATGCTGCCGGGCCCGCACGATCCGGGCGAGATCATCGCCTCGGTCAAGAAGGGGCTCTATTGCAAGAACTTCGGCGGCGGCCAGGTCGACATCACGTCCGGCAAGTTCGTGTTCTCGGCGAGCGAGGCGTACTTGATCGAGGACGGAAAGATCACCACCGCCGTGCGCGGGGCGACTCTGATCGGCAACGGCCCCGACGTGCTCCGTCGCGTGTCGATGGTCGGCAACGACCTCAAGCTCGATGAGGGCGTCGGCACCTGCGGCAAGGAAGGCCAGGATGTGCCGGTGGGCGTAGGTCAGCCGACGCTGCGCGTCGATGGTCTCACCGTCGGCGGCACCGAACGCGGCGAGTGATCAGGCCGCGCGGCGGATCTCACTCATCGAGAGTAGTGTTGGTGTACTCGGCTTGCCGCGTGCGGTAATCACGCCGCCTGAGCCATACCACGAGGCCCGCGAGCACGCTCAACGCGCCCAGCGCGAGGAGCACGCTGGGCCAGAGGCCCTGGCCGATGAGGAAGGCGGCGGCGAGCAACGCCACGCCGACCAGCATGTACAGGTAGGGGAGAGACTCGTAGACCGGTCGGGCAAGCCACATGGCGTTATGTAAGACGTCAACCGCGCTCGATCGCATCCTAGCACCGCCTCAGCGGCTCGAGACATCGAGCAAGTCTCGCCTGCCGCCTCGGGGAGGCTCATTTGCGCTGGGCGGAAATCGCGTCCTCTTCGTCGACCGACGTGCCCGCCTGGCCGCGATCCGGTTGCACGGCCTCGCGCACCAGCGGCACAGCGTCGTCCTCTTCCAGCGCGCGCGTGCGGGAGAGGCGCTCGTCGAAGTACATGATCTCGTGCTGCCCGATCTGCACGACGTCGCCGTCATTGAGCATGCGCCGGCGAACGCGCTTGGATCGGACGTAGATTCCGTTCGTGCTGTTGAGATCCTCGAGCACGGAAGTGTGCAGGGAGGTGATGATCTGCGCGTGATGGCGGCTGATGTACTTGCTGTCGATCTGCAGGTCGTTGTCGGGCGTGCGGCCGATGATGAAGCGACCCGGCGTCAGCTCGCGCTCGGCGATGGTCTGGCCGTTGAACCCGACGAGAATGCGCCCGAGCACGATTTTTCGCTCCGTGCCGGGCTCGGTGCCGCCGCTGTTGCCGCCCGCGCCGAAGCCTGAGCTCATCCCGAACGCCTGAAGCTTCACGGAGCGCTCGGCGTATTCGACCCATTGCAGCTCCTCGATCGCGGCACGCACGTGCTCGAGCGTGACCGTGTCCTTGTCTTGCGCGAACGCAGCCATCATGGCCGTGTCGCACAGCGTGTTGATGAGGCGCGGGATGCCGCCGGTGTAGCGATAGATGAGCGGGAAGGTGTCCGGCTCGAAGATCTGGCGGCCTTGCGAGCCGGCCACTTCCAGCCGGTGCTGGATGTAGGCGGCTGTGTCGGTCTTCGAGAGCGCCGTCAGATGAAAGCGCAGCCGGATGCGCTGTGCAAGCTGCACCAGCATCGGCGAGTTGAGCTTGTCGTTGAGCTCGGGCTGGCCGGCGAGGATGATGCGCAGCACCTTCTCCTTCGTGGTCTCCACCCCCGAGAGCAGGCGGATCTCCTCGAGCACCTTGTTCGAGAGGTTCTGCGCCTCATCGACGATGAGGAGCACGCGCCTGCCGTTCGCGTACTGCTCGACCAGGAACTCGTTCAGCGTCGAGAGGAGCTCGGCCTTCTTCATCCGGAACGGCTGGAAGCCGAACTGCACCAGCACGCTTTGCAAAAATTCGATCGCCGAGACCTGGGTCTGGTTGATCTGCGCGACGACGACGTCCTTCTCGAGCTCTTTCAGGAACGTCTCGATCAGCGTCGTCTTGCCCGAGCCGATCTCGCCGGTGATGACGACGAACCCGTCGGTGAACCAGATGGTCGACTCCATGTACGCCTTGGCGCGCGCATGGTGCTTCGAGAGATACAGAAACGCCGGGTCCGGGGTCAGCCGGAAAGGCAGCTCGTTCAGCTTGAAGAGTTCCAGGTACATTCGGATTGCTGACTGGCTAGATCGGCGCTTTGGAGCCGGGCTCGGGCCCCGGGGCTCGAGCCGGTGCCCGGCGACAGCCCTTCGGCTCGCCCCCGAGTTTACGGGCTCGCCCGGAGCGATTCAAAAAAGCCGGTACGCTCTGCCGCCCGTTCGCGAGGCACGTCACAACGGCGCCTAGAAGTGAAGGGCGGGCGATCAGCGGACCTTGAGCCTCAACAACTGCTGCAGCGCGCGGTCACGCGCCCTGGGCGAGGGCGCATTGACGGTGCAATGTCCGAGCTTGCGGCCCGGGCGGGGTTCTTTCCCGTAGCCGTGGAAGTGTACGCCCGACACTTTGAGAATGTTCCCGAGCTCGGGGAGCTCGCCGATGAAGTTGAGCATGGCCGAGTGCCCGATAGGGCGCGTGCTGCCGAGCGGCAGCCCCAGGATCGCGCGCACATGATTCTCGAACTGGCTGGTCTCGGCGCCCTCTATGGTCCAGTGGCCGGAGTTGTGGACCCGGGGCGCCATCTCGTTGGCGATGAGCTGCCCGCGCCTGACGAAGAACTCGATCGTCAGCACGCCCGCATAGTCGAACTCCTTGAGGATGCGCTTGATGTGCCTGTGCGCCTGGCGCTCGAGCGAAGCGTTGCGATACGGGGCGATGGAGTAGCGCAGGATCCCCTGCTCGTGGGTGTTGGCCGAGAGCGGATAGAACCGCATCTCGCCGCGCGTGCTGCGCACCCCGATGATCGACACCTCGCGCGAGAAGTCGACGAACGCTTCGTAGATCAGGGGCACCGAGCCGAGCGCTTCGAACGCCGGGTCTATGTCGCGCCGCGTACGCAGCTGAAACTGGCCGCGCCCGTCGTAGCCGAGCCGGCGTGTCTTGAGCACGCCGGGTAAGCCGATTCTCGCCACCGCCGCTTCGAGGTCGTGTCGCGAGTCGACGGGAGCGAAATCGGGCGTGGGGATCTTGAGGCGCCGAAACAGCTCCTTCTCGTGGAGCCTGTCCTGCGAGGCGCCGAGCGCCTGCACGGGCGGAAGGAAGGGCGTGATGGCGGCGATGTCCTGGACCGCCTCGACGGGCACGTTCTCCACATCGAAGGTCACGACATCGACTTCCCGTGCGAGCTTGGCGAGTTTCTCGCGATCGTCGAAAGCGCCTTCGATGATGCGACCAACTTGCGCGCCGGGCGCATCGGCGGTCCGGTCGAGGAACACGAACCTGAGCCCGAGGGGATAGCCCGCCAATGCCAGCATGCGACCGAGCTGGCCGGCGCCGATGACGCCGATTCTCATACCGGGACGATCATCACGAACGGGAGGCGGGAGGCTGGCTCGGGTCGGGGTGGGCGAGCACGTCGGCTGTCTGCCGCGCCCGGAACTCATCGAGAGCGGTGCGTATCCGCTCGTACTTGTTCGCGAGGATGGAGGCCGCGAGGAGCGCTGCATTGGTGGCGCCAGCCGCACCGATGGCGAGCGTCCCCACCGGAATGCCCGCGGGCATCTGCACTATCGACAGGAGCGAGTCGAGGCCGTTCAGCGCCTTCGACTGGACCGGCACGCCGAGCACGGGCAGGGTGGTTTTCGAAGCCGTCATTCCGGGCAGGTGCGCCGCTCCGCCCGCTCCGGCGATGATCACTTCCAGGCCACGCTCGCGCGCGCTGGAGGCGTATTCGAAAAGCAGGTCCGGCGTGCGATGCGCCGACACGACGCGCGTTTCGAAGGGGATCCCGAGCCGCTCGAGAGTCTGCGCCGCGGGTTGCAGCGTCTCCCAGTCGGACTTCGAGCCCATGATGATGCCGACGAGCGGTTTCATTACGCGATTGTAGCCTACTTGACCAATATCCCGCGCAGGAGGCGGAAGAGCTCGCGGCTCGCCCTCGTAGCCTCGTTCGGGGGATGCCCGGCGCGGGCGCGTTCCATCAGTGCGAGGATGGCGCGGCTGTCGAGGCCCTGAGCTTCGGCTTCCAGCGCCCGCAAGGCTGGGAGCCCTTCCCGCACCAATCTGTCGCGCCATTGCTCGACTCGGCGCAAGCGCATGCTCGCGAGGCGCTCCTTCTCGCGCTTCTCTTCGAGCGCGGCACGGATCGGCTCGGCATCGATCTTCCGCATCAACTTGCCGATGTACTGCTTCTGGCGATAGAGACCGCCGTGCTTGGTGATGCGCCTCGCGAGCATCACGGCGTCGCGCAATGCCTCCGGCAGCGGCAACGCGTCGAGCTCGCTTTGCGGCAGATCGATGAGCGCTTCGCCGAGCGCTTGCAGGTCTGCGCTCGCACGCTTGCGCTCGCTCTTGCTGGGTCGCTCGGACTCGCTCGTCATGAGGCTCTCGATGGCGGGGCGGGCGCTGCCCCGGTCTTTGTAATTTGTACGGTGCAACCGTTGCGCACAAGGCGTGAATGCTGACCGACGGCGCGCGCCTTGTCGATCCTTGCGCCTTTTGGGGCGCAGAGTCTTTCCTTGCGCGTTTTGGGCCCGAAGGCGCGCCGCGCGAAAGGTGATTGCGCGCCCGGGCTGCTAAAATCCGTCCATGTCGCAACCTCCCTCCGTTTCCTCCTCATCCTCGCTCAGCCACTCGCAGAAGGAGCTGGAAGACCTCGTCAGCTTGGCGCTCGAAGAAGCCGCCAAGCTCGGGGCGAGCGCGGCCGAAGTCGGGATCAGCGTCGATACGGGTTTGTCGGTGACCGCGCGGCTGGGCGAGGTCGAGACGCTCGAGTACCAGCGCGATCGCGGCATGGGCGTCACTGTGTATCGAGGCAAGCGCAAGGGCTCGGCCAGCACCGCAGACCTCAACGCTCGCGCGATACGCGAGACGGTGGCCAAAGCATTCAGCATCGCAGGATTCACTGCCGAGGATGAGTGCGCGGGGCTGCCCGATCCGGAGGATCTGGCGCGCGAGATTCCCGATCTCGACCTCTTTCATCCCTGGGAGATCGAGCCCGAGCGCGCACGTGAGCTGGCGGTCGCCTGCGAAGCAGCCGCACTCTCGCTCGACAAGCGCATCGGCAATTCCGAAGGCGCGACGCTCTCGAGTCATCAGGGCCTGCGCGTGTTCGGCAACTCGCTGGGCTTCCTGGGCGGATACCCGAGCAGCTTGCACAGCCTGAGCTGTGTCGTGGTTGCCGAGCAGGGCGAGGAGATGCAGCGCGACTACTGGTACAGCTCGGTGCGCGACTGGCGCGAGCTCGAGCCCGGCGCGAGCATCGGCAGGAAAGCGGCGCAGCGAGCGCTCGATCGCCTGAGTGCCCGCAAGCTCAATACGACGACCGCGCCCGTGCTCTTCGTTCCGGAGCTGGCGCGCGGCCTGTTCGGCCACTTCCTGAGCGCCATTCGCGGCGCCAGCCAGTATCGCCGTGCTTCGTTCCTGCTCGGTGCCGCCGGCCAGCAGATCTTTCCCTCGTGGATGCGCATTTCCGAGCGGCCGCATTTGCGCAAGGCGTTGAGCAGCGCTCCCTTCGACAGCGAAGGCGTGGCGACCAAGGATCGGGAGCTCATCGAGAACGGCGTGCTGACCGGTTACGTGCTGAGCACGTATTCGGCCCGCAAGCTCGGCCTGAAGACCACAGGGAACGCAGGCGGCGTGCACAACTTGATCGTCGCGCCGGGCGAGGAAGGCTTCGAGCAGCTGCTGCGAAAGATGGATCGGGGCCTGGTCGTGACCGAGCTCATGGGGCAGGGCGTAAACGGCGTGACAGGGGATTATTCGCGCGGCGCCGCCGGATTCTGGGTCGAGCAGGGCGCGATCGCTTACCCGGTCCACGAGATCACGATCGCCGGCAACCTGAAGGACATGTATCGGCACATCGTCGCCGTCGGCAACGATGTCGACCTGCGCGGCGGCATACGAACCGGCTCGGTGCTGATCGAGAGCATGACCATCGCCGGCGAGTGAGGCGCTCGCCTGAAGCGTCCGGCGCCGGGCCCGTTCTCGATTCAAGAGCCCGCGAAGTCGCCGCAAGGCGCGTCCTCGCCCTTTATTTCTGATCGACCAGCGCGCTGATCGAGCGGCCTTTCAATTTTTCCGCGAGCGCCTTCTCGGCTTCCTGGGCTGCCGCGACCGCGGGCCCCACGTCTCGTATCCGGCCGAGGCGAGGACCCGTCGTGTCGTGCCGGATCGCATCGAGCACATCGATCAGCTCGATCGACTGCGGGTCGCGCGCCGGAGCCCAGGACTCATCCTCGGCGAGCAAGAGGAGCCCGGCGCGCTCGAGCGCGTTCACGATCGGGCTGAGCGCCGCGCTGGGCACGCCGAGGTGCTCGGCCAGCCTGGCTGTCGTCCAGCGATGCTTGCCGTGGCGGTAATCGCTCACGATCAGATACATGATCGACAACGCCACCCGCTCGCGCAGGCTCGGGTTGAGATGAATCTCCTGCCGGCCAGGCCGCAGGTACTGCGGATTCTGCACGTAGAACGACAGCTGCACGCCGAGCAGCAGGATCAGCCAGGAGACGTACACCCAGATGAGGGCCACGATCATGATCGCGAAACCCGCGTAGATCACCATCGTGTTCGTCGCTCCGGCGACGAACGATGTGAAGACCTTGCCGCTTGCGGCCCAGAGGAGGCCTGCGAACACGCCGCCGATCAGCGCAGCGCGAGGGGTCACTCGGGTGTTGGGAACGAACCCGTAAAGGAACGTGAAGACGCCGCTCACGAGCAGGTACGGAGTCAGGCGGCCGAGCACTACCAGCGCCGTGCCGAACGGCTCTTGGCTCGCGATCGCGCGCATGAAGGACGTATTGGCGAAAGCGGCGATCAAACCGAGAGCGGCCACGATCAGTGCCGGGCCGACCAGCATGACGCTCAGGTACTCACTGAATCGGCGTGCGAGGCTGCGCGGCTGCTCGACACGCCAGACGAAATTGAAGCTCTCCTCGACCTTCTGCACCATCGAGATCACGTTGTAGAGGAGGAAGGCGAGGCCAAGAGAGCCGAGCACGCCACCCTGCACGTTCTCGACGAAATCCATGATGCGGGCGGTGAGCTCGTAGGCGCGCTCGCCGAGCGGCTCGAGGAAACTGAAGAGCACGGGCTCGAGATCGCGGTGATAACCAAGCCCCTTGAGCACGGAGAAGGACAGCGCCAGGAGCGGAACGATCGACAGGAGCGTCGTGTAGACGAGGCTCATGGCCCGGAGCGTGAGATCTCCTCTAAGGACGTCCCGGATCACCGCGTACGGATAGCGCAGGATGCGCACGGCGGTCCTGAGCGGCCGGCCGACCAGCGAGTCCGGCGGTTCGAACAACAAGTGCTCGATACGGGTGAGCAGGGCGGCGATCATGCGCGGCGAGCCTGACATGCGTCGGCAGGCGGGGCAAGATACCCGCATGAGCGCGCCCATGCCGGCCTATCCGAGCCGTATCGTCTGCCTGACGGAGGAGACGACCGAGACCTTGTACCTCCTGGAAGAGGACTGGCGGATCGTCGGCATTTCCGGCTTCACCGTCCGTCCACCACGCGCCCGGCGCGAGAAGCCCAAGGTGTCGGCTTTCACGAGCGCGAAGGTCGAGCGCATCGTCGAGCTAAAGCCGGACTTGGTGCTCGGGTTCTCAGACCTTCAGGCCGACATCGCCGCACAGCTCGTGCGGCTGGGTCTCAATGTCTGCGTCTTCAATCAACGCGACGTTGCGGGGATTCTGCGGATGATCCGCGTGCTCGGCGGAATGATCGGCTGCGAAGCCAAGGCCTGCGCGCTGGCGGCACGCCTCGAAGAAGGGATCGAGCGCACGAGGGCGGCCGCCGCGGCTTTGCCGGTGCGCCCGCGAGTCTATTTCGAGGAGTGGGACGAGCCGATGATCTCGGGCATCCGCTGGGTCTCTGAGCTGATCGAGATCGCGGGCGGCGAGGATTGTTTCTCGGCCGAGTCCCACCACGTGCTGGCGAAAAATCGCATCATCGCCGACCCTGAGGAGGTCGTGCGCCGCGCCCCGCAAATCATCCTCGGCTCGTGGTGCGGCAAGAAATTCCGGCCTGAATCGGTGGCGGCGCGGCCGGGCTGGGCGCACGTTCCGGCGGTCGCCGACGGTGAGCTGCACGAGATCAAGTCTTCGTTGATCCTGCAGCCCGGCCCTGCGGCGCTGACGGACGGCCTGGCGGCGATTGCCGCCATCATTCAGGCGTGGCGACCACGTCAGTGACTCAGTCCCGGCCTTCCAGCGTGAAGTAGAACGTCGCGCCTTCGCCGGGCGCGGCTTGCGCCCAGATGCGCCCGCCGTGCCGCACCACGATCCGTTGCACTGTCACCAGGCCGATGCCGTTGCCCGGGAAGTCGCTGTCATGGTGCAGTCGCTGAAAGGGCGTGAACAGCTTGTCGGCGTACTGCATGTCGAAGCCCACCCCGTTGTCCCGCACGAAATAGACCGGCCCGGACTCGTTCGACTCGACGCCGACTTCGACGCGCGGCGCCTCGGTTCGGGACGTGTACTTCCAAGCGTTGCTGAGGAGATTTTCCATCGCGATGCGCAGGAGCCTCGCGTCCGCTTCGACCGTCATCTCCGGGGCGATCGTGAGCTCGACATCCCGCGTGGGATATCGCTCACGAACGGCGGCGGCCGCCTCTGCGCTGATCTGGGACAAGCTGACCGGGCGGGCGCAGAGGTCGCTGCGGCTGATGCGCGACAGGTTGAGCAGGTCCTCGATCAAGCTCGACATTCGCTGGCTCGCTTCCTGGATACGCCGCAGGTAATGCCGGGACTTGTCGTCGAGGTGTGCACCGGCCGATTCCTCGAGGATCTGGCTGAAGCCCGCCATGCTTCGAAGCGGCGCCCTGAGATCATGCGAGACGGCGTAGGCGAAGGACTCGAGCTCGCGATTGGCCGCTTCGAGCTGGCGCGTGCGCTGCGCGACGCGCCGCTCGAGCTCCGCGTTTGCGCTCAACACCTGCTTCTGGGACTCGATCAGCGCGGCCAGAACGGTTTCGTTACGCTGGTGATAGCGGCGCAGCAGCACGTAAAGCAGCAGTGCCGAGCCGGCTACGAACAACCAGCCCTTGTAAGTCTGGAACTGGACGATGCGCTCTTCGTCGAGGCCGATCCACACCAGCAGGCGGTCGGTGAAGAAGATCCAGACCGCGCCGAAGACCAGGTAAATCAGGGCCAGCGTGAGCGGCATGCCGATCACGCGGCGGTCAGTCGCCTGAGCGCCTCGGCATACTTGGCGCTCGTCTTTTCGATGATCTCGCGCGGCAGCCTGGGGCCGGGCGGACGCTTGGCCCAATCGAGCGTTTCGAGGTAATCACGCACGAACTGCTTGTCGAAGCTCGGCGGGCTCGAGCCGGGGCGATACGTGTCGACCGGCCAGAAGCGCGAGGAGTCAGGGGTCAGCGCCTCGTCGATGAGCGTGAGATGGCCGGCCTCGTCCAGCCCGAATTCGAACTTCGTATCGGCGATGATGATGCCGCGCGCGAGGGCGTAATCGGCAGCGAACCTGTAGAGCGCAAGCGCGGTGGCGCGCACTTGCTCGGCGACGCCGCGACCGACCAGTTGCACCACGCGGTCGTAAGAGATGTTCTCATCGTGCGCGCCGAGCTCGGCTTTGGTCGCCGGAGTGAAAATCGGCTCGGGTAGGCGGTCAGCCTGCACGAGCCCCCTCGGCAGCTCGATGCCGCACACCGAGCCTGTCTGCTGATAATCCTTCCACCCCGAGCCGATCAGATAGCCGCGCACCACCGCTTCGATGGGCAGCGCGTTCAGGCGTCTGACGATCATGCTGCGATCGGCGAGCGGCGCACGCTCGGCCGCGTCCGGAACGGCGCGCTCGAGCGGGTAGTCCGTCAGGTGGTTGGGCACGATGTGACGGGTCTTTTCGAACCAGAACCGCGAGATCTGCGTCAGCACGCGCCCTTTGCCGGGAATCGGGTCCGGGAGCACCACGTCGAACGCGCTCAATCTGTCGGTGGTCACGATGAGCATGTGCCGATCGTCCACGTCGTAGATGTCGCGCACCTTCCCCTGGTGAATGCGCTTCAAGCCGGTGAGGTGTGATTCGAACATCGGCGGGGAAGGGGCGGGATGCATGGGGTTCGCTCGGAGGTTCGCTCGGGTTGGAACAGGGTGCGATCGGCGTCGGTCCGATCGACTGCAGGGCGCTGAGCTCGGGGCCCGCGCGATGTCCAGTGAGCCAGCTTGCGGGCCGAAGCGCTGCTCGGTTCGTGGCACGCCTTTGTACGCTGATACCATAGCGGCCGGGCCATCGGAGGGGCGGAATTGTCGCAGCGGGTGCCGGGAGGCTTCAAGTTTCCATGATATGGCAGGGCAAGGCGCTGGGTGCGCTGATCGGTGTCATCGCCGCCGGGCCGGTGGGGGGCCTGTTCGGCGCGTTCATCGGTCATTTGTTCGACGCTCAGGCCGAAAGCGGCGCGAAGCTCGGCGCCGAGACGGGGTCGGAGCCGCAAGCGAGCGCTCACGAGATCGAGGAGGCGTTCTTCCGCGCCACCTTCCAGGTCATGGGCCATCTCGCCAAAGCCGACGGGCGGGTCTCGGAGGAAGAGATTCGCGCCGCCCGCTCGATGATGAGCGAGCTGCGCCTGGGCGAGCGCGAGGTGGAGCTTGCGATCGAGCTCTTCACCGACGGCAAGCGTCGCGATTTCCCGCTCGAGCAGACGCTCACGCGCTTGAGGCGCATGTGTCGGAATCGTCCGGACTTGTGTCGGATGTTCGTACAGATCCAGCTTCAGGCGGCGCTCTGGGGCGCAAGCTTGAACACGCCGGGACGCGAAGTGCTGGCGCGCGTATGCTCGGTGCTCGGCGTCTCCGCCTTCGAAGTCATTCAGATGGAAGCGCTCCTGCGCATGCAGCAGGCAGCGCGTCAGGCCGGTCTGAGCGCCGCGCCGAGATCGGATCGAATCGCTGAAGCGTACGAAGTGCTGGGCGTGAAGCCGACGGCTTCCGACGCGGAAATCACCAAGGCGTATCGTCGCCTCATGAGCCAGAATCACCCGGACAAGCTCCACGCCAAGGGGCTGCCCGAGTCGATGATGAAGCTCGCCGAGGAGAAGACGCGACAGATTCGGGCTGCGTACGAGTTGCTGCGCAGCGCCCGTGGCATGGGAGGGAGCTCCGGCTCTCATGCGAGGCCCGGCCGCTAACCCAAGCCCGTGACGAGCAGAGCTGACAACAGGAAAACGATCATGAAACCGTGGATCGCGCCTTCGATCCTGTCTGCGGACTTTGCCCGCCTCGGCGAGGAAGTCCGCGCCGTGCTCGATGCGGGCGCGGACCTCATCCATTTCGACGTGATGGACAACCATTACGTGCCGAATCTCACCATCGGCCCGCTGGTCTGCGAGGCGCTGCGCAAGTACGGCATCAGCGCGCCGATCGACGTGCACCTGATGGTCAAGCCCGTCGATCGCATCATTCCCGACTTCGCGCACGCTGGAGCCACCTGGATCACGTTCCATCCGGAAGCGAGCGAGCACGTCGATCGCACGATCGAGCTGATCCGCGAGCACGGCTGCCGGCCGGGCCTCGTGCTCAACCCGGCCACGCCGCTCGTCTGGCTGGATCACGTGCTCGACAAGCTCGACATGGTGCTGCTCATGTCGGTCAATCCGGGCTTCGCCGGACAGAAGTTCATTCCGTCGGCGCTCGACAAACTGCGGCAGGTGCGCCAGCGGATCGATGCGAGCGGCCGCGAGATCCGTCTCGAGATCGACGGCGGCGTGAAAGTGGACAACATCGAAACGATCGCGCGCGCGGGCGCGGATACGTTCGTCGCCGGCTCGGCGATCTTCGGCTCGGGAGATTACGCCGGCACGATCTCAGCGATGCGCGAGCGCATCGCGCGCGCCCAGGGCGTCAAAGTCTGAAGGCTCGAAGGAGCGCCCCTCGCGGGGCGTTCTTCTTCGTTCTCGTTCTTAGTCTTCGTCGTCGTCGTCGAAGTCGTCCTCATCGCGACGGCTCTGGCCGAGGGTGCGGCCGGCCGCGGCGGCGAGCGGAGGCTTGGTCTTCATCTTCGGCCGGGCGCCGAACACCACGATCGTCTTGCCCGTGGCGCGCAGCAAGCCCTGATCTTCGAGCACCTTGAGCACACGACCAGCCATCTCGCGCGAGCAACCGACCAGGCGCGAGAGCTCCTGGCGGCTCACTTTGATCTGCATGCCTTCCGGGTGCGTCATGGCGTCGGGCTCGCTGCACAAGTCCATGATGGCGTGCGCCACGCGACCGGTGACGTCCACGAACGCCAGATCGCCGAGCTTGCGGTTGGTGCGGTCGAGGCGCGTCGCAAGCTGCGTGGCCAGCTCGAACACCAGGCCCGGGCTTTCGGCCGCGAGCTGGCGAAAGCGCGGATAAGTCATCTCGGCGAGCTCGCATTGCTGGCGCGTGCGGACCCAGGCGCTGCGCGTGGGCTGCTCGTAGAACAAGCCCATCTCGCCGAAGAACTGTCCCTTGTTGAGATAGGCGAGGACCATCTCGTTGCCTTCCTCGTCCTCGATCATGACCTCGACCGAGCCGCTGACGATGTAATACAGCACGTCGGGCAGGTCGCCGGCGTGGATCACGAC
>DASVCI010000069.1:0-14668 GCA_036381695.1 Steroidobacteraceae bacterium
CCGGTCACGCGCGGCGCTGTCAGGCGATCTGTGAGCTCGCCTGCTGGCGAGATGAGTTGAAGATTCGCTTGTTGCGCCCACTCGCTCAAGGCCTCAGTCAGAGGTTGTGGCTCGATGTTGAACGTGATCAGTCGCTGATCCGCTCGTTCAGCAAAGACCGTGAACGCAAGCACGAGCATGCACAAGGCCAGCGAAAGCCTGGGCATCGCCTTCATTGTTCTGCTCCCGTAAGAGTTGACGAAGTGCGTCTGATTCACGGGCAGGGCGCTCCCACGCCACCTGTCCGTCCGACTGTATGTCGTATATTCGTGAAAATAGTCGGTAGTGCAGGGGCCCGGTCATGAGCAAGCAGACCGTGTAGACGCGAACGAGCGCGCCCGTCCGGATCGCAGAGCACGAGTTTCTAGAGCAGCGTTCGTGCGTCGAGAGGGTTTGTTTCCAGACGCGATCGCTCGATGGCGCTGCGTCAATGCAGACAAAAATGATGGGAGCGATGCCAGAGCGTCCCTGACTCATGACTGCTCCTCGATGCTCGCAGTGCGAGCATGCTTATCAGGTCGATACAGCGGTGACTGTCACGCCTGCGGGCGCCGCGCTTGATTGTTCTTTCGTCGGATCACGAACGTGCCCTTCGCGCTTTGCACATCCAGCCCTTCGGACACCAGGTACTCGATCAAGCTCTCCGGATCATCGGCATCAAAGACTCCCGAGTACCTCCAGGTCGCCAGATGCTCGTCGTCCAGCCGGATCTGTGGAGAGCGGTTGTAGCGGTTGAACTCCTCGACGATCTCGCCGAGCGTGTCGTTTCGAAAAATCAGCCTCCTTTGCTGCCACGCGTTGATTTCGGCGATCTGGATCGGTGCGGGCGGCGTGACGCCGTCGATCGTAATGCTGACTGCCTGGCCCGCAGTCAGACGCGCGCTTTCCAATCCACGCGGGATCGTGCTGTCCGATTGCACCCCCAAGGGAGCGGTTTCGACCTGCACTACTCCTTCCAGCACCGCTACGTCCGTGCGCTGCCGCCGTCGGCGCACATCGAACTTCGTGCCAATGGCCCGGACGAGCGTCGGCCCGGCGTGAACACGAAACGGCCTTTGCGGCTCGTGGGCAACTGCGAACAGAGCTTGCCCGTCCTCGAGATAGACATCACGGGCTTCGCTCGAAAACCGGACTCGCACCGACGAGCGCGTATTGAGCGAGATCACCGAGCCGTCCGGCAATTCGATCGCGCGCTGCTCTCCAACAGCCGTCCTGTACGTGTGGCCGTTGAGCCGGATCCCAGCGAACAAGGCGATGCCCAATGCCGCCACTACGAAACCGGCTGCGGCCGCCCATGTCAGGCGCCTCAACACGCGGCGACCACTTGGTTCCCGCTTAGACCCTTGCTCCAGGTTCCGCTCTATGGGTACGCAAGCAGCCGAGGCCGCCGACACGAGGAGATCGAGGTCCTTTTGCTGCTTCGGATCCAGATGACCCAGGACGCGATCGGTCGCCGCTGCCAGCAGCACTTCCCGTACGTGGCCCCTGGACTCCTTCAGCCACTGAACGAACTCCGCCCTGTCCCGCGGAGTGCCTCCCTGCTCCAATCGCTGGAGCCATTCGGCCGCCTGCTCGGCCACGGGCAGCAATGGGTCGCCAGGGTTCTTCCTCTCCGTCATGCGTTGCAGCCTTCGCCCTCTTACAGGCACGCCTTGCGGATGCAAAGGTTCGAGTCAGTCGTAACGGCTTGTCGGGTTTTCCGGTCCTTAGTCGGTACCCTGTGCATTCGGGAGAGTCTGCCCCTTGCGCATGGGCGCCTGCCAGTTGGCCCAATCGCAGTGCTGCGTCGGCTGCGGAATCGCGCGCTTCAGCACGTTGAGGTCCATCGAATAGAACGGGCGCGGGAACGCGATGGGAACAGCCCGCCCGGGAAGTTCGTATAAGGGAGGCGACGATTCCGGACCGACCCGCGCACGGGGGCGATATGTTCATAACCGCGCTCGCCTGGATGCTAGCGGGCGTTGTGCTCACGGCCGCGTACTTCGCGATTACGCATCGACGGCGCACGCCTTATCTCGAGCTCGATATCGATCGGCTGCCGCCGATCGATCAAGGGCTCGAGACGGTCTCCGGATGCACTGGCGGCGTGGTACTGAACGGCAACCGGGTCGACGTCTTCCACAATGGAAGCCTGTTTCCAGCCGTGCTCGCGGACATCGAAGCGGCGCGGCACAGCGTGCATCTGGAAACGTTCGTCTGGAATCCCGGCCGAGTCGAAGACCAGTTCGTCGAAGCATTGAGCACAAGCGCCACACGCGGGGTGGACGTGCGAGTGCTCATAGACGCGCTCGGCGGCTCGGCTGCGAGCGCCGGTGCGCTCGAAAAGCTCGCCGGAGCGGGCGCTCAGGTCTCCTTCTACTGCCGGCCGCGATGGTGGAACCTCAGGCGATTCAACCACCGCACGCACCGCAAGCTCCTGATCGTCGACGGACAGATCGCTTACACGTTCGGGCACGGCATCGCCGACGAGTGGCTGGGTGATGCCGAGGATGAGCATCACTGGCGCGACAGCGGCGTGCGCATTGAAGGCCCGGCGGCGTTCGCGCTGCAATCGGTCTTCGCCGAGAACTGGCTCGAGGAGGCGCAGTGCGTGCCGGCCGGCGAGCGCTGCTTCCCGAAGATCGAGCCGAAAGGCGACATCGGCGTGCACGTCGTGAGCAGCCAGTCAGGCGAAGCGGACTCCGCGGTGGCGCTGCTCTACACGCTGGCGATCGCTTCGGCTCGCAAGGAAGTGATCATCCAGAATCCGTATTTCGCGCCGGATGAGGGAATGTGCGAGTTGCTCGGCCTCATGGTGCGCCGGGGCGTGGCCGTGCATCTGATGGTGCCGGGAAAGCAGACCGACAGCCCGTTCGTGCGACTCGCGAGCCGCCATCTATATGAGCGGCTGCTCGAAGCAGGCGTGCGCCTCTACGAGTTCCAGCCGACCCTCCTGCATCAGAAGATCGTGATCGTCGATGGCGTGTGGTCGCACGTAGGGTCGACCAATCTCGATTCGCGCTCGCTCACGCTCAACGAGGAAGTCGGCGTCGGCATTCTCGATGCCGGTGTCGCCTCAGAGCTCAGGAACGCGTTCACCGCAGACTTGCGGCGAAGCGTGGAGCTCAACCTGCAACGTTGGCGCAAGCGACCGCTGCTCGCACGAGGCTCCAGCTGGCTCGCTTATCGATTACACGATCAACTGTAGCTCGTGCCGGCTGCAAAGCGAGGGACCGAGCGCGATCACCCGATCGCGGCGACGACGGCGATCTCGACTCGATACTCCGGGCTCGCCAGGCGCGCCTCGACAGTCGCGCGAGCGGGCGCGCAACCAGCGGGCACCCACTGCTCCCACACTTCGTTCATCTCGGCGAAGCTGGACATGTCGGCCAGCCAGATGGAGGCAGACAGGAGCTTCGTCTTGTCCGTGCCCGCCTGCGCAAGCAAGCTGTCGATGCGCGCGAGGATCGCGCGGGTCTGCTCCCGCACCGAAGTTCCTGCGCTCGCCGGCGCGACTTGTCCGGCCAGATACACCGTGCCGTTGTGAACGACGGCCTGGCTCATGCGCGGTCCGCACTCGATTCTCTTGATTGTCTGACTCATTGGCCTCTCTCGAAAAAGTGCCGCTCCGGCGGGCGCCGGGCGCGCGATTATACGTAGCCAAACCCTGAAAACGGCCACCGGCCATCGACGCGCGCGGCAGCAGGCCGAAGCCGCAACCGGTCGGGAGTTGACATTTGCTGTCACCCCTTGCCGTGTCGTCAGACACACGTAAGTTATTGAACATGCAGGAACTCATGCATTTGGCATAACCATTGCACCAACCCCGGACACAGCAGAACGACAAAGGGTGCGGGAGCCATGGGAACGACGTGCGAAGTGATCGGCTGGCTGTTCGTAGATTCGAACGAGCCGCGCGTGCTCGTCCGGGAAGAGAACGGGAGCGTGCACCTCGAGCGAACGGTTCTGGATGCTGCAAACCCGCAGATCCAGACCGGCCGCTTTCGCCGCGGCGCTCCCATCATCGATCCGGTGACTCGGGAAACGGTCGGCTACGAGATGGAGCCTGTCTCCACCGCACGCACGCTCTGCTGAAGCGCGCGCCGATCTCACAACTTCTCCGCTCGTTGACAGCTTCGTCGATCGCGAGGAGCTCCCGCGATCGACTCGTGCGCGCAAATCTCCACCCTCGGCACTTAGTCGATTTGCGAGCAAGAAACGGATGTCCGTCGATCCCTCGCGCCTCTAGCATGGCGACTGTTCATTGCCACACGCCGCAGTCATCGCCATGCTCACGCTCTACGATTACCTGCCTTCGCAGAACGGCTACAAGATCCGCCTGCTGCTGAGTCATCTGAGACTGCCCTATCGCACCGAGCTGGTCAGTATCTTCGAGGGAGAAGGCCAGCATCCTGAATACAAAGCCATCAATCCGACCGGCGCGGTGCCTGCGATCCGACTCGATGACGGGCGCGTGCTTTCGGAGTCGAACGCGATCCTCACTTACCTCGCGGAGGGAACGCCCTACTCCTCGGACGACCGCTACTTGCGCGCAAAGATTCAGCAGTGGATGTCGTTCGAGGCGGACTATGTGCAGTCCACGATGGGGAGCCTGCGATACTGGGTGCTGACGGGCAAAGTGCCGCGCCGTCCGCCTGCGCTGATCGAGATGAAACGCGCCGGATCGATCAAGGCGCTCAGGATCCTCGATGAGCAGCTCGCCGAGCGGCCGTTCATCGTGGGCGAGCACTACACGATCGCCGACATTTCATTGTTCGCGTACTCGCATGTAGCGCCCGATGCCGGCATCCCGCTCGATCCTTACCCGAACGTGCGAGCCTGGATCGAGCGCGTGCGCGCTCAGCCTGGCTTCGTCCCTGAGATTTATCCGTACTCGATCGATCCTCACTCCCACGAGGAGCTGCCCTGAGGGATCGTGCACAGCGGCCGGCGAGTGATCCTCCACAAGCTGGTCAACGGGCGAGCCGGGCGGTCACGTCCCCGTAATACAGATAGGAGAAGTAAGTGGGCGACTTGTCGGCGTACTTGGTCCGAATGGAACGCAGCGTCTCGCCGATCGGAGCGCGCCGCGCGTAAATGCCGTCGAGGAGCTCGGCCGCGACCTTTGCCGAGTCGGCTTCCTCCACTGCCCAGAGCGGCGCGATGAAGCCGCCGAACTTGCGATCCAGGAACGCGTCGGCCCAGCCGCCCACTTCCCCGAACACGCTTCCCGTCGCCCCGACTTCACATGCGTTGAAGAACACGAGCGTGCGACACACGCGGCCGAGCCGGACTTCCCTGCGTTTGACCTCGCTCGCAAGCAGCGTCTCGCCGTTCTCGAGCTTGATGCTCGATGCGGCGGCCACATCGGCCGCAAACTGACCGTGACCGGCGAAATGCAGGACGCCGACGGGTGGCATCGGATCCTCATCCTCCAGGAGCGCGAACAGAGCCTCTCGCGTACCGCGGACAGACTTCGCACCCAGGCGCTCCACGATTCGTTCGTGCTCTTCCTGTGCCATGCGCAGTGACAGGCGTGCGCTCGAGTACTTCGGAGCTATGCTCACCAGGCTCCCTCCAGGGAGGGAGTTGCGCATGTCGCCGCTATAGCGATCGATCCAGCGCGCCACCGAGTGCTCCAAAGCCAGCGGCGGGTGAATCGCCCGCTCGTCCTCGCTCGAGGGCCTCATCAATTCCCAGGGCAGATGCGGCTCGTCGCAAACGAACTGAATCCTGAGCCGGCCGCCGTACCGGGCGTATAGCGCCCAGTACGCGTCATGAAACGTGCGCGGCGCGAGATTCCACAGCTCATCGCCGAACCCCTCGATGCTGGGCCGATGCTGCCCTGGCACCAGCGTGGCGAATCTTTTGAACAATGCTCCGGCCACTGCGGCTGGATCCTGACCGAGATCGACATCCTCACGCAGCGTCGAGGGCAATCCATCGAATCGCTCGCAAGGCTCGACTCGCCAGCGGAGCAACCCCGGTCTCGATTTGTCCAGGCGCTCGATGAAGACGGTGACGTGTGGTTGCTCCGCACCGATGTCCACTGCCACCGCTCCGATGCCCGCGCTTCCCGGCTTCCCGGTGTCGGCTTCAGGCACCTCGCCGGCCACGAGCTCGCGCCTCGCCGAGCCACAGAACCGGCAACCATGGAAGAACGCGGCAGTAATCTCGATCTGCGCGCCTGCGGGCACGTCCCGATGCACCGTTCCCGAGAATGTCGCAGGAGTGGAAGCCGCATTGCGCGCGATCGTGATGCGGCGAGGCTCCTCATCGTCCAGATCGATCGCCGCGGACGAGAGCATCACGCTGAGATCGAGCGTCTTCCAGTCTTTGGGCAGCGCGCCGGTGTCGATGGGGCCGCCTTCGGTGTGTGAAGTCGCGCGGCGCAGCAGATCCACTTTGATTGTGATGCGCTGGCCCGCAACGATCGGCCGATCAGGCTCGATGGACGGGAACCGCACGGGCCGCGTGCCCTCATCGCCCTCGGGCTCCTCCGGAGGTTCCTCATCGATCACCGGGAATGCTCCGGTGTCCTCGATGGAGAGTGGACCCGTTGGCAAAGGGGATGCAACCGGCGGTGCAGAGGGCGCAGGTGCGGGCGCTGCCCCGGCGGGCTCGGGCGAGGCCTCGAGATCGTCGAGTACCAAATCGAGTACCAAACCCCTCATCGAGATATCCGGAATGCCGATCGCCTTCGGCTCACCCGCCTCGTCCACCTCGACCCATCGATCGATGCTCGGTGCGCGCGCCTCGCTTCGCCACGAGCGATCGATCGGCGGCTGCGAACCTCTGTGCGTCGTCTTCGTGCTCTGGAGCTCTTCGCGCAATCCGAGCTCAATCTCGAACGGAACGACCGAGCCGTGGCTTACGAGAGCCCCAGGAGGAAGAGGCATCCAATGAAGCAGCTCGTCCTTTCGGAACACGTACAGGTACTCTCCACCGTTCCTCGAGATCACGACCCAGTCGGCAGGATGCTTCTTGATGCGGGCGAATGCCACGCGCGTCGGCTCGCTGCCGTCGACCACGACGAAGTGCTCGATCCACAGCACGTCGACCTCGAGGGCCGGTTCGGTCATCATGCTCATGGCGCGGCGACCACCGTAAGATCCGAAACGGGCGAGGCATCCGGGGCCGAGACCGTCACGCGCCAGATTCCGGGCTGAGGCTCGAACTCTCCCTCGTACCACTCACCAACGCGCGACAGGAAGTCGGTCTGCGTTTCGTTCGTCTGCGTGTTCGTGAGCTCGACGGTCAGCCGCGGACTGCCTTCAGACACGCGGGCGCGCACGGTCAGCGGCTCGCCCGGCGCCACTACATCCTCGATATCCAAAGTCAGATCTACGCCGAGGCCGGCGTGACGCAAGCGAGTGAGGGTCACGTCCGGCTGCGTCACTACACCCTTCACGCTCGCCAGCACCTCACGCGAGTTCTGCATCGAGCCGTGTATCTGGGCGGCGAACATCTCGCGATCCTGATCGACCAGCTCGAGCGGAGTCGCGGAAACCCGCGGCACCGTCCCGTCACCTCCATGGTCCTGGCCATTGAGCGATCGAAGCAGCTCAACCTTGCCGCTTCGACAGCGAGCCGACTGCAAGGTCGGCTGCTCGATCCCGACGAGCGGCACCATCCGATAGCCGCGATCGAAATAGGCGGCTTCCTTGGCATTGCTCTTCTGCGCATCTTCGATTTCCGCGTGGAAAGCGAGCGAGTCCCGCGCGCGTGCTTCATCCACATTGGGAATGTGTGCGTTCCTGACCGCATCGGCAACGCCCAGAAGCGAAGCATCCCCCACATCGACGCAGGCATAGTTGGGCAGGAGCTGGTATACGGAAGGAAACGAGCGCAGGAGCGGCGTGAGATCGAGCCCGAGCGGACCGATGCCCTTCTTCATCCCGTGCACCAGGAAATCGAGCGCGTTGAGCGAGCCCCAATGCGGCGTGCCGAGCGTGATCAGCGTGCGGGTGTGTTGCCATCCGCCCAGGCACTCGAGGAAGTAACGTGAGATGAGCCCACCCATGGAGTGCCCGATGAGCACGAGCCTGGCCTCGACGTTGCCGGAGCGCGAACGCCACTCCCGGAGCGCGTTCAACGCCTTGTCCTCGAACCGCCGGGCGTTCAAACGATTGTCGAGCCGCCAATCGTAGGGGAACGTGAGAAAATTACGGCCCGGCTGCAGCTCGAGCTCGCGGATCAGAAAACGCTCGATGGCGGCATAGCCGTCGATCTTCACGAACCGGGGGATGATCGTGATGCCGGGGATGAGGCGGGTGGCTGTAACGCCGTTCGGATCCCCGTCCTCGGCGAGCTCGAGCTCTTCGATCGTCTCGCCCCGGGAGGTGATGGCCCTCCAGATGGCGCCGAACGAGTGTCCCCAGACCTCTCTGCCCCGTCCGTCCGCCAGAACGCTGCCGGTAATACCCGGCAAGAGGATCACCAGGTCGGGGAAGGCGCTCATCGGCTTACTCCCTTTTGTCGCCCCTCGCCCGCCCGTATACGCCGCGCCCTGTCTGCGCGCAATCGTCCGCACGACGGAGTGCAAAACCGCCGCGAAAGGAGTAAGGGCCGAACGGCCGGACCGGTCACCTGCCGCTTTCGCGGCAGGTGACGTGTCAACAGGGCGAGATCAGTGCGAGGCCCCCGAAGCGGCCGCTTCGCGGACGGGCCTTAGCAACAGGTCGTGATAATCGAAGCTGAAGTCGGCGAGCGGCGAGATCGCCCGCAATGTCACCCTGTCGATGCTTCCATCGGGCCCGAGCGAGAAGGTGACGTAGGCATCCTCCAGGGTGCGATCGCCCCAGCGGGTGCGGAACGTATCGTAGCGGACGTGTTCGAGCGCGCCGCTGAGCGCAGGAGTGTGCTCGAAGCTGATTCTGAGACCGTTGGCGCCGTGCTCGATCTTCACCCGACCATACCAGTCGTCCTGGTAGGTGCCTGCATAGCGCTCAAGCGCAAGCGAGGGGCCGACTCTCTCGCCTTGCTGCGCCTGCAATTTCGCAGCATGCGCCGCAAGCGCCTCGCGCGCCCTGGCGATCCGCATGTCGCGCGCTTCAGCCCACGCCGCGAGCCAGTCGGGGCTGTCGAGCCCGAGATAGTGATCGAGGAGCCGGTATTGAATGGCGGCTAGCGCAGGCGTCTCCTCCGAGTTCGTCACGATTGCAATGGCAACGTCTCGATCCGGCAGGATGGAGATGTTCGTGACGGAGCCCAGCACGCCGCCGCCATGCGCCACGAGCTCGTGGCCTCTGTAGTCGCTCACTCCCCAACCCAGCGCATACGTGCGGAAGTTCGGCTTCGCCAGCTCGAGCGGCTTGGGCATGGGCGAAACAGGCACGAGGGTCTGAGGCGTCCACATTTCCTGCGCCTGCGCCTCGCTGTACAACCGCGTGCCGGTGCGCGGATCCAGCCCTCGCCCGAGTTGCACCTCAAGCCAGCGTGCGAGCTCCTCCATGTTGGTGTTGATCGCCCCGGCGGGAGCGGCGTTGTCGAGGGTCAGCGGCTTCGGAAGCGGCGCGATCGGCCCGGTGCCGCGGATCTCGCCGGACGTGCGCGCGTGCGGCCAGGCCCGATTCGCCCCTTCCGGCAACACCGATGAGGGGCTCGTAGCATTCATCTCGAGCGGAGCAAAAATCCTCCGCCGGATCACCTCCTCCCAGCTCGCGCCCTCGAGCGCTTCGATCACCTGGCCCGCGACGACGTAGAGCAGGTTGTCGTACGCATAACGGCTGCGGAAGCTGGTCGCCGGCTTGATGTACCGGAGCTTATGGAGGATCTCATCGCGCGTCAGCCTGGTGGGCGGAAAGAACAGCAAATCGCCCGCGCCCAGGCCGAGCCCGCTGCGGTGGACGAGCAAGTCGCGCACGGTCATCTCGGCGCTGGCGTATGGGTCGTACATCTTGAAGCCGGGAAGCACATCGGACACTTTCGTGTCCCACGTGAGCTTGCCCTCATCGACGAGCATCGCCAGGAGCGCGGCCGTGAACGCCTTCGTGGTCGAGCCGATCGGGAACAATGTTTGCTCGTCAATCTTCGCGGGCTCTCCCATTCGACGCACGCCATAGGTGCGCACGACGGGCGGCTTGCCCTTCTCGACCACGAGCACGGCGAGGCCCGGGGTGTCGAAAGTCTGCATGACTCGCTGGACGTAACGATCGAGATCGCGCGGCGGCGCTGCATGACTCAGGCTCGCAACGAGCATCAAGGCGGCGAGCGCCAGCCACGAGCAAGCTCTCGGCAGACGGGTGAAAGACCTCGGCATCATCGCCCTCGCTTCTGTTCGGGTTGTGGGTCCGGGAGGGGGGAATGGGTCGATGGCGGCCACTCCAGCCGCCCTCGCGAGCCCGGCGAGTCTCACGCCGGCACAGATGGCCTGTCAAGAGAATTTATTTCCAGATGGAGAATTTCGAGGCAGCCCCCTGCGCGCCAGGTTCGCTGCTCGGGTGGGGTGAGGAGGGTTCGCGGCAGGCGCAGAAACAAGAAAGCCCATGAGCGGCGAGCGCCCATGGGCTTCGAGGGGGGTGAAGCGCGAAGTTACTGGATGACTTTGCTCACCACGTTGGACAAGGGGCTTTCGACGTCTTCGGTCGTGTAAGCCCGCACGCCGAAATAGTAGGTTCCGGCCGTGAGGTTCTCGATCACGTACGTGTTGATGCCCGGATTGTCGATGCGAATCGACTGGTGCAGCACGTCCGGCGAGTTGCCGTAGACGATCGTATAGCCGGCGAGATTCTCGAGCGTCGACCCATCCGTATTCTGGGTCGGCGGCGTCCACGAGATGACCGCGCTGTTTTCCTCGGCCTGTGACACGACGATGGAGAACGGTGACATCGTGACCGTCGCTTCACCATCGGTCACGCCGATGACGATGTTGGCGTAGGTGCCGGCGTCGTCCGTTCCGGGCGTGCCCGACAGCTGGCCGGTGGACGCATCGAACTCGGCCCAGGAAGGCGCGTTCTGAACGTGGAACGTCAGGGGATCGCCATCAGGGTCGCTCGCGCTCGGCGTGAAGGTGTAGAGCGAGCCGATCGTCGCGAGACCTCCGGGCGTGCCCGAGAGGGTCGGCGGGCGATTGGCCGGCGGCTCCGGAGTTGGATCCGGCTCGGGATCGGGGTCCGGGCCCGGACCGGAGCCGGGCGGAGGCTCGGGGCTGGGATTCGGAGCGACCACTTCGCCCGTCGATTTCGAGCCCTCTCCGTCACCGCCGCCGCAAGCAGCGAGCAACAAGCCCGCGCAGGCGAGCGACATCAATCGAACAAATGCAGGACCGCTCCTGCTCGTACGGCAGCTCATCGATACGTCCTCGTCCTGCTGCCGGCCGCGTCAGCACGCGTGTTTCGGCAGCAGCTGGCTGTGGATCGGGGGCAAGAGGACGCAGGGAAGCGCGGCCCGCCGGACGGCAGGAGATCGCTGACGAACGACTGCACTCGAAGTGCACGAGCAGTCGCCCGGCAACCCCGCTATCTTCGGCACGAAGACCGGAGGCTTTGCGTCCCCGCCTCACGGCGGGTTTGCCCTTCGTGTCGCACGAGCGGTTGTGACACCGCTCGTCGACGCGAGCAGTAAACGATCTCAGACAGGGAGGAACAATGAGGCGGGCGCTTAAGCTGCGCGCGGATTTTGTGACGCAGTCGACATGAGTGACTGTACCATCGGGCGCCTGATGCGGCCGTTCATCTTTCGCCCGAGAGCGCCACGCACACTTCCTTTCACACGCGAGCGCTCACAAACCCTGCAAAAAAAGCGCTCTGTTCGCACTTCGGCGACACATCAACCGCTTTCGTGACAAAGAGTGACGCTCTCGAGCGACGCGATGCCGGTCATCGCAGCAGCGAGCCGGGGAAAAGATTTGTTTTGGGCCCAGGCGATCTTCGCCCGGCATGGATTCGGCCCCGCGACCGATGCCTGATCAGCAGGCTCTCAGGGTCGCCCCGCCACGGCCGCGACGCGCTGACTCTCGATCGAAGGCGCGGGCGAAAGCCCCGTGACTTTGAGAATCTCCTTCTCATCGAGCGTCTCGCGCTCGAGCAGCGCTGCCACGAGCGCATCCAGCTCCTTGCGATGCTTGTTGAGCAGACGCAAGGCCTCGGCGTAACTCTCGCTGATGATGCGTTGAACCTCGGCGTCGATGCGACGCGCCGTGTCCTCGCTGAAGGGCTTGGAGCCGATGAAGCCGGCGGAGGTGCCGAGATACGGATTCTCCCGGGGGGCAAGCTGCACCATGCCGAGCTCATCGCTCATGCCCCAGCGCGTCACCATGTTGCGGGCGAGGCTCGTCGCCTGCTCGATGTCGTTCTCCGCCCCGGTCGTCTTGGTCTTGTAGACCAACTCCTCCGCCGCGCGCCCGCCGAGCATGCCGATGATCTTGGCGCGCAGATAACTCTCCGGATAGTTGTAGCGGTCGGTCTGCGGGCGCTGATACGTGACGCCGAGCGCTTGTCCGCGCGGCACGATCGTCACCCGGTGCACGGGATCCGCGCCGGGCACGACGAGTCCGAGAATGGCATGACCGCTCTCGTGATACGCGATGCGCTCCCGATCTTCCCTGCTGAGCAGGATCGGGCGCTCCGGGCCGAGCACGATCTTCTCGAGCGCATCCATGAAATCCTTCTGATGCACTTGCTCGTTGTCGCGCCGTGCGGCAAGGAGCGCCGCCTCGTTCACCAGGTTCTTGAGATCCGCTCCGGACAGGCCCGGCGTGGCACCGGCGATCTCCGCCAGGCTCACATCGCTCGCGAGCGGCACCTTGCGCGTGTGCACTTTGAGGATTGCCTCGCGGCCGTTCTTGTCCGGCAGGTTGAGCACGATCCGCCTGTCGAACCTGCCGGGCCTGAGCAGCGCTTTGTCGAGGACGTCAGGCTGGTTGGTCGCGGCGAGCACGATCACACCCTCGCGGCTCGAGAACCCGTCCATCTCGGTCAGGATCTGGTTCAGCGTCTGCTCCTGCTCGCTCGACGCGCCGCCGATCGCGACGCCGCCGCGCGCGCGTCCGATCGCGTCGAGCTCGTCGATGAAGATGATCGCGGGCGCATGCTCGCGCGCCTGCTTGAAGAGATCGCGCACGCGTGCCGCGCCGACGCCGACGATCATCTCGACGAACTCCGCCGCGCTCATCGAGAAGAACGGCACGCCGGCCTCTCCCGCGACGGCGCGCGCGAGCAGCGTCTTGCCCGTGCCGGGCGCGCCGATCAGCAGCACGCCTTTCGGCGCCGTGCCGCCGAGCCGCGTGTACTTCGCGGGCGATTTCAGAAAGTCGACGATCTCGATGAGCTCGTTCTCGACCTCGTCGATGCCGGCCACGTCGTCGAACGTGACCTTCGTGTCCTTTTCGGCATCGTAGCGGCGCGCCTTGCTGCGGCCGATGCCCATGAGCCCGCCGCCGAGGCCGCCGCCTTGGCGCGCCGTACGGCGGAACAGCCAGACGTAGAACACGATGATCAGAATCGCGGGCCCGAATCCGAAGATCAGCACGTTCCAGAAGGAGCTCGCGTTCATGGGCTCGGCGCTGATCTGAACCCCGTGGTCGATCAGCAGCGCCTCGAGGCCGGGGCCGATGAAGGTCGGAATCGTGGTCTTGAACGTGAGCGACGTACGCGGCTCGGGTTGCCGACCCTGCCCTCTCGTCGCGTTCTCGGCCCCGGCGTCGCCGGCATTCCCGCCCCCGGCAGAGGGCTCCTCGTTGCTCTGCGCTCCGGCGCCGTCGCTCGACGCGGCTTGCCCCGCACCGCCCCGCTCCCGGCCGCTTTCGTCCACACGCGGTTGCCCGTTGGCGCTCTGGCGGCCCGCGCCTTGATCGCTCTCGTTCGCGGGAGCTTGGCCCGAGGCGCTGCGCGGAGGCGATTCCTCCCCTGTTTGAGGCGGCGGATAAGTGAATGGCCGGACGAAACGGCCTTCGATCCCCTGACCTTGGTTGTAGATGGCCGCGACATTGTCGGCCTCGACCTGCTGCTTGAACACGGTGTACGGGATCGTCAGCGCACCGCCGCTCGCCGGAAAGAACATCCTCACGAGCAGGAAGTTCACGACGAGGATCAACAGAAACCAGAGCCACGTATTGCGCGGAATCCCGGACTTGCCTTGGCCGCTCGGCGTTCCGCTCCGTCTCGGCCCCGAGGACTGAGGGCGATCGGCACCGGGCAGGCCGTCGCGCGGGGGCTGCTCTTTCCAAAAATTCATTACGTCTACTCTAACCTCGGCGGGAGTCGGCATCGGCGGACAGCGCCCCAGAATTTACCGCGAGCAAGAAGCAAGAAACATACCTCGCTCGAGATCACGTGCGATCGGCCGCGAGATCGCATCGCACGGAAGCGTGCGGCCGGTCGTCGCGGCCCATGCTTCGCAGGTGTAAAGAACCGGCGACGTCCCGTTTGCCGAGGAGTAAGATGCCGGCCCTGCGAAACGTCAACGGCGCCGGCGCGAGCGAAATGACAGAGTCCGAAGACCCGCACGCACGGGCAGACGCGACGCGCTGGCGCACGCCTAGTGACGCCGCCGCGCCCGAGGCGCCCGCCGATGCGACGCGCTTGCGGCCGGCCACCGATGCGCCCGCTGCGACGCGTTTGCGCGGGTCTACTCATGCGCCCGAGCAGCGCCCGCCTGCACAGGCAACGCGCTTGCGCCGCTCGGCGACCGGCGGATCGACGGGCCCGAC
>DASVCI010000070.1:0-3260 GCA_036381695.1 Steroidobacteraceae bacterium
CGCCTACGAGCAGGAGGCCGAGATCATCCACTTCATCTGGGCGATGCTCATCATCGGCTACAAGGCGTTCCTGGTGCGTCGCGAGCGCAAGCTCCTCGAGCGCGAGCTGATTCACGTGCCGGAGGGCATCAAGGTGCTGCCCGAGGATGCCAAGGATTACGCGCGCCAGCTCGAGGACGTGCCGCCGGAGGAGAAGTCGATGCTGGTGGTGCGCGCCTTGCAGCGTACGCTCGATCGTTTCTCCTCGACGCGCAGCATTCGTGATGCCGCCGAAACCTCGCGCGCCGTATGCGATGCGGAAGCCGATCGCCTGGACTCGGGCCTCGCCATGATCCGATACATCGCCTGGGCGATTCCGGCCATCGGCTTCATCGGCACGGTGCGCCACATCGGCGATGCGCTGCTCCAGGCGCACAAGGCCGTCTCGGGTGACATCACCAACGTCACCTCGAGCCTCGGCATCGCGTTCAACGCGACCTTCGTGGCCCTGACGCTGACCATCGTCCTGATGTTCTTCCTGCACCAGCTGCAGCAGGCGCAGGAGGGCTTCGTGCACGACACCGATCACTGGATCGACCAGCACCTGATCCGTCACATGCAGGTGCGATGATCACGAGCTCAGGCCATGCTGTCTCTGGAGCTCATCGATTCGGGCATTACGCTGGCGAGGCGCCATGGTGAGGCGGGCGAGGTGTTGCTCGAAGCGCCCGGCATGGCGTTGCTCGAGGACGAGGCGACTCTGACCGGCCAGGAAGCGACGGCGCGCGTGCGACTCAAGCCGCTGCTCGCTCACACCAACTTCTGGCGCGGGATCAGCACCGAACCGCTCACGCGACCGTCCCGGCTCGTGCGCACGAGCGCAGACATCGCATACGCGCAACTCGATTCGATCCTGCGCACGTACAAGGCGCAGGAGGAAGGAGTTTTGCTGGCCGTCCCGGCCGGCTACAGCCGCGAGCAACTGGGCCTGCTGCTCGGAGTCGCGCAGGAAACGGCAGTGCCTGTCCTCGGGCTCGTCGATTCGGCGCTCGCCGCATGCAGCCTGGAGCCTGCGCCCGCGCGGGTGCTGCACCTCGAGCTCGAGCTGAGCCAGGCGATGCTGACGATCCTGGAATACACCGGCGGCGAGCGCAGCGGCCTCAAGCGCAGCAGTTACGAAATCGCGTTGCGGCACGGCCTGCTCGCGATGCAACAGACGTTGATGCAATTCATCGCGGACCACTTCGTGCGCCGGACCCGCTTCGATCCTCTGCACGAGGCGCACACCGAGCAGCGCCTGGTGGATCAACTCCCGGGCTGGCTGAAGGAGCTCGAAAGCAACGAGCACATCACGCTCTCGATGCAGCTCGGCGAGCGCTTGCTCGAGATCGAGCTCGACCGCGAGGCGTTCATCTCCGCGCTCGAGCCGCACTATCTCGAAGTGCAGCGCCTGGTGCAGGGCGCGCGCGTGGCCGGAATGCCGATCGAGCTGCGCGTCTCGCATCGCGTTGCGTCCATGCCTGGATTGCTGGAGCGGCTGCGATCGCTGCGTGATTGTGAAGTACGCGTCCTCGCGCCCGGCGCGGCGGCGCTCGGCGCCCTGCAATACGAAGCCGCAATTCGTCGCCCGCCCGACTCGCTGGCGCTCGTTTATCAGCTTCCGATCCCGCGCGCAGACGGCGGCGGGCAGACCGATGCTCGCATCGAAGCCACGCCTGCTCCGCTTCGGCCCACGCACGTGTTGTTCCAGGGGCGCGCCTGGCGCATCACCGAAGAGCCGCTCGTGATCGGCTGGTCCGTTCCGGAGGGCCGGCGTTCCCTGCTCCTGCCGAGCGCCGCGCCCGGAGTCTCGCGTTCGCATTGCACGCTGGTCCGCACGAACGGCGCGGTCCTCATCGAGGACCACAGCACATACGGCTCCTACGTCAACGAAGAACGCGTGGCGGGGCGGACGGCACTCACGGTGGGTGATCGACTCAGGCTCGGCTCGCCCGGGGTGACGCTCGAGCTGATTCAGACGGTACACGACGATGGCGCGCCGCAAGACTGAAGTCTTCAGCATGTCGTTCCTCGACTGCATCACCTGCGCGTTCGGGTCGGTGGTGCTCGTGTACGCGCTGATCAACGCGCATGGAGGGCTGCGCCAACTCGCCGAGTCCCGCGAGCTCAGGGCCGAAGTCTCCAAGCTCGAAGAGCAGGTGCTCGAGGGTTACCAGCGGCTCGTGGCGCTGAGGAACTCGCTCGTCGAGACCGAGCAAGAGCGCGTGCGCACGCAGGGCATGGGTACGCGCGTGCTCGAGGAGACCGAGCGGCTCAAGGTCGAGCTTGCGGAAGCGGAGAAACAAACACTCTCGCGGCGCGAGGCGATCGAGCGGCTCAAGGCGGATTTGAAAGCGCTCGAGGAAGGGACGCGGCGCCTCGAAGGCGCGACCCGGGACGCGAGCGCGACGGGCACTCGTGTCCGGGGATTCGTCGGGACTGGCGATCGGCAGTATCTGACCGGGCTCAAGGTCGGGGGCGAGCGCATTCTCCTGCTCATCGACGTCTCGGCGAGCATGCTCGATGAGACCGTCGTAAACGTTCTGCGCATGCGCAACATGCCCGAGAGCCGCAAGCTCCTGTCGGAGAAGTGGCGTCGCACGCTCCAGACCGTTGACTGGCTCGCCGCGCAGCTGCCTTTGGAAGGTCAGTTCCAGCTCTACGCCTTCAACACCAAGGCCTGGGCGCTGCGCGAGGGAAGCGAGGGCAAGTGGCTCAAGACCAGCGACCCGAACGCGCTGGCCGAGGCGCTCGCGAGCCTGCGCAGAGTCGTTCCGTCGGACGGCACGAGCCTGGAGAACGCGTTCACGGCGATGAACGCGCTCAACCCGCGCCCGGATAACGTGATTATCGTGACCGATGGCTTGCCGACGCAGGGCGCCTCGCCGCCGCTCATTCGCCGCACCATCGACGGCGATGACCGATTGAAGCTGTTCGAGCGCGCGTTCGCGAAATATCCGCGTGATGTGCCGCTCAACGTGATCTTGATGCCGATGGAGGGTGACCCGAGCGCGCCGAGCGCGTTCTGGCTGGCCGCCCGCACGACAGGCGGCTCGTTTCTGAGCCCGTCGAAGGATTGGCCGTAACGGGAAAGCGCGAACATGGCCCGCAGACTCGTAAGGCGAGAGACCGAGATCTTCAGCATCTCCTTCCTCGACTGCATCACCTGCGGTCTGGGCTCGGTCGTGCTGCTGCTCGTGCTGAGCAACATCCGCTCGCCCGACATGGAGATGGCCGAGCAG
>DASVCI010000071.1:0-5334 GCA_036381695.1 Steroidobacteraceae bacterium
CGCAACCACGATGCGTCGATCCGGCCAACCCTGTCGGATTGCTTCCAAAGTGGCGGCAAGCTCCGTCGGGTGATGGCCGTAGTCGTCGATGAGCGTGAGCCGGCCGACCGGCGTATCGATCTCGCCGTACTGCTGCAAACGCCGATCGACGCCATGAAAACTCGCGAGCGCCGCCTGGATCGACGCGTCGGGCACCTCGAGCTCAGTGGCCACCGCAATCGCCGCGAGCGAGTTGAGCACGTTGTGAGTGCCCGGAAGGTTGAGGCGGATGTCGAGCGGCTTCTCGCGCCCCGGGCGATGCACTTCGAACCGGGTCTGAAGGCCATCCCGGACCACGTTCCTGGCCCGCACGTCGGCATCTCCCTCGATCCCGTACGTCACGACGGGGCGCGCGATGCGAGGAAGGAGGCTTGCAGCCACCGGGTCGTCGACGCACACGACCGCCAGACCATAGAAAGGCAGATTGTGCAGAAAATCGATGAAGCTCTGCTTCAGGCGCTCGAAATCGCCCTCGTGCGTCGCGAGGTGATCGTTGTCGACGTTGGTGACGATCGCGATCATCGGCTGCAAGTGCATGAACGAGGCGTCGCTCTCGTCCGCCTCGGCGACCAGATACTTGCCAGTGCCGAGCCGCGCGTTGCTGTCGCTGCTCTTCAGCCGGCCGCCGATGACGAAGGTCGGATCGAGCCCGCCTTCGGCCAGGATCGAAGCGACCATGCTGGTCGTAGTCGTCTTGCCGTGCGTGCCGGCGATCGCAATCGCATAACGGAAGCGCATCAGCTCGCCCAGCATCTGCGCGCGCTGCACGACCGGAATGCGGCGGGCCTTGGCCTCGAGCACTTCCGGGTTGTCCGCACCCACTGCGCTCGAGACCACGAGCACGTCCGCGTCCCCGACGTTCTCGGCCGCATGCCCGAACGCGATCCGCGCGCCGAGTCGTGCAAGGCGTTGCGTCACCGCGTTCGGTTTGAGATCGCTCCCCTGCACTTCATAGCCGAGGTTGAGCAGCACCTCGGCGATGCCACCCATGCCGCTGCCGCCGATACCGACGAGATGGATGCGATTGATGCGTCGCATGCGGTCGGTCATGAGCGCCCTCCCGCCACCGCTTCGCATGCATCGGCAAGGCGCACGTCCGCATCGGTGATCGCAACCGAACGGGCGCGCGTAGCCATGGCCTCGAGCTGGCCGCGGCCGGCCTCGATCAACTTCTGCAATTCCTGCGCGAGCCGCACCGGAGTCAGCTCCTTCTCCGGGATGGACACCGCAGCTTCAGCCTCGACGAGGAAGCTCGCGTTCAGCGTCTGGTGATCGTCCACCGCAGCCGCGAACGGCACGAAGATCGCGGGCAGGCCGGCTGCTGCGAGCTCGCAAACAGTCAGCGCGCCCGAGCGGCACACGACGAGGTCCGCCCAGCTGTACACCTCGGCCATGTCATTGATGAACGCGTGCACTTCGGCCTCTACACCGTGCTTGGCGTACAGCTCTTGCGCTTGGGCGACGTGCCGCTCGCCGGCCTGATGGATCACCTTCGGACGCACGCTCTTGTCGATCATCGCAAGCGCCGCCGGCACGACCGCGTTCAGGCGCGCGGCTCCCTGGCTGCCGCCGAAAACGAGCAGCCGCAACGGCCCTTCGCGTGAAGCGAAGCGCTCGGCAGGCGGAGGAATCGCTGCGATCTCGCGACGAACGGGATTGCCCACGCGCTCTGCACGAGCCGCGCGCGGGAAGCTTCCGGGGAAAGCTTCGAGCACGCGGCGCGCGAGGCACGCCAACAAGCGATTGGTCAGGCCGGCGATTGCATTCTGCTCGTGGATGACGAGCGGTCTTCTCGTCAACCAGGCCGCGAGACCGCCGGGACCGGAAACGAATCCACCCGCTCCGAGCACGACCGCCGGGCGTCGGCGACGCATCACTTTCAAGCTCTGCCACACGGCGCGAATGAGCTGAAACGGAGCGGTCAGCCAGGTCTTGAGCCCTTTGCCGCGCAGGCCGCTCACAGTGATCCATTCGATCTCGATCTGCTGCGGCGGCACCAGCTTCGCTTCGAGCCCACGCTGCGTTCCGAGCCAGACAGGCTCGTACCCCCGCTCGCGCAGCACGCGTGCAGCAGCAAGGGCCGGAAACACGTGTCCGCCCGTCCCGCCGGCCATGATGAGCACCGTTCCCTTCATGACGCGCGCTCCCTGCGAGGCACTGCAAGCCGTCCGGCCGAGCTCGCCTCGTGATAGATGCGCATCACGAGGCCGATCCATCCGAGCGTGACGAGCATGCTCGAGCCGCCGTAGGACATGAGCGGCAACGTCAGGCCCTTGGTCGGCAGGAGCCCGAAGTTCACGCCGATGTTGATGAACGTCTGCAAGCCGAGCCAGACGCCGAATCCCGCCGCGACATAGGCATGGAAAGGGAGCGAGGCTTCGGCCGCGAGCCGCGAGATATGAAACGTTCGCCACACCAACAAGACGTACAGCGCAAGCGTGAAGATCACGCCAGCGAGCCCCAGCTCCTCGGCAAGCACAGCGAACACGAAGTCCGTATGCGCTTCGGGGAGATAGAACAGCTTCTGCACGCTCGCGCCCAGCCCGACGCCGAACAGCTCGCCGCGCCCGATGGCGATGAGCGACTGAGTGAGCTGGAACCCGGAGTCGAACGGGTCGGCCCAGGGATCGAGGAAGGTCGTCAGACGCTTCAGTCGATAGGCCGAGGTCACCGCGAGCAACGCGAGGCCGCCGGCAGCGACCGTCACCAGCGCGAAGAAGTGCCGGAGCTTGACGCCCGCGAGGAACAGGAGCCCGAGACCGGTTGCGACCAGCACCGTCGCCGCACCGAAATCCGGCTCCATCAGCAACAGCACCGCGGCCGCGAGCAGAATCGCCAGCGGCTTCAGAAAGCCCTTCAGCTCCTCCTTGAGCTCGGCCTGACGCCTGACGATGTAGCTCGACAAGTAGACGAGCAGCAGCACGCGAGCGAGCTCGGAGGCCTGGAAGTTCATGACGCCGGCGCGCAGCCACCGACGGCTCCCGTTCACTTCGTGACCAATGCCGGGAATCAGCACGATCGCGAGCACGACGAATGCGAACAGGAGCAGCGGCATCGACAGCCGCTCCCACACTGCGGCCGGAATGGCCATCGCGAACGCCGCCGCGACCAGGCCGAGCGCCGTGCCGATGAGCTGGCGCTCGAGGTAATAAAGCGGCTCGTGCGCCAATCGATCGGCCACCGATACAGACGCGGAAGTCATCATCACCAGGCCGAGCAGCAGCAGGCCCGCGAGCGTGCACATCAGCACCGGGTCGAAAGCGAACCGGCGCGGGCGCGCGCTCGAGCGTGCGAATGTCAGGGAGGCCGCGCTCAACTCGCCAACCTCCTTACCGCTTGCGCGAATGCATCGCCGCGATGACCGTAATCGCGGAACATGTCGAGACTCGCGCAAGCTGGTGACAACAGCACGGTATCACCAGGCTGCGCCGCGCGCGCCGCCTTCCTGACCGCATCCTCCATGTCGCTTGCGAGCTCGGTAACGACGATGCCTGCGAGAGCTTCGGCGATGAGCTTGGCGTCCTGCCCGATCAGCACGACATGGCGCACCTTGCCGCGCAGCGCCTGCGCGAGCGGCGAGAAATCCTGACCCTTGCCCTGGCCGCCTGCGATCAGCACCAGCGGCCCCGGCATGCCCGCGACTGCAGCGAGCGTCGCCCCGACGTTGGTGCCCTTCGAGTCGTTGACATAGCGGACGCCGGCAATGTCGGCGACCCACTGCGACCGATGCGGAAGGCCCGTGAATTCCTTCAGCGCATCGATGCAAGCCTGTTGTGGCAAGTCGAGCGCTTCGCAGACTGCCAGCGCAGCGAGGGCATTGGCCGCGTTGTGCAGACCGGTGAGCTTCAGCTCCGACATCGCGGCGAGCCGGGTGGCTCCACGCATGAGCTCGATCTGCTCGCCTTCACCACGCACGCCGTAGTGGGCGCTCGGATCGCCGAACACACTGAAACCGAGGACTTTGCGCGCCCCCTGCGGCATGGAGCGCACGAGCGGATCATCGAGGTTCACGATCGCCGCCTCGCACCGTTCGTAGATGCGAGCCTTGGCCGCGACGTACTCGTTCACCGTCTCATATCTATCCATGTGGTCCGGCGTCACGTTGAGCACGACCGCCGCCCGTGCCGAAAGCGAGCGGGTCGTCTCGAGCTGGAAGCTCGACAGCTCGAGCACGTAAAGATCCGGCGTCGGGTCCTCGAGCAGGTCGAGGGCCGGCCGGCCGAGATTGCCACCGGCGAGGACTCGCTTGCCGGCTGCCTCGGCCATGCGTGCAACGAGCGTAGTGACGGTGCTCTTTCCGTTCGTCCCGGTGATGCCGACGATCGGCGCCTTCGCTTCGCGCACGAAGAGCTCGACATCGCCGAGGATCGGAACGCCGCGAGCGGCCGCGCTCTTGAGGAAAGGCTCGCGCAGCGACACGCCAGGCGAGGCGAGCACACACGAGGCTCCGTCGAGCAGACTTTCATCGAATGCGCCGAAGGACACGCGAGTGCCCGGAGCGAGTTGTTTGAGCGCGTCGGCTTCCGGAGGCGCAGCGCGATTGTCAGTGACAGCGAACTCGAGACCGCGCGCGTGCAGATAACGTGCGCAGGACATTCCCGTGCGGCCCAGGCCGACGACGACGGTTCGTCCGCCCCCACCCTGCTTCTCCCTGGCACCCTCATCCTGTCCCTCCCCCGCAAGCGGGGGAGGGGACGTGAAGGCGCCCCCACCGTGCCGCTCTCCCGCACGCAGGGGAGGAGACGTGAGCGCGCCCCCACCCTGCCCTCCCCCGTAAACGGTTGAGGGGATGCGCGGCTGAAGGATTGCATCGCTCGTCACGGCTCGCGACGACTCCTCCCCTCCTCCGCGAGCGGGGGAGGGTCGGGGTGGGGGCATCATGCCGATGGGCGATTGCGGCGTCATCGCTAGCGCACCTTCAGCGTCGCAAGCCCGATCAGCACCAGGATCACCGAGATGATCCAGAAGCGCACGATCACCTTCGGCTCGGCCCAGCCTTTCAGCTCGAAGTGATGGTGAATCGGCGCCATGCGGAAGATGCGCTTGCCGGTCAGCTTGTACGAGGCGACCTGCAGCATCACCGAGACCGTCTCCATCACGAACACGCCGCCCATGATGGCGAGCACGATCTCTTGCCTCACGATGACGGCGACTACTCCTAGTGCCGCACCGATCGCAAGCGCGCCGATATCACCCATGAACACCTGCGCGGGGTAGCTGTTGAACCAGAGGAAGCCGAGCCCTGCGCCGACCAGCGTCGCGCAGAACACCAGGATCTCACCGGTGCCTTCGATG
>DASVCI010000072.1:0-12741 GCA_036381695.1 Steroidobacteraceae bacterium
CGCCGCCAATGCTCATGTGCTTGTTGACTTTCCGCGCGCAACTATAGCCTACAGGTAATCTTTCACCAAAATCTCGGCGATCTGCACGCTATTTAAAGCAGCTCCCTTGCGAACGTTATCGGACACAATCCACAGATTCAGCCCCCGCTCGTGCGAGATGTCCTCGCGGATGCGCCCGACGTACACAGGGTCTGTTCCGGCCGCTTCGGTGACCGCCGTCGGATAGCCCCCGGGCCGGCGCTCGTCGATCACGACCACCCCGGGCGCGCGGGACAGAAGCTCCCGGGCCTCGCCTTCGGTGAGCTTGCGGCGGGTCTCGATGTGGACCGCCTCCGAGTGCCCGACGCGCACGCCAACCCTGACCGCCGTCGCGTTCACGCGGATCTCGGGGTCCTCGAGGATCTTGCGGGTCTCCCAGAACATCTTCATCTCTTCCTTGGTGTACCCGTTGTCGAGGAACACGTCGATCTGCGGCACGCAGTTGAAAGCGATCTGTCTGGCGATCACCCGGGCCTCGACCGGCTCGCCCCGCGCGAGCGCGGCGGTCTGCCTGTCGAGCTCGTCGATCGCCTTCTGCCCGCCGCCCGAGACGGACTGATACGTCGCGACGTTGATGCGCTCGATCTTCGCCGCATCGTGCAGGGGCTTGAGCGCGACCAGCATCTGCATGGTCGAGCAGTTCGGGTTCGCGATGATGTTGTGCCGGCGATAGCCGGCGATCGCGTGCGGATTGACTTCAGTGACGACGAGCGGAATGTCGTCCTGGTAGCGGAACTGCGAAGTGTTGTCGATGACCACGCAGCCGGCCTGGCCCGCGCGAACGGCGTGCACTTTGGAGACGCTGGCGCCCGCCGAGAAGAGCGCGATCTGCGCCTGCTTGAAATCGAAAGTCTCGAGATCCTGCACCGGCAGCTCGCGGCCCTTGAATTTCACCGTCTTGCCGACCGAGCGCGCGCTCGCGAGCGCGAAGACTTCGTTCACCGGAAAATCGCGCTGCTCGAGGATCGACAGCATGTTGCTGCCGACGAGGCCGGTCGCGCCGACGACGGCCACGTTCCAACGTCTGCTCATCTGGTAGTTGCCTTCACCAAAAGCCGGGCTTGGGGGGCGGGCGAATGCGGGCGCTTTCCGAACCTCCCCGAAGCGAAGCCGATCGATAAACCGGAGTCGCTCGATCGTTCCGCGCGCGCACCCGCGTTTCTCCGCGACGCGAACACTACCTCAAACCCCAGTGCAGAGTAAGGGCGGCGCCCGGAAAGGGGGCTCAGGCGAAGGAGCACCCCGGGTGTCCAGGGCCCCGCCGATAGGAGCACGACGCCTGGATCAGGGCGCGCGCGGGACCGCGGGAGTGCGTACGACTACATCCGCGTTCTGCGCCCTGTGACGAAGGTAGTGATCCATCAGCACGAGCGCGAGCATTGCTTCGGCAATCGGGGTCGCCCTCAGGCCGACGCACGGATCATGGCGCCCCGTCGTGACAATCTCGACCTCGTTCCCGTCGACGTCGATCGTACGGCCCGGGATCACGATGCTCGACGTGGGCTTGAGCGCGATGCTGACGAGTATGTCCTGCCCCGAGGAGATGCCGCCGAGCACCCCGCCAGCATTGTTCGAGAGGAACCCGTTTCGCGTGATCTCGTCCCGGTGCTGGCTCCCCTTCTGCTCGACCGAGGCGAAGCCTGCACCGATCTCGACTCCCTTCACGGCGTTGATCCCCATCATCGCGTGAGCGATGTCCGCGTCCAGCTTGTCGAAGACCGGCTCACCAAGCCCCGGCGGGACGCCCGTTGCGATCACGTTCACGCGCGCGCCGACGGAGTCCCCTTCGCGGCGCAGATTGATCATGTAAGCCTCCAGCTCCTCGATCCGCGAGGGGTCCGGGCAGAAAAACGGATTGTCGTAAACGGTATCGAGGGATTTCGGCTCGAGGCGCAAAGGCCCAAGCTGGGCCAGGTAACCGCGAATGGTCACTCCTACTCGTTCGCGCAAGTACTTGCGTGCGATCGCACCCGCCGCGACGCGCATGACCGTTTCACGCGCAGACGATCTGCCTCCGCCGCGATAGTCGCGAAAGCCATATTTGTGCTGGTACGTGTAATCGGCGTGACCCGGCCGGAAGCGATCCTTGATCTTCTCGTAGTCGCGCGAGCGCTGATCCTGGTTCTCGATCAGCAGGCCGATGGGCGTTCCCGTCGTCCGCCCTTCGAACACCCCCGAGAGGATGCGAACCTGGTCGGGCTCCTTGCGCTGGCTCGTGTGTCGCGAGGTTCCGGTGCGCCGGCGATCGATGTCGGGCTGCAGATCCGCCTCGGAAAGCTCGAGGCCCGGCGGACAACCGTCGACGATGCAACCCAGGGCCGGCCCGTGGCTTTCGCCGAAGGTCGTGACGGTGAAGAGCTTGCCGAAGGTGTTGCCGGACATTTGCTCGATTGTAGAGGCCGGCCGAGCCTAGAGGAACGCTTGCTCGGCGAGCTGCTCGGCAGTGAGGAGGAAGACGCCGCCACCGCCGCGAGCGAACTCCAGCCACGTGAAGGGCACGCGCGGATAGGCTCCGACCAGCGCCTCCTCCGAATTGCCCACTTCGACGATGAGGATGCCGCGCGGGCGCAGGTGCGCCGACGCTCCGGCGAGGATCCTCCTGACCGCATCGAGCCCGTCGCTCCCCGCTTCGAGGCCGAGCGCCGGCTCGTGCCGATACTCGTCTGGCAACTGCTCCATCTCAGGCTCGCTCACGTACGGCGGGTTGGAAACGATGACGTCGTACTGCTCGCCTGCGAGGCCGTCGAAGATGTCCGATCGCACCGGACGGACGCGTGACTCGAGCCCGTAACGCGCGATGTTGATCCGGGTGACATCGAGAGCGTCCTGCGAGATGTCGGCCGCATCGACCACCGCTTCAGGCAGTGCCAGCGCGCTCGCGATGGCGATGCATCCCGAGCCCGTCCCGATGTCGAGCACGCGGCGCACGGAAGCTGCATCGATCCATGGCTCGAACTGCCGCTCGATCAGCTCGGCGATCGGCGAGCGCGGCACGAGCACGCGCTCATCGACATAGAACTCGTGCCCGGCGAACCACATGCGGTTCGTCAGATACGCGGCCGGAATGCGCTCGCGAATGCGGCGCTCGAAAAGCGTCAGCACGGCATTGCGCTGCTTCGGCGCAAGCTTCTTCGAATACACGGCCGGAGCGTCTTCATGCGCGAGCCCTGCGGCGAAGAACACGAGCTCGGCGGCTTCGTCGAAGGCGTTGTCCGTCCCATGTCCGAAGCACAACCCCGCTTCCTCGAACAGCTTCGCGCCGTGTCGAATGTGCTCCTCCACCGTGACCGGGGCGGAACCTCGGCCACCAGCACCGGACACAGACGTGTGAGGGGAATTCGACTTCGAAGGGGGCATGCGATAATCCGGGCCTCGAGGAAACGATGTCACGATTCCAATCCATCGCGCCCGCGGCTTCAGTTGCCATTGTAGCCCAGGCAAAGCGTCTCGCCGGGATTATCGACGCATCGTCGAGAACCGGTGCGAGCGAACGTGTACGTGCCTGGTGAGCTCTCGAGCGTCAACGCCGCTACAGCGCAAGAACGTATGAAGATACTCGTTCTCACGTATCACTTCGCTCCCTTCAATCACATCGGCGCCGTGCGGGCGACGAAGATGGTGAAGTATCTGTTGCGGGAGGGTCATGACGTGCGCGTCGTGGCGGCTGCAGACAAGCCGTTCCCTCGCACGCTGCCCGGCGAAGTCGATGAAAATCTCGTCACTCTCGTGCCGTGCCCGCATCTGGACCGACGCGCGCATCAGTTCGCGGCCTCGCAGGCGGTGCAAAGTGGGAAGTCGTCGAGCCGCGCAGTACTGCTGCGCTGGCTGCGCAGACTGTTGCGGTGGCCGTACGAGCTCTACCAGACGCTGCTGTGGTACCCGGACAATGTGCGATTCTGGCGGCGGCGGCTCGAGCGCGAAGGTCACCGGCTCATCGCGGATTTCGCGCCCGATATCATACTGGCGTCTGCTCCTCCGTTTACGCCGTTGCTCGCCGCCGCGAACCTGGCGCGTGCTCATGCCATTCCTTGGGTGTGCGAGCTGCGCGATCTCTGGGTCGACAATCACAATTATCGCTATCCCCGGTGGCGTCGCAGGCTGGAGGAACGCCTGGAAACGCAAGCGCTCGCCAGCGCCGCGGGCTTCGTAACCGTCTCACCGCCGTTGGCTGCCACGCTCGCGCGACGCTACCGACAACCGATTGCCGTCATCCCCAATGGTTTCGACGCGGCGGACTATTGTTTCGATGACGATGCGGAAGTGGACCGGCATGTCTTCACCATCGTGTATACCGGAACGATTTATGACGGCAAGCAGAACATCGAACCGGTCTTCGCGGCGCTCGCGGAGCTACGGGATCTTCCGCTGCGCGTTGAGCTTCGCTTGTACGGCCGTGCGCTCGCCCGGCTGCTGCCTCTGGCCAGGCGCTGGAAAGTGGACGAATACGTGATCTTCGGCGGCCAGGTACCGTATCGCGAGGCACTGGCGATTCAGCGCAGGGCTGACCTGCTGCTGCTGCTCCTGTGGAACGACCAGTCGCAGAAGGGCGTGTACACGGGGAAGCTGTTCGAGTACCTGGGCGCGCGGCGCCCGATCCTGTGCGTGGGCGAGTTCGAAAACGTTGCCTCCGACTTGGTGAAAGCACGCAACGCCGGGTACACCGCGACCGACGCCCGCGGCGTAGCCGAAATAGTGCGACACTTGGCGCAACAGAAACACGCCCTGGGCCGGTGCGCCGATTTGCCGCCGGAGACCTGCCGGGGATTTTCGCGCGAGGAACAGGCGCGGGAGCTCGCCGGTTTCCTGAGCCGGTTCGCCGCGACGCCGGCGAGCCGGAAGAGCATCGCCGGCGAGCGCGGCATGAGCACGCCCTCATCGACATAGAGCTCGTGTCCGGCGAACCACATGCGGTTCGTCAGATGCGCGGCCGGAATGCGCTCGCGAATGCAGCGCTCGAAGAGCGTCAGCACGGCGTTGCGCTGCTTCGGCGCAAGCTTCTTCGAATACACCGCTGGAGCGTCTTCATGCGCGAGCCCAGCGGCGAAGAACACGAGCTCGGCGGCTTCGTCGAAGGCGTTGTCCATGCCATGTCCGAAGCACAACCGCGCTTCCTCGAACAGCTTCGCGCCGTGTCGAATGTGCTCCTCCACCGTGATCGGTACGGAACCTCGGCCACGAGCAACGGACACAGACGTGTGAGGGGAATTCGACTTCGGAGGGGGCATGCGATAATCCAGGCCTCGAGGAAACGATGTCACGATTCCGATCCATCGCGCCCGCGACTTTAGTTGCCATTGCAGCCGTCGCGGCCGGAATGCTGCTGGCCCGAACGCTGCTCCCGCGTGAGGGCAACGACGCGCCGGCGCTTGCGTCGGGCACTCTCATCAACCCGCCTCGTCCGCTTCCCACGCTCGACTTCGTCGACCATCGCGGTCAGCCGTTCGGCCTCGAGCGCCTGAAGGGTCGGTGGAGCCTGCTCTTTTTCGGCTTCACTCACTGCCCCGACGTGTGTCCGACGACCCTGAGCCTGCTCGCCGAGACCGAGAAGCTTCTCGCCGACCTGCCCGAAGCCGGGCGTCCGCAAGTAGTGCTCGTCTCGGTCGATCCCAAGCGGGACACGCCCGAGAAGCTGGCTGACTACGTGCAATTCTTCAGTCGGACTTTTACCGGCATCACCGCCGAGCCCGGTGTGCTCGATGAGTTCACGCGCCAGATGGGCGTGCCGGTCGCGATCCGCGAGCTGGGCGAAGGCCAGTACACCGTCGATCACTCGGCGGCGATCTTCCTCGTCGGTCCGGACGGCCGCTTGCAGGCGCTGTTCTCGCCTCCTCACCAGGCAAAGCTCCTCGCCGAGGATTATCGACGCATCGTCGAGAGCGCCGCGCACAGCCTTTGAGAACCGAGACCTGATGAACGACGCCTCACGCCCCCTTGCCGGCCGCGCAGAGCCCGCCATGACCGAGGCCCCGACGATTCGACCCGGCGACCGCTTGTTCGCGGGCTTGCAGTACGTTCTGCCCAAGCATGCGCTCTCCCGACTCATCTACCGGCTGACGCGCAGCGAGACTCCCTGGATCAGGAACGCGTTTCTGCGGCTGTTTCTGAGCAGCTATCGCGTGGACATGACCGAGGCGTCGAATCCCGATCCGTTCGCGTATCGCAGCTTCAACGACTTCTTCACGCGCGCCCTCAAGCCGGATGCGCGGCCCATCGTGATGGATGAAGCGGCCGTCGTGAGCCCCGTCGACGGCACGGTCAGCCAGTGCGGCGAGCTGGACGGGGGATCGATCCTGCAGGCGAAAGGTCACCGCTACACGCTTTCCGAGCTCCTCGCCGGGGATGAGGAAGCGATCCGGGCTTACGAGGGCGGCAGCTTCGCGTGCATCTATCTGGCGCCGTACAACTACCATCGGATACACGTTCCCTATGCGGGAACGGTTCGAGCGAACGTGTACGTGCCTGGTGAGCTCTTCAGCGTCAACGCCGCCACAGCCAGGGCGGTGCCACGCGTGTTCGCCCGTAACGAGCGACTCATCTGTGATTTCGACACAGCGCTCGGCCGCATGGCGGTGATCCTCGTCGGCGCGCTGTTCGTCGGCAGCATCGAAACGGTGCACTGCGGCGAGGTCAATCCTCCGCCCCGCCGGCGCAAAGCTCCTCTGCGCATCGAGAAAGGCGTCGGGCGCAGCTTCACCAAGGGCGAGGAGCTGGGGCGTTTCAACATGGGCTCCACGGTCGTGCTCCTGTTCGAGCGCGGGCGCATCGCGTGGGAGGAGTCGCTCGCACCGCAAGCGACGGTGCGTCTCGGGCGAACGATAGGGCGTCGCCGATGAGCGTGGACTTCAGGCCGACAGCATCGATCGCCACCCTCGAAGTGCGGGCGGCGATGCTGCGGGCTGCCCGCGAATACTTCGCCGCAACCCGGGCCCTGGAGGTCGAGACACCGACCTTGAGCGCTGCGGCGGTCACTGACATTCACCTCGAGAACGTGACCGCCACGGTGTGCGGCCAGCGTAGGTATCTTCACACCTCCCCCGAGTACGCAATGAAGCGCTTGCTCGCCGCAGGCTGCGGCGACATCTGGCAGATCTGCAAGGTGTACCGGGACGGTGAAAGCGGCCGGTGGCACAACCCCGAGTTCACGATGATCGAGTGGTACCGCCTCGGCATCGACCATCATGCGCTGATGTCCGATGTCGAACGGTTGATCGGCGCGATGCTCCCGCCCTCGCGACAGTTCGAGCGCTCCGAACGGCTGAGCTATCGCGAGGCCATGCAACTGCACGCCGGCGTCGATGCGTTGCAGGACTCCACCGCGATCCTGGTGGCAAGGCTCGAAAGCGCCGGGATCGAAGTGCCGGTCGACGTGCGGGAAGATCGCGATGCGTGTCTGGATCTGATCATGGCGACGCTCGTGGGCCCGCACCTCGGACACGATCGACTCACGTTCATCTACGACTATCCGGCCTCGCAAGCGGCGCTGGCGCGAAGCACCGGCGCGCTCGCCTCCCGCTTCGAGGCCTATCTGGACGGGATCGAGCTGGCCAACGGCTTTCACGAGCTGGCCGACGCCGGGGAACAACGCCGACGCTTCGAGCGTGACTGCGAGGAGCGCAAGCGCCGCGGCCTGCCCGTCCCTGCGCTCGATGAGCGCTTCCTGGCTGCGCTCGAGCACGGGCTCCCGGAGTGCTCCGGCGTCGCGCTCGGGTTCGACCGGCTCGTCATGTGCGCGGTCGGGGCCAGCCACATCGACGAAGTGCTCGCGTTTCCCTTCGAGCGCGCCTGACCGGGGCGGAGGATGAGAGCTCCATGCACGTGATCAATATCGATTCGACCCAGGGCAAGCCTGCCGCCTATGCCGCGCTGGCGCGCGAGCTGGCAGCCCTCATCGAAGGTGAGCGCGATTGGATCGCCAATCTGGCGAACGCCTCCTCGCTCCTCTTCCACGGGTTGCCCGAGCTCAACTGGGCGGGCTTTTATCTGCTCAAGGAAGGTCAGCTCGTGGTCGGGCCGTTTCAGGGCCGCCCGGCCTGCGTCCGCATCCCGGTCGGCAAGGGCGTATGCGGGACGGCCGCGGCGCGACGCGAGACGGTCATCGTGCCGAACGTGAACGAGTTTCCCGGACACATCGCGTGTGACAGCGCCTCGAACGCGGAGATCGTCGTACCCATGATCCGGGGCGAGGAGCTGATCGGCGTGCTCGACATCGACAGCCCGCAGCTCTCCCGCTTCGACGCGCAAGATGCGGCCGGGCTGGAGGAATTCGTGAGGGTGTTGATCGCGAAGTCGGCGCCTTAGCCGACTCGCGAGCGAAGACAGGCGTCAGCCCTTGGCGCGAGCGATGTACTCGCTGGTGCGCGTGTCGACGCGAATGACTTCGCCTTCATTGATGAAGAGCGGCACGCGCACGACGGCACCGGTTTCGAGCTTGGCGGGCTTGGCGCCGCCGGTCGCGGTATCGCCGCGCACGCCGGGATCGGTCTCGATCACTTTCAGCTCCACGTGAGCGGGCGGTGTGACGTTGAGCGGCACGCCGTTCCACAGCATGACCGTGCAGCTCATGCCGTCCTTGAGCCACTTCGCGCCATCGCCCATCGCTTCCTTGCCCGCGGTGTACTGCTCGAAGCTGTCCGGCACCATGAAGTGCCAGAACTCACCGTCCGTATAGAGGTATTGCATCTCGGTCTCGACCACGTCCGCCGCCTCGACGCTGTCGCCGGATTTGAACGTGCGCTCGATCACGCGGCCGGTCTTGAGGTTGCGCACCTTGACGCGGTTGAAAGCCTGACCCTTGCCGGGCTTGACCATCTCGTTGTCGAGGATCGCGTAGGGCTCGTTCTCGAGGATGATCTTGAGGCCCGACTTGAATTCGTTGGTGGAATAACTCGCCATTGGGCACCGTGGTCGCAAGCTTGAATGGGAGAGGCACCGGACCGCCGTCGCCGGCACGGAGCCTGAAGCAACTTGCGGACGATGAGCCGATCAGCGAAAGTCCGGCCCCTTGCAAAGGGCGCAAATGATAGCCGCAACCTCCCCCGCTAGCCAGTTCGATTCTGCCGGGCCCGAGCCGCGCTGGCAGCGCGCGCTCGCCGAAGCGGTCAGCGACCCGACCGAGCTCTGCCGGCTGCTCGACCTCGATCCGGCGTTGATCCCCCCTGCTCTGCTCGCAGCCGGGGATTTTCCGTTGCGAGTGCCGCGCGGATATATCGCGCGCATGCGGCGGGGGGATCCTTGCGACCCCTTACTGTTGCAGGTGCTGCCGACGGCGGCTGAGCTGGTCGAAGCGCCAGGGTTCGGCGTCGATCCGGTCGGCGACTTGGGCTGCCGCGAGGCGCCGGGCCTCCTGCACAAGTACTACGGGCGCAGCCTCCTGGTCGCGACGGGCGCGTGCGCCATTCATTGCCGGTACTGCTTCCGGCGACACTTTCCTTATCAAGAGGAGTCGGCCGCGCCTCACGGCTGGTCCGCGGCGCTCGAGCGGCTCAAAGCCGACAGCTCGATCAACGAAGTGATCTTGAGCGGCGGCGACCCCTGGAGCTTGAGCGACCGCCGCCTGAAGCAGCTCACCGATGCTTTGCAGGAGCTCCCGCACGTGCGCCGCTTGCGCGTTCACACTCGCTATCCCGTGGTGCTGCCGGAGCGGGTGGATCGCGGGCTGATCGCATGGCTCGAGTCGCTGAAGCTGCAATGCGTGGTCGTGATCCATGCCAACCATGCCAACGAGCTGGACGAGCACGTGCGATCGGCGTGCTCGCGGCTCGCAGGCGCCGGGGCGACGCTCCTCAATCAATCGGTCCTGCTAAAGCGGGTCAATGATCGGGTCGATACATTGGCTGCGCTCAGCGAGGCGCTGTTCGAGGCGGGGGTACTGCCCTACTACCTGCACCTGCTCGACAAGGTGCGAGGGGCCGCACATTTCGAGGTGGAGGAAGCGAGAGCGGTCGAGCTTCACGAGGAGCTGGCCGCCCGCCTGCCTGGATACCTCGTGCCGCGGCTCGTTCGGGAAGTTGCCGGTGCCCGCGCGAAGTCGCCAGTGGGCTCGTCACGGCGCGGGGCCGGCGCGCCCGGATGATAGAATCGCGGCCGTCACGGTCGGCGGCTGAATCGTCGAGCGCGCGGGCGGCCTGAGTGCCGGCGCGGCCACCGCGTCGTCCGTTCCCTCTGGAGAGTCAAGTTGGCCGAACAAAGCTCGGTACCGATGATCGTCCTGACGCGCCATCAGGACAACGTGGAAGCGATCAACAGCATCCTCCGCAACGCGGGCCTTGCGGTGCGATGCCACTGGATCCGCGAGCTGAACGATCTGGGCGAGGCGCTGAGCGAGATCAACGCCCACATGCTCATCGCCTTCGTCGGGCCGGACCCGGCGGACACCGCCAAAATCATGGCGGTTCGCAACCAGTTCGATGCCAACATTCCGGTGCTGATCGCGCGCGACCAGGTCGATGAGGACATCATCGCCTCGGCGATGCAGCAGGGCGCGCGCGACGTCGTCACCCTGAAACACCCGCAGCGCCTGCATGCCGTCGTCGACCGCGAGCTCATCGCGTATCGCCAGACGCTGGCGCTGAATAACACGATCAGCTCGGCGCGCGAATATCGCGAGCAGTTGAAATCCTTCATGGCCGGCTCCGCCGACGCGATCGCCTACGTCCAGGAAGGGATCGTCGTCGACGCCAATCCGGCCTGGGTCGAGCTCTACCGGCTCCCGGGCGCCGAGAGCGTCATCGGGACCCCGCTCATGGACGCCTTCGAGCCGGAGGCGCACGCCGCGATCAAAGGCGCGCTCGTCGCCTGCATGCAGGGCAAGTGGTCCGATCATGCGTTGCGCGCCAATGCGCTGCTCGGGGACGGCTCGAGCGTGCCGCTCGACATCGAGCTGTCGCGCATCGAGTTCGAGGGCGAGCAGGCGATTCGCCTGTGCATTCCGGCGCAGAAGCGCGACAGCGGCAGCTTGAACGAGCAGCTCACCGATGCGCTCGAGCGTGATGCCGCGACCGGCGCCTTGCAGCGCCGCTTCTTCATCGAGCGGTTGAAGAGCGCGCTGTCGCAGCCGATCAAAGCCGGCGTGCGCCAGCTCGTTGCAGTGGAAGCGGACAAGCTGAGCTCGATCTTCGAGGACATCGGCCCGCTCGCGACGGAGGACTTCATCAGCCAGTTCGCGGGCCTCGTGAGCGAGACGCGCCAGCCTTCCGACCTCTTCGGCCGCTTCGGCGACGGCACGCTCTTCTTGCTGATGGAGCGCGGCACGCCACGCGACATCACCACTTGGGCCAACAATCTGATCCGCCGCATTTCCAGCCAGGTCTTCCGCGCCGCTGACAAGCAGATCTCCTGCACGTGCAGTGTCGGCATCAGCATTGTCGATCCCCGCTCCCCCGATGCAGCGCGCGCGATCCAGGATGCTGTCGACGCGCTCCAGAGCGCGAAGCGCGCGGGCGGCAACCGCGTCGAGCTGATCGATCGACAGGACGAGGACACCAAGCTCCAGGCCGCCGATCAGATCTGGGTCCAGCGCATCCGCGCGGCCCTGATGGAGAACCGCTTCCGCTTGCTTCAGCAGCCGATCGCGAGCCTCCTCGGCGAGGACCGAGGCATGTTCGACGTGCTCGTGCGCATGATCGATGAGCAGGGCGAAGAGCTCCTGCCGGCGGAATTCATGGCGGCCGCCGAGCGCAACGATCTGATGAAGAACATCGATCGCTGGGTGATTGGCGCGGCGATGACGTTCTGCGCGAGTCGCCCGGTCAAGCTCCTGTTCGTGCGCCTGTCCAAGGATTCGGTGCGGGACAAGTCGCTCGTGCAGTGGCTCACCAATCAGCTCAAAGCGACACGCGTCGAGCCTCAACGCATCGCGTTCCAGGTGGGCGAGCAGGTCGCGGCGGAGTACCTGGCGGATACGACCGAGCTCGCAACCGCCCTGCGCAAGCAGGGCTTCGCCTTCGCGCTCGAGCACGTCGGCACGGGACGCGACCCCTTGAGGATGATCGCGCACTTGCCCATGGATTACATCAAAGTGGACGGCACGCTGATGCAGGGCCTCGCGATCGATACGGACCTGCAGCAGCGCGTGCGCGAGTTGGTCGATCAGGCGAAAGCGAAGAACGTCGCAACCGTCGCCGAGCGCGTCGAGGATGCGAATACGATGGCGGTTCTGTGGCAACTCGGAGTCGAGTTCATCCAGGGCTATTTCGTGAACGAGCCCGAGCAAGTCACGATCGGATAGCCTGATCGGTTGATGGCAAGAAAGCCGAGCTGAACGCCCCCACCCTGACCCTCCCCCACAGAGCGGGTCAGGGGCTTTTACTTGCCCCCACCCTGACCCTCCCCCGCACGCGGGGGAGGGGAATGGAGTTGTGTCCCCTCCCGTCGTAGTTACGTCCCCTCCCCCGTTTTCTTTTTGGGTCCCTTCCCCCGTGCAACGGGGGAAGATACCGTCTTTCCCGTCAACCTCCAGAGGCGACCAACGAGGGGTTGTACGGAACGCGGTACTTCAAGATTCCAAATGCGATGTGCAGTAGGCGGCGCATCAGCGCGCCCAAGGCACACATCTTCGACTTACCGGCGTTGAGCAACGCTCGATATTGTTGGCGCAGCTCCTGGTTGTATCGACACGCGCTTACCGCGGCCATGTACAGCGCTGCTTTCAGCGATGCATCGCCTGACTTCGTCAGCCGTGGGCGTTTGCGCACACTGCTGCCG
>DASVCI010000073.1:0-11718 GCA_036381695.1 Steroidobacteraceae bacterium
TCGCCGCCTGGGCACGCGCGCATGCGGCGACACTCAAAGCCGAGCAAGGAGCCGCGTAAGCGCGCCATGACGGAGATTGTTCTCGAAAGCATCCATCGTCGAAGGGCCGAATAAAGGGACGCCCAATGTGCTGGTGCGGCGCGTCTTTCTGCAGCCGGTCACGTTCGAAGCTCTTTAGAAGCAGGAAAACGCAGCGGCCGCGTGCCTGCGGATGCATGCACGTCGTCTCACTCGCCCCCATCCTGTCCTTCCCCCGTTTTCACGGGGGAAGGGACGCAACAATCACGCGCAATTTCTCTTCATTCTCCCCGCGTGCGGGGGAAGGCAGGGTGGGGGTCGCTCTTACTGTTGCCGTGCCCTGGCGGCCGAGATCACTTGGTGCGCCAGGGTTGGCTCATAACGCTCGGACTTGAACGCCGCATACACGTCCAGCGCGGGCTTCCCCGGCCGCAACAGCTTCTGCAGCAACTTCGCGAGCGCGCTCAGGGCCCTGAGCGCAAAGAACGGCAGCCACAGGAATCGCAACTCGGGCCGGGTCTTGCGCAGACGGTCCGCCAGCTCGCCGCGCGTGGTGGGCGGCGTTTCGACCAGGTTGACGCACTCGGGTGCGGCCTGGAAATCCGCAGCGTAGTACGCGATCACATCGGCAGCCGTCTGAACGTCGCACACGCTCAAGGGATTCGAGCGGCTTCCCATCGCCACGAACAGCCGGCTGATATCGCGGCCGAGGCGCCCTGGCGGCGTGTAGTCGTTGAAATCCACGAGCGGCCCGAGGCGCAGCGTCCGGACATCGAGATGCCCTGAGCGCGCGCGCTCCAAAGCGATCGCCTCGGCTTCTGCCTTCGCCCACACGTAGGGTCCTCGGGAAAGGTTGCCGCGATCGACGGGCGAGTCTTCCTTGAGAACAGGGCTGCCGGGGCGCAGGACAGCGACGCTGCTGATGTTCACCAGCCGGCGAACGCCAGCAGCCTGCATGGCATCCAGGAGGTTGCGCGTCGCGACGATGGTGTTGCGCTCATGGGCAGCCTGGTCTCCGGCCGTTTCGGCCGCCAGGTGGACGACGAGCTGCACGCCTTCCATGACAGCTGCTGGGACGCCTTTGCCAAGATCGGCCTCCACATACTCGACGCCGGGCACTCGGTTGCGTGCCGATGGCGTTCGCCTCACGAGCGCGCGCACCGGCCATCGTCCCTCTCGCAACTTTTTCAGCACCGGCCGGCCGAGGAATCCGGAACCGCCGGTGACAAGCACGATGCCGCGCGACTCGTCCACGGGCGGGAGCGCCTTCGTACGCTCGTCCAACGACCGTTGCGCCACTTCTTCGGCCTGACGCTCGGCCTCGACCAGGCGCTCGCCAATGCGCTCGCAGATCCGGACCGTGTCGAGAATCGTCGTGCGATCGATCGGGGGAGCGGATTTGGCGCTCACGCTCGTGTAGAAAAGTTCGAGCAGCTCGCCGAGCCCCGGATAGCTCTTCTGACGGCGGAACAGGAGCCGTCCCACGCCTGCGGCGCTTCCCCAGAATTTCTGCCAGGACTGGCTGAAGGGCTTCAGGACCACGGCGGGGGCGGAGGCGCCGGGGCCGAACGATTTGACCACATCCCCCAGGATGAAGTCGGCCGTCACCGAGCCGTTGCGCCCGACCACGCGCAGATAGGACTCCACCGGCCGACCCTGCAGCGTCACGATCAACGTTGCGAGTGCACTGCCTCTTCGGACGACAGCGCGCACCTCGCCTTCGGGCGAGACATCGAGCGCCGTCAGCTCGGGCTCACCGCCCGGCACGTGCTCGAGCGCGCTCAGCATCAGGTAAACCGGATGCGGAAGGATGTCGATGAGCTGGTCGACCGCCGAAAGCGGCGTGCCGCCATCGGGACGCCGACGGACCGGCTTGAAGGAGAAGTAGCTCTCGACGTGCACGATCTCGCCGATCATCGGCAGATGCGTCTGGTAAACCTGGCCTGCACGCTGGAAGAGCACCTGGTGCGCTGCGCAGGCCCGAAGGCCACGCGACTCGGCGAGATCGAGAATTTCGGCGGCTTCCCGGGACGAGAGGGCAAAGGGCTTCTCGACGTACACATTGGCGCCTGCCGACAGGCACTTCATGGCCAGCCCGTAATGGGTGTGCGGCGGCGTGACGATGTGGACGATGTCGGGCTTGACGCGCTCGAGCATCTGCTCGACATCGGCATGGGCCTCCACGTCCGAGCCGAACCGGCGCTTCAGCTCAGCCGCAGCGACGTAGGGATCGACGACGGCGGCGAGCACGGCGTTCCGTTGCAAGCGCACCGCAGTAGCGTGCTTTTGAGCCATGCGCCCGCCGCCCAGAATCGCGACCTTCAAAACCTGTCCCATCGATGCTCCAGCCCTGGGAAAAATGGCGCGTAGTCTACCCGCTGTGGCAACGTGTGTTTTGGGACTTGAGCCACATCGCGGGCGCTGCGTCGCGCAACTGCCCCGAAGGTCATCTTGCTGGCAGGCTACTGGCGGGGCATGAATGAGGCCGGCGTGCGGGCGGCGCCCGGATTGTCGGATTTCTGAACACCTCCTGGCCCGCGGTGCCTGGGTGAAGCGCACTTGCGTGGTTTGCACGCAGTTTGCACGGCTGATTGCACGCCACTCAGGCTAGAATGGCCGCGCTTCTGCGCGTGGGGACGTAACAAGGCGGAGCACCGCTTCCGCGAGGTCAATGCGTGACGGCCGGCGAGTTCTCCGAACAACAGCAGAAACTTCACGACGCTGCCATTGCGTTCGCGCGTGCGTCTCTCTCGCAAGACATAATCGAGCGTGACAGGGAGGGTCGCTTCGATCGGGAGGCGTGGCGGCGCTGCGCGGAATTCGGCGTGCTCGGCATGCCGATCCCGCAGGAATACGGCGGCCTGGGCTTGGGTCTCTCCGAGTTGCTCGCGGTCATGGAGGGACTCGGCAAGGGCGCCCGGGATCAGGGCATTCTCTTCTCCCTCAATGCGCACCTCTGGACCAACTCGATCCCCATCCTTCTCTACGGCTCCGAAGAGCAGAAGCGCAACTATCTCCCGCGCCTGTGCAGCGGTGAGCTGATCGGCGCCAATGCAGCTTCCGAGCCGGACGCAGGCTCCGACATTTTCAGCATGCGCACTCGTGCAGTGCGGGACGGTGACAGTTACGTCCTGAACGGCATGAAGACGTTCGTGACGAACGCTCCGGTAGCCGACCTGTTCGTCGCCTACGCGACCTTGAATCCTGCGCTCGGTCCGATGGGGATCACGGCCTTCATCATCGAGGCGGGCACGCCGGGCCTGGTGATCAGCAAGAAGCTGGACAAGATGGGGCTGCGTACCTCGCCGATGGCGCAGGTCGTATTCGACAATTGCCGCGTGCCGGTCGAGCAGCGCCTGGGCAGGGAAGGCCGCGGAGTCGGCATCTTCGAATGCTCGATGGAGTGGGAGCGGGGCTGCATCCTCGCGAGCTGCCTGGGCGTGATGCAGCGCCAGCTCGACGACTGCCTCGAGTACGCGCGCACGCGCAAGCAGTTCGGTAAGCCCATAGGCAAGAATCAATCGGTCGCGAACCGGCTCGTCGACATGAAAGTGCGGCTCGATACCTGCCGGCCGCTCGTGTACCGGATCGGCGCGTTGAAGGACGCGAACCGCGATGCGACCGTCGAAGCGGCGATTGCCAAGCTCTACGTGTCGGAAAGCTTCGTCAAATCCTGCCTCGATGCGATCCAGATCTTCGGCGGCTACGGCTACATGACCGAGCTGCAGGTCGAGCGCGACCTGCGCGATTCAGTAGGCAGCACGTTGTATTCGGGCACGACCGAGATTCAGCGCAACATCATCGCCAAGGGGCTGGGCCTGTGAAGACCGAAGCGGAAGTCCTCAGTCCCTGGTCGCAGGCCGTGAGCGCGCTCGCGCGCAACTGGCTGACGATCGGCGAGCTCGCCCTGGTGGCGGTGGTCGTGCACCTGTACCAGATCGAAGGCGAGCCGTTCTCCAAAGTGATGGTGCTCACCGCGGCGGGGTTCATCCTGAGCCTCGTCACCCCGATGGCGCAGCGATTGCCGTTGTTCGTGGCTCTCTCGCTCGCAGCGATCTTGTGGGTATTCGGCTTGGCGGATGGAGCGTGGCTGATCGGCCTCGGGCTCGTCCTGATCGCTCTGTGTCACGTGCCCGGACCTCTCGCGTTACGGGTGGCGCTGCTTTTGATTGTCGGCGGAGGTCTTGCTGCCCTGCGCGCCGGGATGGGGGAGACGCCATGGTCCGCGATGATCTGGCCGATCTTCGGCTCGATGTTCATGTTCCGCACGGTGCTGTATGTGCGGGCCGTGGCAGCAGGTCAGGCGGAGAAAGGTTGGGTCGGCGCGCTCGCATACTTCTTCATGCTGCCGAACGTCGCCTTCCCGTTGTTCCCGGTCGTCGACTACCAGACTTTCCGCCGCACGCATTTCGATCGCGCGGATACTGCGATCTACGAGCAGGGCATGCTGTGGATCGCGCGCGGCATCTTGCACCTCGTGCTTTACCGGCTCGTCTACTACAACGTGCTCAACGATCCGGCGGACGTCCGGGAGCTCAGCGACCTGGTGCAGTACATGCTGGGCACGTTCCTGCTGTACCTGCGCGTGTCCGGGCAATTCCATCTGATCGTCGGGCTCCTGCACTTGTTCGGCTTCCGTCTGCCCGAGACCCACAAGCTCTACTACCTGGCGCACAGCTTCACTGAGCTGTGGCGGCGCATAAACATCTACTGGACCGACTTCATGATGAAGGTCGTGTTTTATCCGGCCTTCTTCAAGCTGAAGAAGCTCGGGCCGGCTGCCGGCGTTGCGCTCGCCACGGGTGCAGTGTTCTTCACGACGTGGATCCTCCACTCGTACCAGTGGTTCTGGTTGCGCGGCGGTTTTCCGATCACTGCTCCAGATATCTTGTTCTGGGGCATCCTTGGTGCGCTCGTCGTGCGCGGGGCGCTCAAGGAGTTGAAAGGGAGCAAGGCTGTGAAGCGCGCGAGCGGGTGGAGCTGGAAGCACGGCTTGAAGGCCATGACCACGTTCGCCGCGTTCTGCTTCCTCTGGTCGCTCTGGAGCACCGAGTCGGTCGGTCAGTGGGTGTGGATCATGGGCGCGGCGGGGCGGATCGATGGGTCGGGCATCCTGCTCCTGGCCGGCGGGCTTGGCGTGGTCTTCCTCCTGGGCGGACGCGATTGGGAGGCGGCGAAGGCAGGGCAGGGCGGATGGCGGGAGCTTGCGTACAAGCCGGCTACGCGAACGATTGCGCCGCTCTTGATGTTGCTGTTGGCAGCGCAACCGGCCCTGCAGGCCGCGTTCCCCGAGCCTGTCGGCAAAGTCCTCCAGTCACTGCAAACGACGGGGCTCAACGAGCGGGATGCCGCGCGCCGGCATCGCGGCTACTACGAGCAGCTCGATGTGCGAAGTACACTGAGCGCGCGGGAGCAGGCCGGCGCGGGCCCGGCCGCCGATTGGCAAACGCCGGCCGCGGTGGGGATCATCCGCGAGCGAAACGACGTCCTCTCGCGCGACCTGTATCCGTCCATGCGTGTCGTGTGGAACGGAAACCTGTTCTCGACCAACAGCTGGGGCATGCGCGATCAGGAGTACTCGCGCGAGAAGCCCGCGGGCGTGCTGCGGATCGCGCTGCTTGGTCCCTCACACGTCATGGGCAACGGCGTGGCTGATGGCGAGACGTTCGAGGCGGTGGTGGAGGAGCGCCTCAATCGAGAATTCCAGCTTCCGGGCATCGAGCGCTTCGAGATCCTGAATTTCGGTGTGGATGGTTACGCGCTGCCGCAACAGCTTGCTCTGCTCGAAGATCGAGTGCTGTCGTTCGAGCCGGATGTCGTGATCTTCACGCAGTATCACCGCGGGAAGGTGATGACCGAGCGCTATATCCAGAAGATCGTGGCAAACGGCACCGACATCCCCGACCCCGACTTCAAATCCCTGTTGGAGCAGGCCGGGCTGGCCGACGTACCGCGCGGGCGTTTCCCCGTGCCATTTGAATGGGCGCGCGCGATGGCCGGTGCGTTGGGGATCAGTGCGCGCATGCCTCAGGATGAAGCGGAGGCGCGATCGCGCTGGATCTCCGAACAAGTGAACGACTGGTCGATTGCCCGTATTGCGGCCGCGGCGCGCGAGCATGGAGCTCAGCCCTTGATGCTGGCTCTGAACGCGGTGATCGACGATGTGCCCGAGGGCATTCCGAATCTCGAGGCCGTGCAAAAGGCGAACGTGCCTGTTTTGAACCTGTTCGATGTCTTCCCGGAGGAAGCGCGCGATGCGCTCAGAATCGCGCCATGGGATGAGCACCCGAACGCCGCCGGGCATCGACTCATCGCAGAGAAGTTGTACGAAGAGCTCGCGCCGTATCTGGCACGATACGCGCCGGCGCCCGCAAGCGAGCCTCGAGCCCGCCAACCCGTGACGACAGAGGATTCCCCCTGATGGATAACATCCGCGAGACCGTTCGGCGCTACATCCTGGACAACTTCCTGCCGGGCGAGGATCCGGCGAACCTGACCGATCAGACCGAGCTGAAGGAAAGCGGCATCCTCGACTCGCTCTCCACGCTCAAGCTCGTGACCTTCCTCGAGGAGACCTTCAAGGTCGAGTTCGAGGCCAACGACCTCGATGCCGGGAATCTCTCGACCGTGGAGAGCATCGAGCGCCTGGTTCGCTCGAAGAGATCGTAGGGCCATGACCGCGACCCGCTCGCTAGTCGACCTGCTGGAGAGCTCGGCGCGCCGCTTTCCAGGCAAGACGGCCGTCAAGGTGCCGGGCGGCGCCAGCCTGACCTATGCTGAGCTTGCCGAGCTTTCCGATCGCCTCCGGGACAGGTTGGTGCACCTCGGCGTGCGTCCCGGTGATCGCGTCGGCATGCGACTGTACAAGTCTGTCGATGCCGTCGCCACGATCTTCGGGATCTTGAAGGCCGGCGCGGCATACGTGCCAGTAGACGCCGAGTCACCGGCGGCGCGCGGGGCGTACATTCACAACAACTGCTCAGTGAGAGCAGTGGTGACGGAGCGCAGCCTCGAGGGCGCATTCGTGCAGGCGCTGTCAGAGCTGGGCGCCACGCCCGCGATCCTCGCGCTCGACACGGGCTCCTCCGCCCAGCCGCTGCACGATCTGCTCACTCAATTGGAGAAGGACGATCCGGCGCCAAAGGTTGCGTCGGCGTCGATCGCCCCGGACGACATCGCCTACATCCTCTATACATCAGGCTCGACGGGGACGCCGAAAGGCGTCGTGCTGTCGCACCGGAACGCCGCGAGCTTCATCGACTGGTGCAGCGAGGTCTTCTCGCCCAGCCACGAGGACAGGTTCTCCTCGCACGCGCCGTTCCACTTCGACCTGTCGATTCTGGATATCTACGTCTCGCTCAAGCATGGCGCGACGCTGGTGCTGATAGGCGAGGCGCTGGGCAAAGATCCGCTCAAGCTGGCGCAAGTCATTTCCGAGGAGCGCATCAGCATCTGGTATTCCACGCCCTCGATCCTCAGCTTGCTCGCAAACTACGGCAAGCTCGGTCGCTACGACTACTCCGCGCTCAGGATGGTGTTCTTCGCCGGCGAAGTGTTCCCGCTGCCGCAGTACCGCGCGCTCACGAAGTTCTGGAGCGCGCCGCGGTATTTCAATTTGTACGGTCCGACCGAGACCAACGTCTGCACCTGGTACGAAGTGCCGAAGGACGGCTCGATCGACAGCATGGCGACGTTCCCCATCGGCCAGATCTGTCCGCCCAATCTCGGAATGGTCGTCGACGAGCAGAACCGGCCCGTGAAGGTCGGCGACCCGGGAGAGTTGCTCGTTTCGGGCCCCAACGTGATGGGCGGCTACTGGAATTTGCCCGAGCAGAATGCCAGGGCGTTCTACGTCGATTCGGACGGCCGCAAGTGGTATCGGACCGGCGATATCGTGGTCGAGGAGCCGGGGCTTGGGTATCGCTACATCAGCCGCCGGGATCGCATGGTGAAGCGGCGCGGCTATCGGGTCGAGCTCGGTGAGATCGAAGTCGCGCTCTCGAAGCATCCGGATATCCGCGACGCCGCCTGCGTTGCGGTCCCCGATCCTGAGTCCGGAGTGCGGGTTTGTGCATTCGTGAGCTGTCAGGAAGGCAAGTCTCTGAGCAAAATCGCGCTCAAGGGACACTGCGCTCAGACCCTGCCGCCGTACATGATTCCGGATCTCTTCACGGTGCTGGATCGATTGCCGCGTACGTCAACGGACAAGATCGATTACCAGACGCTGAAGGCCAGCGTTGGATGATCTTTCCGGGGTGCCGGCCGCTCACGCCGGCGGCTGATGCGCAGGTCTACCTGCCCTGGCGTTGAGCATGGCTTCGAAACGAGATTGGCGGGCCCTTTTCCGACGGATTCAGCACGCAGCGATCCTGCGCCTTCGCGCGATGTTTGCGGTGGCAACGGCGCGGCCTCGGTCGCGTGCCAGGTTGAAGCGCACCAGCGCCCGCAAAATTCTCGTCATCTGCTACGGAAACATTTATCGAAGTCCCTTCGTGGCAGAGCTGCTGAAAGCCCGCCTTGGTGGGTCAGTCGAAGTGCGTTCTGCTGGCTTTCACGCCGTCGCCGGCCGACCATCGCCGGAGCGTCACGTGCGCATCGCGCACGACTACGGAGTCCGGCTCGAGCATCACCGCTCATCGGTCGCTAGCGCGGAAGACCTGGCGTGGGCGGATCTGATTGTCCTCATGGACCGCCACAACTGGGCGGCGCTGCGTCACATGGGGGCAGCCGAAGACAAGCTCGTATGGTTGGGGGCGTTTGCGCCCGGGCCGGTGGAAATTCCAGATCCGTACAATCGCGGCGATGAAGAGGCGCGCCGAATCGTCGAGCGCCTGCGCGATGCGGCCGAGCTGCTCGCCAGCCGCATCTCGAATCGGTCGAGTGCGGTCGGCGATGCGGCGTTGACGCGAGACCTGTAGCGATATCGAGCGACGACTACGCTCGCCCGCGCAGGCGATACCAGAGGATGCCGGCGTATTCGTGCATTGCGCGATCCGAGACGACGAGCGAGAACGGACTGGGGGTGAGCTCGGCTCGGCGCCAATCTTTCGGAAGCTGATGATCGGTGGGAGCGGGGATGGCGTTCAGGCCCGCGCGTTCGATCGCTCCCAGGGCGCGCACGAGATGACCGGCGGAAGTGACCAGGAAAAACGGATCGCTCCCGACGAGCTGGCGTAAATGGGTTGCGCTGTCGGCCGTGGTCGGCGAGTCGTCCTCGATCCGGAGCCTGCCGGCGGGAACGCCGAGTTTCCTGAGCACCTTTGCCATGATGTGCGCCGTCGTCTCCTCGCCGGAGACTATGACGTCACAATCCGGGCGCTCGCTGTACAGCTCGAGCGCGTGCAGCACGCGGTAGGCGGCGGCTGGGCTCAGTTGTCCAGTCAGCGGCATCTCCGGATCGTCGCCAGCCCAGCCTGTGAGGACCACGATGTGCTCGGCTTCGGGGAACTGCTTCGGGTCCTGGACGGCCCGATGTGCATAGTCCAGCGGGCTCATGAGCGCCGCCGCGACGGCTCCGATGGAGAACACGACGTGGATGGCGCCCGAGCTCGCGAGCAGCCACCACGATGCTGCGCGTGTGCGCTTGAATGCGACGGCGAGCAGCCCGAGACCGAACAGAAAATAGGACAGCCCGGAGGGGAGGATCAGCGTGCTTAGAATCGTCACCATGTCACGATCCACCAGCGCAACCAAAAGGGCCGCAAACCTTCGTAAGAGGGCGTCGTGCGCCGCTCTTGCAGCGGTGCTTGCAAGCTCGTATGCCGTTGCGGCGAGCGGCACCGATTCCGCGCTCGATCTCAAGACGGAGCAAGAGCGCATTCGCGTCGTAACCGTAGTGCAAGGCCTCGAGCACCCGTGGGGCCTCGCGTTTTTGCCCGATGGACGCATGCTGGTCACCGAGCGTCCGGGGCGACTGCGTCTCGTGCAAGGGACCTCGCTCGGGCCACCGATCCGCGGGGTCCCGAGCGTCGTGGCCAAAGGTCAGGGCGGGTTGCTCGACGTTGCGATCGCACCGGACTTCGCCACCTCGCGCGAGATTTTTCTTTCGTACGCCGAGGCGCGCGAGGGCGGGAACGGCACATCCGTCGCGCGGGCGCGTCTTGCCGGCAACGCGTTGGAGGACGTCCGCGTCATTTTCCGGCAGCAACCCGCAGCGGACTCGCCAGCTCATTTCGGCTCGCGTCTCGTCTTCGCTCGCGATGGCACGCTGTTCATCACGCTCGGTGAGCGCTCGATGAAGCACTTCACCGTGCGTGCACAGGGCCTCGATACGCATTTCGGAAAGATCGTTCGCGTGCGACGTGACGGGAGGCCGCCGGAGGACAACCCCTTCATCCCCGTCCCCGGCGCGCTGCCCGAGATCTGGTCGTATGGACATCGCAACGTGCAGGGGGCCGCGCTTCATCCCGTCACGGGCGAGCTTTGGATCACCGAGCACGGCCCGAAAGGCGGGGACGAGCTGAACATCGTCCGGCCGGGCGCGAATTATGGATGGCCGCTCGTCACCTACGGCGTCGCCTATAGCGGCGATCGCATCGGGGTGGGGCAGCGGCGGGAGGGCATCGTCGATCCGGTCAAATACTGGGTGCCTTCCATCGCGACCAGCGGGCTCACGTTCTACGTGGGCGATCGGTTTCCGAGCTGGAAGGGCAATCTGTTCGCGGGCGGGCTCTACGGAATGCTGGTGCGGCTCGTTCTCGACGAGGATCGGGTCGTGCACGAGGAGCGGCTCCTGCGAGAGCTCCGGGCGCGCATTCGGGACGTTCGCCAGGGCCCCGACGGTTGCCTTTATCTCCTGACCGACAGCCCCCAGGGGCGGCTGCTCAGGGTCGAGCCCGCCCCATGAAGACGAAAGGCGATCACGGGGATCGCCTTTCATCACCGAACCTCACCTCGAGAGGGAAGGTTACGCGCGCCGTTTGCGTCGCGCGAGCCCCACGCCGATCAGGCCGAGCCCCAGGAGGCCAAGCGTCGCCGGCTCGGGGACGCTGTGGTCGCCCCCCGTGACACCCCAGATCGAGATGTGCGAGATGGCGCCCTGGCGCGGCCAGAAGTTCTGCAGGCTGATGAGCTCGACGCCGTTCCAGCCCGAGAGGTCGTAGAAGTAGTAGCCGGGCGAGTGGTTACCGTCCTTGATCGCCAGATAGCAGGACGAGCAGTCGATGATCGGGCCGAGGTTCCAGGTCAGAACCGCGTTCGACGGGTCGAGCAGACTGTTGTAGAAGACCGTGCTGTACGAATGGCGGTACGGGCCTTCCTCGTCAGCCACCAGGAACTCGGCCTCGGCTTTGTACAGGAGCTCGAGCGTGGAGCCACCGAGACCGAACACCTCGCTCACACAGTCCGGCTCGCAGTTGGCCGGGCCATAGCCGTACCCCGCGATGACCCCGGACGTGGACGGGCTCAGAGTGATGACCGCGTTGGCGGCATGCGCAGCAGCCAACAAAACCGCGGCAAGCAGGGCCTTGGTCATGCGTTGGAGGTTCATGTTGGCTTGTGAGCTCTCAAGCCGACTTGGTGTCGGCGACAGCTTACATGCAGCAAAGGTGCCAGAGAAAAAACCGGCTTATTGTTCAATCGCTTAGAAAAGCCGGTTGCCGCCGGGGTCGCGGCCGGTCGGGCGGATCGACAAGAAATCCGACAGGGGGTCAGTTCACACGCCCCCACCCTGAGCCCTCCCCCACAAGTGGGGGAGGGGAA
>DASVCI010000074.1:0-9211 GCA_036381695.1 Steroidobacteraceae bacterium
GTAAGTCGAAGATGTGTGCCTTGGGCGCGCTGATGCGCCGCCTGCTGCACATCGCATTTGGAATCTTGAAGTACCGCGTTCCGTACAACCCCTCGTTGGTCGCCTCTGGAGGTTGACGGGAAAGACGGTATCTTCCCCCGCAGAGCGGGGGAAGGGACGTTCTTATTTCAAGCGGCGAGCGGATTGGGCTCGGCGTTCTTCTTCACGTTCGCCCAGACATCGGCGAACGCGGCGGCAATGGCCCCGCGCGCCTTGTCCACAGGGGGGAACTCCTGCGTCAGCCCATCGATCCTGAGCACGTTGCGCGGCTTCCCCTTGGGAAATTCGCTGCGCATCGTGAAGACCAAGCGACCCTCCACGGGCACATCTCCGGTCAGGAGCCTCACCGCCGCCATCCGGTCATAGAGCGCATGCTGCGGGTTCGGAAAGGTGTAACGGCGCTTCTTGCCGATCGCCGTCCACTCGAGCATCTGGTCGCCGCCGAAGATGGCGCCCGGCCGGTCGAGCAGATCCGCCACCAGCAGACCCCGCTGCGTGAGCAGCAGGTAATGCACGTGGATCTGCCCGCCCATGCCGTTCGGGATCAGCACGTTCTTGAGCATGTCGTAGGCGACGCTCGAGATGGCGGCATCGATCGCGCGGCGCTCGCGATACTTGCGCACTGCGAGCGCGCCCCAGGCGCCCAATGCGATTACGGCCGCGGCGCCCGCGGCGGGCAAGGTCCAGGATGGAATCTGATCCGTGAGCTGCATCGTCACCCTTGGTCGAGCGCCGCCCGCAGCGCCTCGAGCGTAGGCTCTAGCTCGCTCTCCTGCCTCGGCAGGGAGAGGAGCCGGGCGAGGCTGGGCGGGATCGGCACCTCGCGCCCGGTCTGCGCCTCGACAACTTCGTTGAACTTGGCCGGATGCGCGGTGGCCACGACCACCCAGTGCCCACGCGCGCCACGCGCGAGCAGGCGGCGAAACACTTTCGCCGCGGTCGCGGTGTGCGGACACCACAGGCGATCGAGCTCATGCGAATCCCGGCGGATCGTCCCGCGAATCTCGATGTCGTCCACGCTGGAGGCGCCGATCTGGTCCTGCAGCTCTTCGAAGTCCGGGTGCAGGGCGCGCAGCCGCTCCATGTTGCTCGGATTGCCCACGTCCATGGCCGAGGCCAGCGTCGGAATGCTCGGGCGCGGCTGCCATTCTCCGGTGCGCAGGAACTCCGTGATCGACTGGTTCGCGTTGGTGGCGAGCACGATCTCTCCGATCGGCACGCCGATGTGCCGCGCCCAGATGCAGGCGAGCGCGTTGCCGAGGTTCCCTGTCGGAATGATGAAATTCGCGCGCCGCCCCGTCTCACGCCAGAGCTCGAGGCCCGCCTTGGCGTAATAGACCATTTGCGGCAGGAGCCGCCCGATGTTGATGCTGTTGGCCGAGGAAAGCTGGCGCGTCTCGCTGAGCGCCGGGTCGAGGAACGCTTCCTTCACCATGCGCTGGCAGTCATCGAACGTGCCGCGCACGGCGAACGTGCGCACATTGCCGCCCCAGCAGGCGAGCTGGTGGGCCTGCCTGGGCGAGACCAGCCCCTTGGGATAGAGCACGACCACTTCGACCCACGGACGATTGTGGAAAGCAGCGGCCACCGCCGCGCCGGTATCGCCCGAGGTTGCCACCAGGATGGTGAGCTTGCGCTTCTGGTTGCGATGGATGCGCTCGAGGCAACCCGCCAGGAAGCGCGCGCCGAAATCCTTGAACGCGCATGTCGGCCCGTGGAACAGCTCGAGCACGGACAAGGGCGCGGGCGCTCTGTCGATGTGGATGACCGGCGCCGGAAAGTCGAAGGCCTCCCGGCAGATGGCGGGCAGCTCCTCCGCGAGCGGATCTCCCTCGGCGAAGGGAGCCAGCAGGCGCGCGCCAATGGCCGGCAGATCCATGGCGCCGTCCAGGCCGACTGGAGTGAAATGAGGGAAGCGCTCCGGGACGTACAGACCCCCGTCCGGCGCGATGCCCTGTGCAATGGCAGCTCCCAGGCGGACCCGGTGATCGGCGTTGCGTGTGCTCGTGTAGTACATGGCGGCGGCGAAGCGGTTGGTTCACTCGACGATACGGGCGCCGGCTGGATCGAGCGTCGAGATCCATGCGTCACTCGCCAGCTTCGCGTCGGCAAACGCGGCCACCATGGCATCGCGGATGCGCTCGGCATCCTGCGCCTCACACCAGGCGAAAACGGTCGGCCCGGCGCCCGAGATCGAGCAGCCGAGCGCACCATGACTCTTGGCGGCTTGCTTCACCGCCCCAAACCCCGGAATCAACTCGCGGCGCTGCGGTTCTATGATGACGTCCTCGAGCGACTCGCGGATCAATGCCAGATCAGCCGTATAGCACCCCGCGAGGAAACCCGCGAGATTGGCCGACTGCCAGATGACGTCCGAGAGCTCTACCGTGGGCTTCAGAATGCCGCGGGCGGCCCGGGTCGACAGGGTCATGTGCGGGTGCACCAGGACGCAACGCACGTCGGGCGGCACCGGGATCTGCTTGACGTTGGGATTGTCGATGCCCACGGTCAGCACCAGCCCCCCATACAAGGAGGGTGCGATGTTGTCGACGTGCACCGAGCCGCTTGCGACCGCCTCCCCCTGCATTGCGAACTTGAGGAGCTCGAGCTTGCCAAGCGGATTCGGCAGCAACGCGTTGGCGGCCACGACCGCGGCGACCGCCGACGCCGCCGAGCCTCCGAGCCCCGAGCCGAGCGGAATGCCCTTCTCGATCTCGAGCTCGATGCCGAAGTCGGGCTTCAGATTCCGCACCATCGCGAGCACGGCCATGCCCGCGGTGTTCCGCTCAGCCCGCTTCGGCAGATGGGTCACTGTGCCCCGAATCGCTGCGATGCGCACGCCGGGCTCGGCAACCCTCCGGGCCGTCACTTTATCGCCGATCGCCTGAAAACTGTGGCCGAGCACGTCGAAGCCGACAGCGACGTTGCCGACGCTGGCGGGTGCGAATGCAGTGGCGGCTTCTCTCACGCTCACAGCTTGGCACCCAGGTAGGCGCAGACGCGCAACAAATCGGCGAAGACACCGCCTGCCGTCACTTCCGGCCCCGCCCCGGGGCCCTGCACGACGAGAGGATTCTCGTTGTAGCGCTGCGTAAGGAAGCGCACCACGTTGTCGGTCAACGCGATGTTGGCAAACGTGTGCGACCGCTCCAGCTCCACAAGGCCGACTCGCGCCGTTTTGGTCGCGGCATCGAGCGAGCCGACATAGCGCAGCACGCGATTGCGGCTGCGGGCGGCCTTCAAGCGCTCGCCCATTTCCGCATCGAACGCCGGCAGGCGCTCGAGAAACTCCTCCGGCCCGCAGGCCGCAAGCGCGCGTGGCACCAGGCCCTCGAGCTGCACGTCTTCGAGCTCGAGCTCGAGCCCCATCTCGCGGCCGAGGATGATGAGCTTGCGAGCGAAATCCATGCCGGAAAGATCGTCTCGCGGATCGGGCTCGGTGTAGCCCCGCGCCTTGGCCGTTCGCACGACGGACGAGAACGGCTCGGAGCCGTCCCAGACGTTGAACAGATAGGCGAGCGTGCCGGACAGCATGCCTTCGATCCGCCGGATCTCGTCTCCGGTCTCGCGCAGGTCACGCAGCGTCTGAATGATGGGCAGCCCCGCCCCAACCGTCGCCTCGTACAAATAGTGCGCGCCGCCGGCGCGGCGAGCCTCGTGGAGCTGCCTGTAGAACTCGAGCTTCGCGCTGTTCGCCTTCTTGTTCGGCGTCACGATGTGAATGCCGTCGGCAAGCCAGCTCGGATAGCGCGAGGCCACCTCGGCGCTTGCCGAGCAGTCGATGATGATCGCGTGCGGCAAGTGCTCGGCATGCACGTGCTCGGCGAAGCGGACGAGATCCGCCGGCTCGCTCTGGCTCGCCAGCACCTCGCGCCAGCGCGACAGCGGCACCTCCCGTTGCGAGAGATGCATGCGCTTGGATGTCATGATGCCCCGCACCCTGAGCTCGAGCTTCAGATCGCGCGACAGACGCTGCACCTGCGAGGCGAGTTGGTCGAGCAACGCGCTGCCGACGACGCCGGGGCCGATGAGCCCGATCGAGATCGTGTGCGGAGAGAGATAGAAGCTCGAGTGCACCGAGCGCAGGGCGCGCGAGGAATACTTCGCGTCGATGACTGCCGAAATGTTGCGCTCGGAGGCCCCCTGGGCGATGGCGCGAACGCTGACGGCTGCCGAGCCCAGCGCGCCGAACACCTTGGCGGCCACGCCATGAGCGCCGGCCATGCCGTCACCGACCACTGCGAGAATGCTGCAGCCGGGCGAGACGTCCACGCTCTGGATCTGACCTTCCCTGAGCTCCCGATCGAACGCCTGACGCACCACGACTTCGGCCCGCGCCGCCTCGGCTTCCGGGATCGCGAAGCAGATCGAATGCTCGGAGCTTCCCTGCGAAATGAGAATCACCGAGATGCCGTGCTCGCGCAGCGCTCCGAACAGCCTGTGAGCCGTGCCTGGCACGCCGATCATGCCCGTGCCCTCGAGGTTGACCAGCGCCACCCGATCGATGCACGTGATGCCCTTCACCGTATTGCTGGACACCGGGCGCTCGCAGATCAGGGTGCCGGGCTTCTCCGGCGCGAACGTGTTACGAATCCAGATCGGGATGCCCTTGAGCACCGCCGGAGCCATGGTCTGCGGGTGGATGACCTTGGCGCCGAAGTACGCGAGCTCCATCGCCTCGTTGTAGGACAGCGAGTCGATGACCTTGGCGTCGGGCACGAGCCTGGGATCGGCGCTCAGGACGCCGTCCACGTCGGTCCAGATGTGGATCTCCTCGGCATCGAGCAGCGCGCCGAAGATGGAGCCGGAGAAATCGCTCCCGTTGCGTCCGAGCGTGGTCTGCAAACCCTTCGCGTCGCGCGCGATGAATCCGGTGATGATGAGTGTCGCAGGCTCCGGAGGCAGCACCTTCTGCATGTTGGCCTGCGAGGCTTCCCACAGCACGCTGGGCCCGAGCGGCCCCCACTCGACCGTAATGATGTCGCGCGCGTCGACCCACTGCACCGGGCCGGGCCTCGAGCCCCGCTGACGCAGGTAGGCGCTGAAGAGCCGCGTCGACCAGAGCTCGCCGAATCCCGCGATCAGGTCGCGAACGGCCTGAGAAGCCGAGCGTATGAGCTCGACCGTGTGCAGGATGCTCGCGATGTCCTGGCAGTCCCGCTCGAACGAGTCGAGGAACTCCCGGCGGGGCGCCTCTTTGAGGAGGGCCTGCGCGATGGTCTCGTGCCGGCTGCGCAGGGCTTCGAGGCCCTGGGCGATCGATCCTTCCTGGCGCTCGGCGCTCGTGACCAGGTTGAGCAGCGCGTCCGTTACGCCGCGGCAAGCCGACAGGACGACGGCAAGACGCGGATGCGCATCCTGCTCGAGGATCCGGGCCACGCGTTCCATGCATGCCGCATCGGCGACGCTCGAGCCGCCGAATTTATGTACGCGCCACCGCTCCACGTCTGTGTTCTCTCGTTCACCTTCGATTCCGACCCAGCGCCCTTCGAGCCGCCGGCCCTCATGCCCCACTCGAGTGCATCGGGCGGGCTGGCCGCACCCCGCGCCGGCCCTGATCGTTGCGCGAGCGTCTCCCCCCGTGCCTCGGCACAGTTGGAGACATCAGAAAATCGGGAACGCGCAAACGCTGGGAGGGCGACACTCTACTGGCAGGCCCCTACGGCGGCAACTGGCGCCGGGGCCGCGGGGCCTCGCGACGGCCTGATCCGCACTCAGCCGATCGTCAGGACCCTCGCTCAGCTCGTGCCATCGAGCCGGCCGAACGCCAGCACGGCGCCTTCTTCTTTCTCCCCCGCGGCCAGGAGAAAGCCCGGCCGGGCAAAGCAGATGGTCTCTCCGGGATCCGGCTCGAGGCGCGCCGCGGCATGCTCGTTGAGATAAACGACTTTCGCCGGGCCGACCTGGATCAGGTCGCGGTGCCGCAAGGCCCGCCGCAGGATGCGCTGGGAATTGACCACCAGGCCATTGGTGCTACCCAAGTCGAGCAGCAGGTCCTGCCCATGGTCGTGGACGATCAGGGCGTGATAGCGGCTGACGAACACCGAGTCGATGCGCACGTCCGCCTCCTCTCCCCGACCCAGCAGAATGCGATCGCCCTCGAGCGCGACCTCCTGGTCGGGCAAGCCCTGCATGCTGATGACGAGCCTGGCGCGAGGAGTCGGCGTTTCGGGTGCCGGCTCATCGGCAGGGGCTGCGGGCAGGCGACGATGCTGCCAGCCCAGCTCCTCTATCGCGATGTCGAGCGCGGAAGTGGTGACAAACGGCGCCTCTTCGGCCGCGGCAAAGGCGAGCGCTCGGGCGCACAGCTTGTTTATCTGGCCAGGAATGCCGCCGGTGCCAGCATGAATCTGCGGCATCAGCGTGTACGGCATCAACGCGTCCGGATCGGGAGCGCCAGCGGCGCGCAGCCGATGGGCAACGTACGCGGCTGTCTGATCCTCGCTGAATGGTGCAAGCGCAAACCGCGGGACATGACCCGTCACGAGTTGCGCCATGCGCGGCGATTCGAGCACGTGATTCAGAGACTGCTGCCCCAGCAGCAGAACTTTGAGCACGCGCGCGCCCTCGCTTTCGACTGCAGCCAGGTAGCGCAGCTCCTCCAGCACCGAAGGGTGCATGGCCTGCGGATTCTCGACCACGAGCAGGCAGATCCGCCCCAGGGCGGACTGGTGTGTCACGAACCGTTCGAGGAGGCGGCGCCGGTCGGACTTGTCGTTCTCGTCGATCGCGAAACCGAACTGGCGCAGGATCTCGAGCAGGAAATCCCGCGGTGTGATCTGCTCGCGCTGGATCGTTGCCGAGACGACGCGCTCGTCCAGCTCCTTCATCAGTCGGGCGATGAGCAGGCTCTTGCCGCAGCCATGCTCGGCCGTGACCACCCCCATTCGCGCGCGGGTCCATAGCGCGTGCCCCATGAACTCGAGGGCTCTGAGGTGTTGCTCGCTGGGGAAGAAAAACGATTCGTCCTTGCAGTCGGCAAACGGATCCCTCGTCAGGCCGAAACCGATGTCCGAGGCGGGGCGCGTCGAGCTGTCAGTCATTCCGGAACATCAACAATATTTCGTAAGTCTCTGATTGCCGCTATTAATGCTCGGTCGAGCCTCCTGGCCACGGAACCGGGGGCGACAATAATCCCTGAGGGGAGCGAGCACAAGCGGTCACTAAGGTTAGGGTCCCCCCTAACGGCCGGGGGCGGGAGATCGGGCGCAGGATGATGCCCGGGAGGACCCTGGCGCGCGCGGGTGGGCTTCAGGCGGGCACGCGTGCGGTTCAGGAAAGACGCGACGGTGGGCGGGCGGCTCACGCCCCCTCACCCACCTGCCGCGGCGCCGCGGCGCCCTCGAAGACCAGAAATGCTCAATTTGACGAGCAGGGATTCGCCGAGGCGCAGACGCCCATGCGCTGGCCCATCTCGCCACGCATCGCGGCCTTCTGCTCTTCCAGGTCTCGCAGCTGCTGCTCCGTCCGACAGTCTTCCTTCGGGAATCGCGACCCGAGCACGACCATCTTGGCGCAGTACACATCAGGGCCCTTGTCGGGCCGCTTCCTGTAGCCCGGCGGGATGTTGAAGCCGCCTTCGGCCGACGAGGAGGCCGCCGCCGCCTGCGTGGCCTCCCTATTTCCGGCGGAAGCCGCTTGGTCCGGAGCGGTCGCCTGGCTGGCGCATCCGGCCGTCACGATCAGTGCAGTCAGAACAACGAGTCGCATGATTTTCCCCATTCCGGCTTGCGCCGCTCGGGGCCGATTCCACAAGGGTTCAGCCGCTTTTGCAAGGTTGATGTGTCCAGATTCACGCAGTTTGTGCGACGCGAAGGATGCAAATTCGTAACCCAGGCGTAAACGTCTCATGCCGGGGCCGCGGGTTCCGCCCGCGGCGGATTGCCTGAAATCGAATAGTACGATATCGTACTTTATCCCCGCCGCTGCTGCCGCAATCGGAGAAGGCCCATGCTCGCCTGCGCCGCGCCTGTAACGTTCGATTCAGATGAGGTGTTCCTGCGCTCCTTCGAGGCGTGCACGCTGCCTGCCGAGCGCTTCGGCCACCGCGAGCACGTGCGCGTCGCCTGGCTCTACTTGCGCCGATTCGCCTATGAAGAGGCACTGACGAAGATGGCCGAGCACGTACGCAGATATGCCGCCGCAAACGGCGTGCCCGGCAAGTATCACCACACGCTGACCGTCCTCTGGATGAAGCTCATCGCCCGCGCCATCGCCCAGGATCCGCGCGAGGACTTCGACGCCTTTCTTCGCGCCCACCCGCATCTGCTCGATAAGGGCACTCCCGGCCGACACTACAGCCCCTCGCTCCTGCAAAGCGCGGCCGCACGCGCCGGCTGGGTCGAGCCGGACCTGCACCCTCTTGCCTGAAGATCCGCCTGCCAGATGTCGAGCTCACGAATGAAACCGCTGCAACTCATTCCCTCGATCCATCGAGCCACGCATCGGATCGGGCTGTACATCGCGCATCTGACGCAGCTCGGAGTGACTCAGGCGGAAGCACATATTCTCACGCACCTCATCGCAGTGGGCCCCTGCACGGTTGGTGAGCTGCACGCGGCGTTCGCGCACCGCCGTTCCACGCTGACCAGCGTGCTCGACCGACTTACGGAGAAGAAACTGATCGTTCGCGAGCCAAGCGAAAAGGATCGCAGAACGTTCGTGATCGGTCTGACGGCCCAGGGGGCGACGCTCGCCACTCGCCTGCACCATTGTCTGCGACAGCTCGAAGGCCGCGTGCTCGCCGCCGTTTCCGCCCGTGACGTGAAGAGCTTCTCCGCGCTGCTGACGGTCCTCGAGGAGACGCTGCAAACGCAGGAGCGTCAGCTTTCCGGTCGCTCGGGAGCCAGGCGAGCCCCTGCCAGAGCAGAAAAAGACGGCGCCTGACGCACTCGTTGCTGAGTCTACGGCTTGAGGTGTGCAGGGACGCACACGATCGCGCATCATGCGCTCCCTCAGCAGCCGCCACAGCATGAAGGGACATCATGAACACTCGGACAGCGAACACGCGTGCAGCCGGCAATTACAGGGTATCCGGTGCCATCGAAGGGGGTGAGTTGGAACGAGCAGGCACGATTCTGTTGCGATTCGGCCGCATCCTGTTTGCGCTCTCGATCATCGGGCTCGGCGTGGAACACTTCGTGTTCGGACAGTTCGTCACGGGACGGGCGCC
>DASVCI010000075.1:0-8838 GCA_036381695.1 Steroidobacteraceae bacterium
CGAACGGCTCTGTCGAGACTCTGAGACTGTTGTGAACGTCCCTCACGCCCGAGATACGCTCGACGATGTCTTCGGCGCGCCGCTTGTCCTGCCGGGATCTCACCGTTCCGGACAGCATTGCTTCGCCGTCCTTGACCGTCACTTCCATGTTGGAAGCATCGAGCATCGGATCATCGGTCAGCGCATCGCACACATCTTCGCGGATGCGTTCGTCCGAACGACGGTAGTTGCGAGGCCCTCGACCTCGATACTGGCCTCTTCCATATTGCACGTCGACTTCGCCCTGATCGTCGAACTCACCGTGCCCGTAGGTGCTTTGCCGGCCGTAGTCGGGCTCCCGACCGGGAACTCCGTACCCCATCGCTCCACGCCCTCCGTAGTAGCCGCGCTCGCCCGTCATCCTGCGGCCCTCCTGATCCCAATCCCAGTCGCGGCCGCCGCGCCCCCAATCGCGCGCCTCATCGTCCTCTTCCCAGGATCGTCCGTAACTCTCGCTGCCGAATCGCCCGCGATCGGCGTAGTACTCGCCGCCGGGGCTCCAGCCCGGCGAGCCGAAGCGGCGACGGCTTTCGCGCTCGCGCTCGTAATCCCGACCGAAGTCGCGCCCGCGGCCTTCGTTGCGCCACTGCCCGCCTGACCAGCGTCCCCGATCCCGGTCGCGATCAGACTCTGGGCGCTCGCGCTCACGATCTCCCCGCCAGAAGTTGCTGAATGCCATGGCCTCACTCCTCTGCCGTCACCAGGGTCTTGCGCGGATGACACGTTCATCCGCATTCGCCGAAAAACGCGCTCAAATCCTTAACGACCTCCCGCGGGCCGGGTTCCGGCGCCGGAACCCGGCGGCTGGATGGCGGGTTGCGTTTTTGTTGCAGCCCCCGAGGGAGGAGCCATGAAGAGAACGTTTTCCCTCGCTGGCACAGCCGGCGCGGTGTGGGCCGCCCTGGCTGGCGCATCCGTCTGGGCCCAGGTGCCTGAGGCTGAAGAGGAGCCGGTCCCGCCCGAGATCGTCTCACCCTCGCAAGATCAGATCGATGAGGAGAAGCTCGATCGGTTCGCCGACGCCTACATCGCCGTCGAGGCGATCCAGTCCGATACGCAGAAGGCGCTCGAAGCCGCCGACGATCCGCGCGAGGAGCACAAGCTCAGGACGGATGCGGAAGGCAAGATCATCGAGGCGGTGGAAAGAAGCGGGCTCGAGCTAGAGGAGTTCAACAGGATCGCCGAGCGGATGAGCCAGGATCGCGAGCTTCGCCTCAAGATCGCCGACCGGGTGCGCCAGCGGCGTCAGATCTAGAGCGTCTCGAGCGGGCCCGGACGCGGCTCAGGGCTCCGCCGAGAGGACGAGCTTGTACACCCAGGCGTCCTCGCGGCCGCCGGTTGCCTGGTAGTAGCCCTTGCGAACCCCGACGCGCGTGAACCCGAGCGACTCGTACAGGTGGATCGCGATCGGATTGGAGGGCCGCACCTCGAGGAAGACCTCCTGCATCCCGGCCGAGCGGGCGCGCTCGAGCAGGTAGTCCATGAGCTTGCGCCCGATACCGGCGCCGCGCAGGTCGCTTCGCACACAGATGTTGAGAATGTGCGCTTCGCCGGCGCCGTAAGACATGATGCCGTAACCGGCGACCTCGCCCCGGGCTTCGATGACGCGGCAGAGATAGCCGACCCGGATGCAGTCGCGGAAAACCCCTTCGCTCCAGGGAAATCCGTACGAGGCGCGCTCGATGGCGACGACGGAGGCCACGTCGCTCAGGGCCATCGGACGCAAGCGCACGTCCTCGAGCAATCTGGTCGAATCGACTTCGGCGCTCACGGCTTCAAGAACTCTCCTGCCCGACGGCCAGTTCACCGGCGCCTCTTCGGCCACTGTGATCGATCGGATGCACCCTGGCCGAGCCTTTGCCTCGCCTCAAGCGGCGCCCCGCTCGAACGTTGTCAGCGCGAGCACCAGGTCCGCCCACGCCTTGCGCTTCTCACCGGGACTGCGCAGCAGGTAGGCCGGATGATAGGTGACGACCATGGGGCGGTTCCCGGCGATGCGATGGAGCCTGCCGCGCAGTTTACCGATAGGCATGTCGGTCTGAAGCAGGGTTTGTGCGGCTATGCGCCCGACGCAGAGAATGAGCTTCGGGTTCACCAGCTCGATCTGCCGCATCAGGTAAGGCAGGCAGGCGCGCACTTCCTCCGGGCGCGGATCGCGGTTGTTCGGCGGGCGTGACTTCAGGATGTTGGCGATGAAGACCTGGCTGCGCTCGAAGCCGATGGCCTTCAGCATGCAGTTGAGGAGCTGCCCCGCGCGCCCGACGAATGGCTCGCCCTGCCTGTCCTCGTCCGCGCCCGGCGCTTCGCCTATGACCATCCAGTCGGCCTGTCGATTGCCCACCCCGAACACCGCTTGCGTTCTCGTCGCGTGCAGCGGGCAGAGCGTGCACGATCGCACCGTCGCCACCAGCTCGTCCCATCCGAGTTTCGCGACAGGGGAAGCGGAGGAATCCGGCAGACCGACGTTCGCATGCAGAGGTTCCGGCACAGCCGGCGCAGGCGCAACTGCGGCAGTTTCGCTTTCCTGCCTTGCCGGCCGTGCGTCGGCCACTTCGCAGGCGGCATCAGACGACGCAAGGGAGCGACGCTCCCACACGTCGATGTCGAGCGCCTTCAGATACGCCAGCCGTCGCGCATTCATGATCGATCGTTATTCCGGCAAGTCCGCGGGAGGAATGACATCGGCTCTCAGGCGCTGCTTTCGACCGCTCGCCTCTTGCGAATCTTCCGCCACACCCAGTGCAGCGGCGCCGAGAGCGCATAGGCTCCGAACAGGGCGAAGAGCGATTCGGGGCTGAGAGAGATCGCCACGTAGATGAGCGGAATGAGCGCGGCGTAGACCCAGGGAATCCGCCCGCGCACATTGAGCTCCTTGCCGCTCCAGTACGAGAACCGGCTCACCATGAGCGCGCCGATGCAGATCGTGATCACGAATGCGAACACGAGCGCCGGCAATCCATCCGCTTCGTGCTCGCTCGCAAGCCACACGAAGCTCGCGACCGTCGCCGCGGCGGACGGGCTCGGCAGGCCTTCGAAATATCTCTTGTCGACGGTCGCCGTGCGCGAGTTGAAACGCGCCAGGCGCAAAGCCGCCGCCACCGCATAGAAGAACGCGGCGAGCCAGCCGAACCGACCCCAGAAACTGCCGTAGCCCGCGATGCGCTCGATGCCCCATTGATAGGCCACGATCGCCGGGGCCACGCCGAAGGCCACCATGTCGCAAAGACTGTCGTACTCCTTGCCGAAGTCGCTTTGCGTGTTCGTCCAGCGGGCCACCCGCCCGTCGAGGCCGTCGAACACCATGGCGACGAAGATCGCGATGCCGGCGCGCGAGAAGTTGCCGTTGATGGCGGCGACGATGGCGTAAAAGCCGCCGAACAGGGTGCCGGTGGTGAACAGGTTCGGCAGCCAGTACACCGCACGGCTGGAAGTCCTCCCGGGAGGATCGGTGTGGGTTTCGTATTCGACGGTCATGCGCTCGGTCGGGCAGGCGAGTTCGACAGGGCGGTGCACAGCGCCGCCCCGGAATCCGCTCGACTGCCCGGATCAAGGGCTCGGGGCGAGTTCCTGGCCTGCGCCGGGGCATGATATGGTGCGCCGCGCGCGCCGCCAACACGATCGTCCTGTGATCCGGGTCATAGTCGAAGGGCTTGCCCGCTCAGCACGATTCGAACAGGAAGAACTCGGGCCGGCGCCCGCGGCCGCTGAGCCCGGCAGTCATCAAACGACCGACTAATGAAGCTCGACGTACGCGCCCTCGCCCTCATCGCCGCGCTCGCGAGCGCACCGGCGCTCGCCGACAGACAGGAAGACGCCGAGCTCGGCGCACTCCTCGCGCGCGCGCTCGAATCGGGCGAATGCTTCGAGGACGAGTTCGATCGGCAGGTCTGGCTCGCGGCCATGGAGCCCAGGCTCGCGAGGCTGGTGAAGGACCAGCGCGAGCGCGCCGAGATCCTGCACCACGTCCACTGCGAAGCGAAGCGCCTGAACCTGCCCCCCGGGCTCGTGATGGCCGTCATCGACGTCGAGAGCCGCTTCGACCGCTGGGCGGTGTCCCCCGCCGGCGCGGTGGGGCTGATGCAGATCATGCCTTTCTGGCCGCGTCAGCTCGGCATGACGAACAAGGAGCTGGTGCGAATCGCGCAGAACGTGCGCATGGGCTGCACGATCCTCAAGTTCTATCTGGATCGCGAGAACGGGGACTACACCAGGGCCCTGGCTCGCTACAACGGGAGCGTGGGGCGTCGCAACTACGCCGATCTGGTGCTAAGGAGACTGGCGGAGCGCTGGCACTACCGCTGAGGGCGAAGGACTCGCTGGCTCATTTGAATGGCGCTCGATCGCGCTCACCGGGTATGAAAGCCGTCAGGCAGCTCGCCCAGCTCCCGCGGGTCGAGCTCTATAACTTCGACGCGTGTCACGTGAGCGCTGGGAGGCCCGCGCCAGAGCCAGTCGATCAGTGATTGGGCGGCCGGCGGCTCGCCTACCACCAGCACCTCGACTCGTCCGTCCGGGAGATTCCTGGCGTAACCGCGCACGCCTACTTCGGCGGCCTTCTGCCGCGTGCTCGCCCTGAAGAAAACCCCTTGAACACGCCCGGAAACGTAGCAACGCCGCGCGACCATCGCTGACCTGGGAACGAAGAAAAAGACTCGCGGAGGGCCGGCTATCCTGCGCCGTTGTGCTCGAGTCGTACAGCGTCGAGCGCTTCATTCGCCTTGCCGCGGGCGGCGATCGCATCCCGTCTCGCATCGCGATAGGCGCGCCGCTGCAAATGGCTTTCGGCACGATTGAGCAAAGCCTCCGCCTCGCTCAGCTTCTGAGGCGCCGCCTTCTCGGCGCCGGCCTCGCGAGCGGCTCGAATCGCCTGGCGGGCATTGCTCATCTCCTGCACCGGCGCGCCCGCGCACGCCGCCAATCCCGTGCAAAGCAGCACGAGCGCGGGAACCAACCTGAGCGAGAGGGAGCGAGCCATGGGTGGATTTTTCAATCGACCGTAGCAACGAGAGCCTACACCGTCAAGACACGTGTTAATACAATGCGCACGCCTCGAACCCGCGTGCTGCGTTGCATTCCACCCACATGACTCCGGCGACCCCCGCACGCGCCACTCGAATTCAGGAGCTTGCTCGCGCATGGCCGAAATCCTGGTCCTGTTTTATTCGCGCAAAGGCAGCACTGCGCAGCTCGCGCGTCAGGTGTGCCGGGGCATCGAGTCGGTTGCCGGCGCGAAGGCAAGATTGCGCACGGTTCCGGGAGTGGCGACGGTCATCGACGAGCCGCAATCGCCCGTTCCCGCGTCCGGGCCGCCCTACGCCACGCACGATGACCTGCGAGAGTGCGACGGGCTGATCCTCGGGAGCCCCACCCGTTTCGGCAACATGGCGGCGCCCCTCAAACATTTCCTGGACGGGACGAGTGCGCTCTGGGTGAGCGGCGCGCTCGCCGGCAAGCCCGCGGGCGTGTTCACTTCGACCCAGACCATGCACGGGGGGCAGGAAACTACGCTCCTCAGCATGATGCTGCCGCTTCTGCACCATGGCATGTACATCGTCGGCATTCCTTACACTGAGGCCGCTCTCAACCAGACGCGAGCAGGAGGCTCTCCATACGGCGCGAGTCACGTCGCTTTGGACGAAACGCAACCAACCTTGTCCGAGCATGAGCGCACTCTCGCGCAGGTATTGGGCAGGCGCGTGGCGGAGCTCGCTATGAAGCTGCGCCCTTGAGCCAGAGCACTGACACCGGCACGCCGATCTCGACGAGGGTGCGTCATGGCGCGGTCGCCATGACGCTGGCGCTCGTCGCGATGACCGCAGCCTGGCTGCTGCTCGAGCGCCTCTCCGTCGTTCGCTTGCTCGTCGTGATCGCCTTGAGCACGCCGCTCCTTGCGGCGATGCCGGGATTGATCCGAGGCATTCGTCGCACGCATGCCTGGGCCACGCTGGCCGTCATCCCGTTTTTCGTGCTGGCTTTGACAGAGGCTGTTGCCAATCCCGCCGCTCGCGTCTGGGCGGGCGTTTGTCTCTCGCTCGCGTTCGCTTCGTTCGTTCTGTTGATCGCGTACTTGCGGGTGACTCGCTGAGCGTGCCCAGTCGAGCGTTCAAGGCCTGCCCCTGGCCGCTGCGGTAGCCGCTTCGCGAGAGGACATCACTTCTCTCACGAATGGAATCGTGAGGCGCCGCTGGGCGACCAGGGATGCCTGATCCAGCTCATCGAGGAACGCGCAAAGGCTGGCCATGTCTCTCGGCAGCCGCCGGAACAGGTACTGCGCCGTCTCCTCTGGAAGCTCGAACCCTCTGAGCTTGGCGCGAAGCTGTAAGGCACCGATCTGCTCGCGCTCATCGAGGGCATGCAAGGTGAGCACCAGTCCGCCGTTCAGGCGGGAAGCCAGGTCCGGCAATTTGAACCCGAGCGCCGCGGGTGGCGCGCATCCGGACACCAGCAAGCGGCCAGCGCGCTCGTCCAGCTCCTGGTGCAAACGAAACAGCGCGCGCTCCCAGTCGCTCCGCCCGGCGATCGCCTCGGCATCATCGAGGCACACGAGCTCGAGCGTGCCGTAGCCGCCCAGCATCTCCCCTCCGAGCATCGCCATGTCGCGCAACGGGATGTACGCGGCGGCTCGTCCCATCGCGTTCGATGCAACGCATGCGGCTTGCAGCAGATGCGTCTTTCCGCAAGCCGGCGCGCCGTGCAGCCAGATGCAAGTTGGCTTCGTCGCTTCGTGCGACTCGATCAACGCGCGCAGACTCTCGACGGAGGAACGATTGCGGCCGGCAAAGTAGCTCCCGAAGATCGAGCTGTCTCGCAGGCGGATGCCGAGCGGCAGTTGCTCTGCTTTCATCCCGCGCGCCCGCGCCGCTCGCGGCTCGCTCGAACCGCCTTCGCGGTATAGGTCATGACGTAGTCGATTCCGCTCACGACCGTGGTCACGAACACGAGCGCACCGAGCACGTCGAGCGCGACCTCGGGAGCGCGGCCGAGCGCTCCTGATGCCACGACCACCAGCAGATACACGATCTGGCACAGGGTGTTGAGCTTGCTGACCGTGGTCGGTCGGCCATGCAGCGGCCCGTACAGCACACGATAGACGATCGCGCCGATCGTGATCGTCAGGTCGCGCGCGATCGCGGTGAGCGCAAGCCACCATGGCACGTGCCCCATAATAGCGAGCACGAGGAACACGCTCACGAGCAGCAGCTTGTCCGCCAGCGGATCGAGGATCTTGCCGAGCTCCGAGGTCCAGCCGAAGCGCTTGGCAAGGAAGCCGTCGAGCCCGTCCGTCGCGGCGGCGAAGGCGAACACGCCGAGCGTCAGCCGGTAGTTCTCTTCTATCAGGAGCCAGGAAACCGGGACGACCAGCAGCATGCGCAACACGCAAAGCGCATTCGGGATGTGCCGCATCGCTGACCTTCAACCGGCCTCAGGGTTGGTAGCGAAAAGCGAGCGCTCCGCCCGCCTCGCCCGTGGGCGCGGCTTCGAGCGCAACGAGCCGATCATCCAGCGCGATCGCCCGCTTGAGCGTTTCGGCATCGCCCCGCACCGCCAGGCGCAGCCGCAGCTTGTCTCCCGCCATCTGCTCGACCGCGACGCTGCGCACCAGCGTCATGCCTTCCAGGTAGTTCAGAGTGTCGGCGTAGGCATCGAGGCCTGCGATGCCCGAGATCTCCATCACCACGCTGTCGAGCGTGGAGCCGGAAACGGCGTAGATGCGCGCGAACGTATCGGCCGCAAGGTGCACTCCGTCCTCGAGCGAGCCACTCGTTTCGGCGGCTCCCTCCTGCTGCACGAGCGTCCAGTGGACGAGCCCGCCGCTCGAGCGCCCGAGAAGCACTGCATCCGCATCGTACTGAGCGGCGACTTGCAGGAGCACGCCGGGGTCGATTTCGGCAGGGGAAAATCCGGTCGCTCCGAGCGCAGGCCACTTGAGCGGCAGGCCGCGGTCACGCGCCGCCCGCGCGATCGCGTCGCGCTCGTGCGCCATCACGTCCGCAGTGATCCAGCGAGCGAGCCCGTCCGCTCCCTCTACGCTCAGCAGCACCAAGGTGGCCGGGCGCTCGCGCCCCCAAATCGGGAGCCCCGCCCCGGAGAGGAGCTTGTCGATCGACGGGCCGTCGAAGCCGACTTCCAGCGAGCCGTCGCCAGTGAAGCTGTAACGTTGAACGTACTGTCGGGGATCACCGATCTCGCCTGCAAGCCGTGCGCCAGCATCACGCTGGCCGCTGACTTTGACGAGCACCGTTTTCAGGGCGTCGACGAAAGCGGCATCTCGCGAGCCCTGTACGGGCTGCGAGGTCTCGTAGAGATCGCTGACGGTGACGGCCTGAGCGCGGCCGGCGAACAGAACCAGCGGCCCGAGCAGCGCGAGCTGCGAAAGCCACCGATACGAGCTCGCGACTCGGCGCAGCAGGCCGAGCGCCTCGCAGGCTCGCCCGCTCGTGACCGCCTTCTTCGGACGAGGCGGGGGGCTGAGAGGACTTGGAACGAAGGAGCCAGACGACGGCATACACGCAAGCTCTAGTGATCTTATGTGAGCGGGGCGCCATGACCGCACCGCCCTTGCACCAAGGGTGTGTAAAATAACATACGCTCCTTGCGCTCGCGGTTCGCCGCCTTATCTCGCCACTCGAGGCCCGATAGCCCTCCCATGCCCCCTAACGAGCCGATCACCTACAAGGACGCCGGCGTCGACATCGACGCGGGCGAGGAACTCGTCGAACGCATCAAGCCGCTCGTGAAGCGCTCGATGCGCCCGGAAGTGCTGGGCGGGCTCGGCGGCTTCGGCGCGCTGTTCGAGCT
>DASVCI010000076.1:0-2868 GCA_036381695.1 Steroidobacteraceae bacterium
AACCGGGCGTGAATGCGACAGCGCCGATCGCCACGCAAGCCGCGCGTACTGCAGAGTTCAATGTCATGATGGCTTACCTCCCCCGAAGCTGAGGCGCGCTCAGCCGAATAATCGTTGGTTGGAAGGTGCGATTCGACGCGCGAAGCGGCGCCTTCCTTGGTCGTATAATTTATCTGTGCGGCAACAGAGCTGAGCCAAATAGTGGTAATGACGGCGATAACGCCGGCTTAATGCGTGATGCGAAAGCAACATGGACAGAGCAACGCAGCGCGCACGAGCTCGACTCGGGCGCACGGCGCTCAAGAGAGAATGACGAGCTTGCGAACCGCAGAGCCGTCGATCGACGGGCCGCGCGCAAGGAGTTGATCGGGTGATCGTTCAGCTCGTTGACGCAAGCTCGTACAGGAACTCCACGTATCCCATCGTCGCCTCGCGCAGGCCTGCGACCCTGGGATCCTTGCTTTCGATGAGATAGAACTCGTCCGGTGCGTGAGCCCGCCCGCCGTGACCCAAGCCGAACTGATTGAACGGCTTGCTGAGCGGCGCACCCGTGAACATGTACCCGGGATATGAGCCCGCGATGCGCGGGACGATGGAATGGGCGATTCCCAGCTTCGTCAGGACGGCTTTCTCGGCTCGAACCAGGATGCTGTCTTCTGCCGTCTGGGTCGGATCGTAGGCGCCGCCGACCTTGATCTCTATGTCGGTGAATCCGCGCTTGTCCAGATGCGCCCGCAGCTTCGACAAGCAATCCTTCGCGGTCATGTCCGGTACGAGCCGCATGTCCAGCTTCGCGGTCGCGCGCGCCGGCAGAATGGTCTTGCCGCCCGCCCCCGTGTAGCCCGCCACCAAGCCTTCGATGTTGACCGTCGGCCGTGCAGCGTTCGCCTCGAGCGCCTCGCGCCAGGACATGTCGTTGATCCAGCGCTTGATGCCATAGGCGCGCTTGAGGTCGGCCTCGTTGCTGTTGCGCGCCGCTTGCGCGATCAGCTCGCGCTCTCTCTCGGTCAGCGGGCGGTAATGTTCGAACCAGCCATCGATGGCGGGCGTGTTGCCGCCATCGCGCACGAGCGTGCTCAAGGCTTCGATCAGACGCCACACCGGACTGTCTACGGACGCCTTGAAGCCTGAATGCACGTCCTGCGTGGCTCCCCTGTCCCAGCGCTCGCCGCTCGCGATCAGCTCGCATTCGATGATGCCCTTTGCACCCAGGCAGATGGGAATCTCGCCGCTCATGCCCTGAAGCGACGTAGGCATGAAAACCGCATCGGCGCGCTCGAGCTCACGCAGAACCTCCTCGTCCTTGAAGGCGTTGGTGAAATTGGGGGATCCGATCTCCTCTTCCCCTTCGGCCAGCAAGACCAAGTTCACCGGCAACGGCACTCCGGCGGCGTGAAACGCATGGATCGCTGCGAGAAAAGTGGCTTCCGGGCCTTTGTGGTTGATCACGCCGCGGCCGCGCAGCGCGCGTCCGAGCGGATGATCGAACATCGTCGGCTCGAGCGGCGGTGAGCTCCACTCGGGCTCATCGAATTGCTTGACGTCGTACATGAAGTACAAGCCGACGGTGCGTCGCGCGCCGGCATCGAGCACGCCGAAGACTGCCGGGCTTCCACCCGTCGGCACTTTGCGCACCATGAAGCCCGCTTCCTTCGCGAGCTGCGCCATGTAGTGCGCCCCCGCTTCGATGTTGAGCCCCTCGGCGGCGATGGTCGGCAGACGAACCCAATCTTCGATGCGACGCAGTGAAGCAGCGAATCCGGCGTCTACGGCCCGCCTGAGGGCGCTCAGCTTGCCGGCGCTCGAGGCTGCGAAAGCCCCGGCCGATGACCAGGCGGCAGCGGACGCCAGGGCGCCCTGGATCAAAGCTCGTCGATTCATTGTCTACCCTGCAAATAGTCCACCGCGATGCCGGCCAGCGCGCGACTTGCGACCGGCAGCGCCGATTCATCGATGTAGAACCGGGGTGAATGATTCCTCGCCGCCCGAGCGAGGTCCTCGTGAGGCGGGGTGACGCCGACGAAGAAGAAGAACCCGGGCACGTGCTCGGTGTAATACGAGAAGTCCTCCGAGCCCATCTCGAGCGGCCGCTCGACGACACGCTCGGCGCCCGCGACACGACGCAGAGTCGGCAGCACGCGCTCGGTCAGCTCCGGGTCGTTGACGGTGACCGGATACCGGTATGCATTCATTTTCAGCGTCGCCGTTGCGCCGCTGGCCAGAGCGATGCTCTCGGCCGTGCGACGTATCCGGTCGATCATGTCCACGCGCACATCGGGATCGAACGTGCGCATCGTCCCGTACATGTTGACCTTGTCCGAGATGATGTTGCTGCGCACGCCGCCATCGAACTTGCCGATCGTGAGAACCGCCGGCAATTTCGAGATGTCGACTTGACGACTCACGATGGTCTGCAAGCCGATGACGATCTGCGAGGCGGCCACGATCGGATCGACGCCATCCCACGGGCGCGAGCCGTGCGATGCCCGGCCGACGACCTCGATGCTGAACATGTCGGCTGCCGCCATGAAGGGCCCGGAGCGGTAGCCAATCGTCCCGGCCGGGATTCCAGCGAAGACGTGCAGGCCGAACACGGCCTGAGGCGCAGGATCCCGGAAAATGCCCTGCCTCATCATGAGCCCGGCGCCGCCTTCCTCGCCTTCCGGAGGACCCTCCTCAGCGGGCTGAAAGACGAACAAGACCTTACCCGGCAGGTCCTGACGCACACTGGTCAGCGCCTCAGCCACGCCCATCAAGTTGGCAGTGTGCGCATCGTGACCGCACGCATGCATCACACCCACTTTCTTGCCGAGGTACTCCGCGGTTACCGTCGACTTGAAGGGAACGTCGATTTCCTCTGTAACCGGA
>DASVCI010000077.1:0-42333 GCA_036381695.1 Steroidobacteraceae bacterium
CATCGCTTCCGAGCGTCCGAGCAGGTTTCCGAGCCCGTTCTCGTGCAGCGTGATCGTTGCCTCCACTGGTGTTCGCTCCTGAAGAAAAGTCAGACGTGTGATGCAAATTCTTCAAGCGCGCGCCGGGTTCCTTGTAAGAACGCATTTTCGGCCCTCCGTGTGTCTTTTACGCACTGTCGGCGAAATGCCGTCGCAGCAGGACGCGTGTAAGGAGCTGCGGCGAGGCGGCGTAGGCGCTTTGCCACAGCGGCCACGTGTAGCAATTGCACGCTCCTTCGGATGCCCATCCGGCATAGAACTTGCCGCTCTGCAACCACGCGCACGGACGCGTACGTCCGTCCTCGAGGCAAAGCGGAGTGAACATGGTTCTACAAGTCGGTACGACGGGAGCCGAATCGAGCGAGCGCGAAGCGCGGCTCAGAGAAGCCTCGCGTGCTCAGCTCGACACGTCGGCGGCAACACGCAAGATCAGTGTTTTCGGTCTGGGCTACGTTGGCACGGTTTCGCTCGCATGCCTTGCGCGTGACGGGCACGAGATGGTCGGCGTCGACATCGACCCCATCAAGCTCGAGCTCCTGAGAAGCGGGCAAGCGCCCATCGTCGAGACGGGCATTCAGGATCTCATGCGCGCCGTCGTTCGAAGCGGCAGTGTCGAAGTGACGGATTCGGTGCGCGAGGCGATCCTGCTCACCGACATTTCCTTCATCTGCGTCGGCACACCGGCGCGGCAGAACGGCAATCAGGATCTCGATGCGATCGTGCGCATCGCGCAGCAGATCGGAGCGGTGCTGCCGGAGAAATCCTCCCGTCACCTGATCGTGGTGCGCTCGACCGTGAGACCCGGGACAGTGGAGGAAGTGATTCAGCCCGAGATCGAGGCGGCCTCGGGGCTCGAGGCGGGGCGCGATTTCAGCCTGTGCTTTCAGCCCGAGTTCCTGCGCGAAGGCAGCTCGATCAGCGATTACGACAATCCTCCGCTCACGATCGTCGGGGCGAGCGATGACTACGCGGTCGAGGTGCTGCGCGCCCTGTTCGGCCATCTGCCGTGCGAGTTCGTGCACACCTCGATCCGCACGGCGGAGATGGTCAAGTACGCCTGCAACGCTTTTCACGCGCTCAAGGTCACTTTCGCGAACGAGATCGGCCGCATCTGCCAGGCGAGCGGCGTAGATCCGCGTGAGGTGATGCAGCTCGTGTGCATGGATCGCCAGCTCAACATCTCCCCGGCGTATCTGAAGCCGGGGTTCGCGTTCGGCGGCTCGTGCCTGCCGAAGGACCTGAAGGCGCTGCTCTACATGGCGAAAACCGCGGACGTAGATCTGCCGATGCTGGCGAGCATCCTGCCGAGCAACGCCGCGCACATCGAGCATGCGATCGAGCAGGTGCTCTCGAGCGGGCGCCGCTCGGTCGGCATGGTGGGCTTGAGCTTCAAGGCGGGTACGGACGATCTGCGCGAAAGTCCGCTCGTGATCATGGCCGAGCGCTTCATCGGCAAGGGCCTGAAGCTCTCGATCTACGACCCGCAGGTCGACGTCGCTCGACTGATCGGCGCCAACCGCCGCTTCATAGAGGAGAGCATCCCGCACATCGCCTCGCTCATGACCTCCGATCTCGGGCAGCTCATCGGGCAGAGCGAAGTGCTGGTCGTCGCGTTGAAGACGCCCGAGGTGCTCGCGGCCCTCGAGGCGCACGCGCGCGAAGATCAGCTCTTGTTCGACGTAGCAGGTCTGCCGGATCAAACCGCTTACCGCGCGAGCTATCGCGGTGTGTGCTGGTGATCGGATGAGTGAGCTGGAAGAACGGGCGATGAGCACCGCACTCGAGGCGGCGCGTCGGCCGCGGCGGGTTCTGATCATCGTGGAGAACTTGCCCTGTCCGTTCGACCGGCGCGTGTGGCAGGAGGCGCGCACGCTCAACGCCGCCGGCTATCAGGTCTCGATCATCTGCCCGAAAGGCAAGGGATACGAGGCCGGCTACGAACAGATCGATGGAATCGCCATCTATCGGCACCCGCAGCCTTTCGAGGCGCGCGGCCCGCTCGGCTACCTCGCCGAGTACAGTTGGGCGCTCGCGGCGGAGTTCATACTGTCTCTGAGAGTTCTGCGGGAGCGGGGGTTCGATGCCGTGCACGCCTGCAACCCGCCCGACATGCTGTTTCTCATCGGCGGGTTTTACAAGTTGTTCGGCAAGAAGTTCCTTTTCGACCATCACGACATCGGCCCGGAGCTCTACGAGGCCAAGTTCAAGCGGCGCGACTTCTTCTATCGGCTGCTGCTCGCGCTCGAGCGCTGGACGTTCAGGACCGCCGATGTGTGCGTCGCGACGAATGAGTCCTACCGCCGCATCGCCATCGAGCGCGGCGGACGCCCGCCGTCGAAAGTCTTCGTCGTGCGCAGCGGCCCAGACCTCAAGCGCTTGCAGCCCGTGCCGCCCAATCCGGCCCTGAAGAACGGCCGGCGTTATCTCGTCGGGTACGTCGGGGTCATGGGCCACCAGGAGGGAATCGACGGACTGCTCGAAGCGGTGCGGCACATCGTGCACGACCTCGGGCGGCACGACATTCAGTTCGGCCTGGTCGGCGGCGGCACGGAGTTGCCCGCCATGCGCGAGCTGGCACGGCAACTGAATGTCGACGAGTACGTGACGTTCACAGGCAGGGTGCCGGATCGCGAGCTGCTCGAGATGCTCTGCACGGCCGAGGTCTGCGTCAATCCGGACGTGGCCAACGACATGAACGACAAGTCCACCATGAACAAGATCATGGAGTACATGGCGCTCGGCAAGCCCATCGTGCAGTACGACCTGACCGAAGGGCGGGTGTCGGCCGAGGATGCTTCGCTTTACGCGAAGCGCAACGACCCGATCGATTTCGCGCACAAGATTCTCGAGCTCCTCGACGATGCGGAGCTGCGCCGGCGCATGGGGGAGCGCGGGCTCGAGCGCGTGAGGACCCAGCTCGCCTGGGAACACGAGGCGCCCCGGCTCCTCGCGGCCTACGAGACGTTGTTCAACTGAGGGTTGCCCGTGAGCCGCTCGCGCAAGAGCGGCCGGAAGACGACATGCGATACGTGGCTGTAGCGGCAGGCTTCGATGGAACCCTGGCGCGCGAGGATCGGTGCGACGAGCGCTGCATCGACGCGCTCAAGGCCCTCGCGACGACCGGCCGGAAATTGATTCTCGTGACGGGTCGCGGGCTGCGCGACCTGCTCGAGATTTTCCCGGAGGCGCGCTTGTTCGATTTCGTCGTGGCGGAGAACGGCGCGGTCATGCACCAGCCCGCCACGCGCGAGTCGCGGATCCTTGCGCAAGCCCCGCCCGAGATCCTGCTGCAAGAGCTCAGGCGCCGGCATGTAACGCCGTTGTCGGTCGGAAGTTCCATCGTCACGACGGTGCAAGCCAACGAGCGCGAAGTCGCCGAAGCCCTGCGCAAGCTTCAGCTCGATTTCCAGCTCGTCACCAATCCTGGAGCGCTGATGATGCTGCCCGCGGGCGTGAACAAAGCCTCCGGCGTCTGGGCGGCGCTCAAGGAGCTTGGAGTGTCGCGTCACAATCTGGTCGCGATCGGCGACGGCGAGAACGATCTCGCGCTCTTCGAGTTTGCCGAGCACGCGGTGGCCGTCCAGAACGCCGATCCGCTCGTCAAGCGCATGGCGGACCGGACTACGCTCGGCGAGTATTGCGACGGCTTCCTCGAGCTGGTCCAGGACCTCGTGAGGAGCGATCTGGCCGACGCGCTGCCACGGCACAGAATCGTGCTCGGCTTCGGTCCCGACCGGCAGGAGGCGCAGCTTGCGCCCTGTCGCGATTGGCTCCTGGTGCATGGCCCGCGCGGCAGCGGCAAAGCCGCCCTCGTCTGCCGATTGCTCGAGCAGCTCGTCAGCCTCAGCTATCAATGCTGTCTCATCGGCGCGGATCTCGGCCAGTCCGCTCCGCTGACGAGCGGGCTCAAGAAGTTCGGTCATGCGCACGAGGCTCCGCGGCTGACCGACATACTCGCGGCGCTCGAAAAACCGAACGCCAGCGTCGCTGTCAATCTCGCCGCGTTGCCAGTCGAGTCGCGGCCGGTTTTCACCGATGCGTTATTGTTGCAGCTGCAGGCCCTGCACGACCGTCTCGGCCGGCCCCATGCAGTGCTCATGCACGAGGCGCACGCATTCGTCGCAGGCGGAACCCTGGCAACGGCTCCGGCGAGATTCTCCGAAGTGACGATGGTGTTTGCTACGAGCGAGCCTGCGCAACTGCCTTCGCAGGTGCTGGGCAGCATCCACTGGATCGTGGACGCCGCGACTCAGACGATCACTGCCGGGCGCGGGGCGTCATGGGCGGCGCCATTGCCGCCAGGTTCAGGCAGCGATCCTCGCTCCTCTTCGGGAGCAGCCACGGCCTGTCCGTACTGAATGACCTCCTCGATGCGATAGTCCTTCAGCCCGCGCGCGTGCGTGAAGATGATGAGCTCGCCGAGGAGTCCGAGTGCGAACACCTGCAGGCCGAGCACTAGCAGGAGCGCAGCGAGCAGCAGAGCGGGGCGATCGGCCAGAGGCTCGTTGAAGACCACACGCTCGAAGCCCAGATACGCTATGAGCAGCGCGCCGAGGCTGAACGTGAGCGCGCCCAGGGTGCCGAAGAATCTCAGCGGCTTCTTGGTGAAGCGCACCAGGAAGAAGATGCTGAAAAGATCCAGCAAGTGGTGCATGTATTCGCGCGGTCGATACACGCGCGCATGACGATCGTGCACCGACTGGCGGACCGCCACCTCCTGAACGCGAAATCCAAGCCGCATGGCGAGGATCGGCATGAACCGGTGCTGATCTCCGTAAAGGTCGATCTCGGAGAAGACTTGGCGCCGCGCCGCGCGTGCTCCGCAACCTAGATCCCGAAAGCGCGCGCCCGTCACGAAATTCACGAGGCCATGGAATGCGTTTCGGCGCAGGCGGTCGATGAAGTTGCTGCGCCGGGGCCAACGATAGCCGATCGCCATGTCCGCCGTGCCGAGCGCCGAGACGAGCTTGCGAATGTCCTGCGGCTCGATCTGATGGTACGCGGGCAACGTGACGATGGTTTCGCCTGAGGAGCGCTCGAAGCCCGCCATCAAGGCGGCCGCCTCGCCGAAATGCCTCGTCAGGTTGACCAGGGTGAATTCTTCCCCTTCGTGCAGCAGGCTCTCGAGCGTGTTTCGGGCCTCAGGCCGCGGCCCGTCCAGCACGAAAATGAACTCGTAGCTCGTGCCCAGCGCGTCGAGGCCGGCTTTGTACTCGCGATAGAGGGTCGCCAGGTTCGAGCGTCGCGAGCCCACCGGTACGATCACCGAGATCGAGGGCGATGCAGTTTCGATGTCAGGCATGTCGGGATCCCGTCCTTTCATGAGACGTCGCGGGCGCCTCGCGCCGATGAAGCGTGGTCGTCTGGGTGAGGCGGAAGAACTCGCGCTCACGAGTGTCGCCACGCGAGTAGATCAGCTCCGCGAGGGCTCCGCTGCAAAGAAGAATCACGGCGGAGGCGAGGAAGATCACGCCCGAGCCGGCAACAGGGAGCGAGAGGGCCTCGCCTGCGGGGCGCAGCAGGTCGAGCGAGGTCTGGACGAATGCGGCCAGCGCCAGAGCGAAGAGCGGCAACGAGAGCAACGCGAAACACCTGAGCGGCCGCGAGGCGAACGCCGCAATCGTCTTCACCACCATGAGGTCGAGCAGCACCTTGTAGATCCGGGACAGGCCGTACTTGGAGCGACCGAAGCGTCGCGGGTGGTGCCGCACCTTGATTTCAGCCACGCGCGGCCCGGCAATCGAAGCCATGGCCGGAATGAACCGGTGCATCTCCGAGTAGAGCGGAATGTGCTTGATGAGCGAGGCGCGAAACGCCTTGAGAGAGCAGCCGTTGTCCCGGATCGGCACGCCCGTCACCTTGCCGATCAGCCAATTGGCGATCCGCGAGGGAATGCGGCGCGAGAGGAGTTTGTCCTTGCGGTCGTAACGCCATCCGACCACCACGTCGTACCCGGCTTCGATCTGCTCGAGGAGGAGCCCTATGTCCGCCGGGTCGTTCTGCAGATCGCCGTCCATCGTCACGAGAATCGTGCCGTTGGCTTGCTCGATGCCGGCCGCCATGGCCGCCGTCTGGCCGTAGTTGCGTCGGAACTTGACGATCCTGAGGTGCGGGTCTCGTCTCGCGATCCCGGTTGCAATGGCAACTGTGGCATCGGTGCTGCCGTCGTCCACCAACACGATCTCGTAGCTGCGCCCGAGCTCCTCGAGCGCCTGCGTGATCGCCTCGTGCAGAGGCACGATGCAGTCCTGCTCGTTGTAAAGCGGTACGATCACCGAGAGCGCGGGCGCCTGGCTCGAAGTTTGTGCTGCCGCCAAGGCATCCCCGACTGACGGAGCCGGCGGCACGAGCGGCTCGCCGCGCGTTCCAGCAGTTGTATTTTTTGCACCTGTCGTCATCGTCGACCCGACGTTCTTACAAGCCCGGGCGCTCGGCATTTCGGGAGCGTCGTGAATCCGAGTCATCCGCGAGCGCCTTGTCTGCACAACGCGTGAAGCGGCATGAGAGGCTCCATCCGACTGCAAGCGGCGACACGCCGGCTCGTTGGCACGTGACCTGCAAAGGACAGGCCAATCGCGACGCATCGAAAGTGACCGTTTCGAGGAGGGCTGATGGCGCTGCGCGGATTGATCCTCATCACCCTGCTGGCTTCAGGCGCGCTCGGCTTCGCGCCGGCTCATGCGCAGCAGTCGGGTTACACCGTCAAGCCGGGCGATGTGCTCGAGATCTCGGTGTGGAAGGAGCCCGACCTGCAACGCACGGTGCTGGTGCGACCGGACGGGGCGTTCTCCTTTCCGCTCGTGGGTGAGGTCGACGCGCGGGGCAAGACGGTTTCGGAGCTCAACAAGATCGTAAGCGACCGGCTGTCACGCTACATCGCCGATGCCGTGGTCACGATCGCCGTGACGGAAGTCCGGGGCAACAAGATCTACGTGATCGGCCAGGTGAATCGTCCCGGCGAGTTCATAGTCAATCCGAGCGTCAACATCATGCAGGCGCTCAGTATGGCGGGCGGCATGACACCGTTCGCCGCCACCGACCAGATCATCGTGCTGCGTGGCCAGGGAAAGAACCAGACGGCGATGGCGTTCCGTTACGGCGATGTGGTGCGCGGGCGGAGACTGGAGACCAACATCGAGCTGCAAGCAGGAGACATCGTTGTCGTTCCATGAGCGCGGGTCAGCGCGGCCGCCATTCCGCGCATTGTTGGGTTCTGCGGCGTTGCTGCACGCGCTCGGCGCGGGTGCGGCCAACTGGGAAGTCGCGCCGCGGGTGGAAGCGGGCTATCGCTACAACGACAACTATCGCCTCGACCTGCCGGGAGGCGAGCTCGAGGTGTCGGGAATGGAGGCGGACGCGGAAGTGACGTTCCGAACCGTCGACCCGCGCACGCGGGTGGAAATCTCGCCCCGCATTCAGGCGACGTATTTTCCCGACGAGTCGGATGAGGATTCGACCGACTACTTTCTCGGTGCGCTGATCGCCGATGAGACACCGCGACGCCGCGTCGGAATCCTCGGGGATTTCTCCGAGGAGGACGTCGTTCGCAGCGAGCTGCCGACCGCGGAGGTCGGCGGTGATCTCGGGGATCCGCAGGCGGTCGACTCCGGCCGCATCGTCGAGCGCAACCGCCGCACCTACATGCGCGTAGAGCCTTACTTCGGCTACGACTTGTCGCAGCGCCACAGCATCGAGGCCAGGGTGCATTATTTACAGGCTGATTTCGATACGCAGCTCTTGAACGCCCAGCAGGATTTCAGCGAGCTCGGCGCCGAGGCCGGGTTCGGCTTCAGGGTCTCCGAGCGCTCTTCGCTCATGGTGCGGGCGCTGGCTTCGCAGTACGAGACCACGTTCAAGACGGACGCCTACGGCGGGATGCTCGAGTGGAACAACGACTTCTCGCCCACCTCGCGGATGTACATCCGGCTGGGCGCCCAGCGCACCGAGCCCGAGCGGCGCCAGAGCGATACGAACGTGATCGCCGGCATAGGTGGCCGGTGGACGAGCCCGCGCAATACCCTGTTTCTCGACCTGACGCGGACGGTCGGTCCGGTGGCCGCGGGAACCATCGTGGAGCGTCACCAGTTGCGTCTGAGGATTGACCACGACATCTCGCCGCGTCTGGCGCTGCTGCTGGGCGCGCGGGCGTCGCGCGACGAAGAGATCGACGAGGCGGGGACTTATCCGACCCGCGAATACGTGACGGCTGAAGCCGGTCTCGAGTGGCGCGTGGCACGCTCGTTCGCGCTCACGGCCGTCTACAACTACCGTTGGCAGGAATACGAGGATGAGCCTTCGGACGCCAGCGCGAACGGCTTTCTGATCGGAGTGGTGTACGAACCGAGACGCCAGGATTGACGATGCAAGCGCAACCCTCGATGGCCGGCTCGCAGGATCCACCTGGTTTCGCCGAATACCTCGGCATTCTGCGCAAGCGCCGCCGGCTGTTGCTGCTCGTCGCCGTTCCGATCGCTCTGCTCGGGGCGGTGCTCGCCGTCGTCCTGCCAGATGTCTATCGCTCGACCGGCCTCATCGAGATAGAGGGGGCGGAGAGCCTGCGTGATACCGGGACGCTCAGAAGCGTCGTGGCGCGTGAATCAGACGAGCCGCTCTACGCCGATCAATACGTGCAGAGCCTCAGCACGCAGGTGCTCGGCGACAAGAGCCTGCGACAGCTCCTGAGCGAGCACGAGCTCTATGACGATCAAAAGCAGAATCTCAGCGCCGCTGTGCGCCGGCTCCGCAGCGACATCGACGTGGACATCGTGACCGTGCCGATTCTCGATCCCCAGAGTGGGCGGGAGCGGGAAGTGGTGACTGCGTTTACGGTCTCGTACGACAACCGCGACCCTCAGCGCGCCCAGGAGGGTGCGGCCTGGCTGGTCGAGGCGTTCATGGAGGCGAATCGTCGGGATCGTCAGGCCGATGCGGCGAGCGCGGCGAAGTTCTACGCGGCCGAAGCCGAGCGCATGCGGCTGCACGTGGCGAACCTCGAAGCCAAGCTCGCCGAGTTCAAGGCCAGGCACGCCGGACAGACGCCCGACATGGCCGAAATGAACATGCAGGTGCTGGATCGCACCGAGAACGAGATCCAGAACGTCGAGGCGCAGCTGCAGGCATTGAGGCGCGAGCGGGTGTTCCTGGCGGCGCAGCTTCAGCAGGCGCGCGCGGCGGTGCCGGAGACGCAGAGCCTGCGCCAGCTCGAGGAGCAGTACCGGCGCATGAGCGCGACCTATGACGAGAGCCATCCGGACCTGGTCTCGCTCAGGCGACAGATCGAGGCGCTGCGCTCGGGAGCCTCGACTGCGGGCATGTCGCTGCGCGAGCAGCTTCGCATGCAGCGCTCGATCCTGGCTGAAGCTCGTCAGCGTTACAGCGAGGATCATCCGGACGTCAAACGCATCCTGCGCAACATCGAGTCGCTCGAGGCGCGCATCGCCTCGGGCGAGAACCCGGACCGCGCCCCCGGGTACAACTCCCCGATGGCCGTGCAGCTCGAGACGCAGCTCAACGCCACCGATACGCAGCTCGCCGCCCTGCAAGCCAGGGCCGCCGAGCTCAGAGCCAAGCGAGAGGAGCTCGAGCAGCGCATCACGACCGCGCCGCAAGTCGAGCGGGAGTTTCAGGTCGTCACGCGCGACCTGGCGAGCGCCCGGGCGAAGTACGAGGAATTGCTCAAGCGGCAGATGGACGCCGAAGTAAGCGAGGCCGCGATCGCCGGCGGGACGGCGGACAAGTTCCGGGTGAAGCAGGCGCCTTCGACCCCCGAGCGGCCCGCCAAGCCGCCGCGCCTCGCGATGTTTCTGGTCGCCGTCGTGCTCGGCACGATCCTCGGCGTGACGGCCGTCGTTCTGGCGCAGTTGCTCGATCAAACAGTGCGCGGCATTCGTGATGTTCGTGACATCCTCGACGTTACACCCCTTTCGGCCGTGCCAGTGATTCAGAAGCGTCGTGGATTGCGGAGGCGATTCGGGTTCGCACACGCCACGGGCGCAGTGGTGGTGCTTGCCATAGGGGCTTATGCCGCCAGTCAGCTCATCGGAGCGTGAGGACGAGCGCAGGTCATGAGCATCATCGAACAGGCAGTGCGCAAGTCTGCGCAGAAGATGAACCGGGCTGCGCAGGATCAGCTCCAGGGCCGCCCGCGTCCCGGTGCGCGGCAAGCGCCGTCACCGGCCGACACGGCGCGTGCGCACAGATTCCGGCCCGTCATGCTCGACAGCTCGCTGCTGGCAGAGAACTGCATTCTGCCGCAGATCGACGATACGGCGGCTCTGCGAGCGTACAAGATCCTGCGCACGCGCGTCCTGCGCAGGCTCGAGGCGAACCAATGGCACTCCTTCGCGGTCACCGGCGTAACGGCGGGCGAAGGCAAGACGCTCACCGCGATCAATCTGGCGATCGCACTCGCGCAGGACGTGAATACCTGGGTGTTCCTGGTCGACCTGGACCTGCAGCGCCCGCGCATCGCGGACTATCTCGGTCTCGATCCGTCGCAGCAAGGCGGGCAGGGGTTGAGCGACTATCTGCTCGGGGAAGCGACGCTCGAGAATATCGCGTGCTGCCCCGGCTTCGAGCGCCTGGCCGTCATTCCGAACTTTCAGCCGGTGCCGAACTCCTCCGAGCTGCTCACGTCGCCGCGCATGCTCGATCTGACGCAGGCGCTTGCGGCCGAAACGCCGAGGCGGGTCGTGATCTTCGACATGCCGCCGGTGCTCGCCGCCGATGACGTGCTGGCGTTTTCGCCGCAGATCGACGGATTGCTGCTGGTCGTGGCGGAAGGGACGACCGACCGTGCCTCGCTCGCCCGGGCGAAAGAGATCCTCGCGGAGATGAACCTCCTCGGCGTGGTGCTGAACCGCTCGGCCGAACGGAACGATCAGGCTTATTACTCGTACCACTCGTACAAGTAGTCGCGCGGCAGTCAGTCATGCAGCGGCGTCGAGGCCGAGCGCGGCTGCGCCGCTTCCTTCGAGAGGTCGGGGGCGGGCGCATCGTCCTCGGCCACCGCTTGCTTCGGCCGGACGACTCCCGTCCTCGCCACGAGCATCAGCCACCAGGGCGCCCATACGACGATCTGCAATGCGCGCGCGGCGAGCGAGATCGCCAGTGAATCGTCCGGGCGCACGCCGCCCAGCGTCATGATCGCGATGAAAATGCCTTCGTAGACCCCGAGGCCGTCGATCGAGATCGGCAGTCGCGAAATCAGGATCGCGAGCGGCACGGCGGCGAAGAGGAAGTAGGGGTCGAATTCGAGCTGTAGAGCCAGGGCTACGAAGGCGTAGCAGACGGCGAGCAGAAGCTGCTCTGAGATCGTGAGCACGGAGAACTTTCCCAACCGTCGACGATCGACCGCGAGCGATCGGTAGGCCTCGTGGAGCCTGTCGAGCATGCGAAGCGCAGCGCTTTGCGCGAGGCGCGCCGGCAGCATGTTCGACAGGGACTCGACGATGCCGCTGCTGAAGGAGAGGACGAGCAGAACGGTGGCGATCAGGAGCGTTGCGATGGCGCCGTGCAGGGCGTACTCATACATGCTCACATCGGGTAACGCCACGCGCAGGACGATCAACCCCGCGATGGCCGTCAGCAAGGCACAGACGAATCCGATGCCTCGCTCGACCAGAATCGTCGCAAGCGCATCATCCACTCGCACTCCGAAGCGCCTGACGAGGACCAGACGGATGCCGTCGGCTCCTACCGTGCTCGGCAGCGCCAGGCCCCACATCATGGCGCTGCAATAGACCATCAGACGGTGCGGGAGCGATACGTTGTACCCGCGTATCTCGAGCAGCAGGCCCCACTTGTAGCTCATGAGCACGCGATCCAGCGTGAACGCCCCGAATGCCACGAGCGCCCAAAGCGGATCGCAGCGAGCGAGAGTTCGCAGCACGGCGCGCAGGTCTACGACGTAGATCAGCAGCGCACATAGCGACACTGTGATGGCGATGCGGAGCCAGTGGTTCATTGCGCCTCATCCCGCGCGGCGCGTCCTGGGCGCGCCGTGGACGAGCTCGCGCCTGATCTCGTCCTTCGAGGCCCGATGAATGGCCATCCGATACCAGATCTCCGCGTTGATCAGGAGCCACAGACGATTGCCGTGGTCTGCGCGCTTGCCGAGGTGCTCGCCGACGAGCCGGGATATGTAGCCACCGTCGAGGATGCCATCGCGTTCGAGCATCGAGCTCGTCAGGCAGGTTGCGTACAGGCGCGAGTATTCGGATTGCAGCAGGTAGGGCAGGGCCGAGGAGAAGCCCTGCTTGGGCCGGTTGAGAATCTCGGGGGGCAGATAGCGCGCCGCGAGCTTGCGCTGGATGTAGCGTAACGTCGCTCCTCTGACTTTGAGCGGCGACGGCAATCGCGCAGCGAACTCCGCCAGCTTGTGATCCATGAAGGGGCTGCGGGCCTCGAGTCCATGCGCCATGCAGATCCGGTCCGTGATCATCACGGGATGGTTGGGCAGGCGCACCGCGCTGTCCGCGTTGAGCATCCTGTCGAGCTCGCCGCCCTCGCCGCTCTCGTACGGTTGACGGATGGCCGCTTCGGCGTCGAGCTGTCGCCAACGCTCGCGGATCGCCGGAGCGAACACTTTCTCGCGACGCTCGCGGTCGAAGTAGAAGTACGTCAGGCTCGCCGCATAGCGTGCCGAGCCCGAGAGGAACGAGAGATGATGCAGCCAGCGCAACTGGTGCCCGACGCTCTTGTACCAGCCAGATTCGGGAATCAGCGCAACGGCCGGAGCGAGGAGCTTGCGTCGCACGGCCTGCGGGACGCGCTGGTACCGCGAGGCGTAGAGGTTCCCGTAATAGCGATCGTAGCCACCGAAGAGCTCATCGCCCCCGTCGCCGCCGATTACGACCTTGACGTGCTCGCGCGTGAACTTCGCGAGCCACCATGTGCACAAGGACAGCGGATCGGAAGGCTCATCGAGCGCTTCGATCAGCTCCGGCAGCAACTCGGCCATGTGGGGAGTGATGCGTGATTCGTGGTGCTCCGTCCCGAACAGGCGTGCGACCGCGCGCGCTGCCGGGGCTTCATCGAAGCGCTCGTATTCCAGCCCCATCGTGAACGTCGGCAAGTTCCGAACGCCGAGCTTGCGCGCGAGCATCGCGACCAGCAGGCTAGAGTCCATCCCGCCGCTCAGAAAGGCGCCGACCGGGACGTCGCTCACGAGGTGCAATCGCAGCGACTCCTCGATCTGCGCTTCGAGCTCCTCGAGGAGCTCGTCCGGCGACCCCTCGAGCTTCGGCAGGTAGTTGAGTTGCCAGTAGCGGCGCACCTCGAGCCGGCCGTCCGCGTCCAGCATCAGGAGGTGGCCGGGCGGGAGCTTCTCGATGCCTTCGAACATCGAGAGCGGCGCATCGATGAGCCTGAGCGCGAGATATTGATCGAGCGCGGCGAGATTCAGCGTGGGGCGGCGCTCATCCATCGCGAGCAGCGCCTTGATCTCCGAGGCGCAGGCGAACCCTCGCTCGTCGTGAACGTAGTAAAACGGTTTCTGTCCGAGGTGGTCGCGGGCGGCCAGGAGCTGGCCTTTTCTATCGTCCCAGAGCGCGAAGGCGAACATGCCGCGCAGGTGATCGACCAGCTTCTCGCCGTAGCGCTCGTAGAGCGCGATGATCACTTCGCAGTCGCTCCCGGTCCGGAAGGGGTAGCCCTCGCGCGCGAGCCTCGAGCGCAGCTCGCGATAGTTGTAGATCTCGCCGTTGCAGACGAGCTGGATCGAGCCGTCAGCGTTGCTGAGCGGCTGCGTTCCGCCTTCGAGGTCGATGATCGACAGGCGCCGGTGGCCGAGCGAGGCGCGCTCGCCGTCGTAAATGCCTTCTCCGTCCGGGCCGCGATGGCGCAGTGCATCGAGCATTCGACGCATCGCGAGGGCCCGGTCCGGGCGAAAGCCGACGATGCCTGCGATACCGCACATGATGTTTGCCGGCGAAGGAGAACGTCTTACGGGGAGGACAGGGTCTTGCGTTGCGACAAGGGACGGGCGGCCCGAGCGAGCGCCGCCTCGAAGACGGCCTCATAGCGCGCCGCACAGGAATCGATGAAGTACGCCTCGACGCGCTCGCGGTTCCTTCGCCCGAGGTCGAGCCTGAGCTCCCTCGAGCCGTGCAGTTGCCTGATGGCGCGGACGAACGAATCGCGATCGTTGAGGCGAACGAGATAGCCGCTTTCGCCGCTCGCGAGGAAGTCGGTCTGGCCGCCTTCGTCGTAGCAGACGATCGGCAGCGAGTACGCCATGGCCTCGAGAAAGACCAATCCGAAGCCCTCGTGCTGGCTGGCTGAAACGAACACATCGGAGATGGCGAGCGCCGCGTGCTTGCGCGAGTCGGGGACTTGTCCCAGCAAATGCACGCGATTGCGAATGCCGTGCGCAGCCGCCCGTTCGGCGATCGCGGCGGCGTCCGGGCCGTCACCGACCACGAGCAGATGCGCGTCGGCAAGCTCGGCGGCCGCCAGAATGTCTACGAGCTGCGTCGTTGCCTTGCGCGCCACCAGCCGGCCGATGGTGATCAGCACGAAGGCCTTCTCAGAAAGCCCGAGCTCTGCGCGCGAGGCTCGAACGGCTGAAGGCGGACGCTCGATTCCGAGCGGAATCAGCGAAACCTCGCGTTGCACGCCGTAGTACTGACTCAGGTGAGCCACCGTATTGCGCGACTGGCCGACGATCTCATCGGCCCGCTGCAACAGCCAGCGAACGGCCGCCCGCAAGGGAGCATGACGATGCGGCGAGCTGCGCTTGCTCGGGTCGAACAGATCTCCACCATGCACGGACAAAACGTTCGGGATCCGGTACCAGCGGGCGAGCGCATGACCCAGGGGGCCAGTAGGCACGACGAAGTGCGTGTTGATGATGTCGAAGGCTTTCAGTCTCATGCCGGTGACGAGGCCGCTCGGCAGATACGCGAGCATGGACGGGAAGTTGGCGATTGCAAGCTGACGCCGAAAGAAGACGGGCGTGCGCAGCACGCGAACTCCCTGATCGTCTTCTTCCGCGCTCAGCCCGCAGGCGCGGGAGGTGAGGACGGTGACCTCATGTTTGCGCGCGAGCTGCCTTGCGAGCGCCGCCATGACGACCCCGCCGCCGCCCCCTAGCGGCGGATACTCATAGTTGCAGAATAGGATTCTCATCGAGTCGCCGTGGAGCAAGTTCCATGCCGCCGAGCCCGGCGCCGTGTCGCCGCAACCCCTACGGAACTCACCGACCCGCCCCCGTGTTTCATCGCATGGCCTCGAGGAGGAGGGAGCTGTCGCCATGAACGTGCAGCCGCTGGTTCCAGGGCGCGCGCCCGAGGCGCGCCGGATCCTGTCCGCGCGTCTCGAGCCCTTCGATTCGTATTGGCAGGCCCCGGAGGACATCGAGGCCGGCTACCGTTCGTTCGCCGCGTACTACCGGGCCAACTATCTGCCGCATCTGCCGGAGGATCGCGCTGCGCGCATCCTCGTGATCAGCTGCGGGCCGGGCTATCTGGTGAACGTGCTGGCACAGGCCGGCTACACGAGCGTGATCGGCATCGATTCCGATCCCGCCAAGGTCGAGCATGCGCGCAAGCACAACCTCCCGTGCGAGACGGCCGAAGCGTTCCCGTACCTCGAAGGCAGGCGCGAGGAGTTCGATGTCATCATCCCCGAGCAGGAGCTGAACCACCTCACGCATGAGGAGACGATCGAATTTCTGTCGTTGTGCCACGCCGCCTTGAAGCCCGGCGGGCGTGTGATCGTGTACGCGATGAACGGCGCGAATCCCCTCGTCGGCTCGGAGAACCTCGCGCACAACATCGATCACTTCTATCTCGTCACCGAGTACAGCTTGCGTCAGCTTCTCGAGCTGGCCGGCTTTCGCAACGTGCGCGCATTCGCGCTCAAGCTGTACGTGTTCTGGAAGAATCCCCTGAACTACGTGGGGCTCGCGGTGACGAGCGTGCTCGAGCTCATGATGCGCGTCATCTTCCGCCTGTACGGCAAGAAAGTGACCGTGCTCAGCAAAAAGGTGGCGGCTGTCGCCGAGAAAAGATGATCGCCGCCGCGCGCAGGGAGGTGCTCGCGGTTCGCCGCTTCAGTCGTCGTCGAGGATCGTTGCCCGGGCCCGCTCGATCTTTCCCAGGCGCGCCTGCTGCGGCAGGAACAGCCGCACCTCGAAGACCTCCCGGCCTTCCCTGACCTGGTCGTCGTTCAAGGGAACGTAAATCGCGCGCTGCGACTGGCCATCGGCGAATTCGATGGTGCCGGCGGCATCGACGAAATCGAGTCCCGCTTGCGCGCTTGCGCTCTCGACGCTCCATTGCACGCGCGAACGGCCCTCGAGCGGCGGTGAGCGTTCCACTACGAAGACCGCCGCGAGCGAGCTTTCGCTGGTGGTGACGGCGTTGGACTGGAATGAAATCGTGCTCAGCCTCGCGGGAGGCGTGGCACGCGGACGTGCAGGCGGGGGCGGGGCGGGGGACGTCGAAGCCAACGTTGCCTGCCGGTCATCAGCGCCGAGGCTCTGAGAAGCACCCGATGCAATGGGCGGCGTGCCGAGCTCTCGCTGAGGCGTTGCCTCGCGACCCATGACGCTCGATGCGGGCGCAGAGGGGAGCGCAGTGGCTACCTGTGGGGACTGCGCAAGCGGTTCGGTCCCATCAGATGGATTCTCGCCGCGCGTCGCGATGAACGTCACAGCGAGCGCGCAAGCAATGAAAACGAAAAAGCCCCAGCCTCGTCGCGGCGGCATCAGCTCCGAGGGCAGCTCGTGGCTTACGGGGCTGATGCCCTTTGGAACGGGTGCGACCTCGCGCGGTCGCTCGGCGTCATCGAGGAGCGGCTCGAGAAGCGCTTCGAGACGATCCGGCCGCCGATCACGGTCCCACGAGAGAGCGCCTACGAGCGCGAGCCATTGGTCGGGAGACAAGCTCCACGCGCGGGGAGGCACTTTGTTGGCCGCGCGGGCTTCGAGAGAAGAACGCCGCTCGAAAGGATGCTGGCCGGTCAGGAGCTCGTAGGCTACGCACGCGAAACTGAACACGTCGTCGCTCGGCTGCGGGGGATGGCCGCTCAGCACTTCCGGGCTGGCGTAGCCCGGAGTGCCCGCCGCGATGCGCGAGGGATCGGTGCTGGCAAACGCCGCAGCCGCGCCGAAGTCCAGCACTTTGACTTGCTCGTTCGGCGTGATCAGCACATTGCCGGGTTTGAAGTCCCCGTGAACGACTCCGACTGAATGCGCGTACGCGAGCGCTTGGCCGCACTCGCGCAAGACTTTGTAAGCGAGCGGCGGCGGAAGCAGAGTCCAATCGCGCAAGAAAGCGGTGAGCGGCCGGCCCTCGACCAGCTCCATCGTCATGAAGCAAGTGCCCGCGTGCTCGTGCAACGCGTACACACGAGCGATGCTCGGATGTGACAGGTCCCTGGCTCGCTCGAACTCGTGTCGAAGTCTGGCGCTCGCGCGGGCGAGGTTGCTGCCCGGCCGGGGCATCTTGATCGCCACGCGCTCGTTGCGCTCGGCGCCGGTGCTCGATGCCATGTCGCGCGCCTGATAGATCGTCGCCGTGCCTCCCCGGCCGATTTCCCGCTCGATCAGGAATCGATCCAGCAGCACGGTTCCAGGCTCGATCGCAACGCGCCCATGCCCGCGTTCCAGGATCGGCGGGGCGGAGGCGGGCGGCGCGCTCGGCTGCTCTAGCAAGGGGGGCGCGGGCTGCGTGCCTTCAGGCACGTCCTCGGTGCGCCGCTCGGGAGGGATCGATGCCGTCTGCTGCTCAGTGCTCACTGTCACCTCGCCCGCCGGCGCGGGAGGCTGCATGTCCTCGGTCGCCGGCGCGAGGTCGATCGTGCTCTCCTCGTGCAGGTCGGTCGTGCCCTCGAGATCGAGCGTGGCGGCTGCGCCCTGCGGCCGCTCGGGCAACGACTGCGCATTTCCTGTTAGCGATACGGACATCTCTTCAATCTCTCACCCAGCCCTGTCCTGAGCCTTCTCTCGCCTGGCGTTCGGCCGCGCTCGAATCCTCGCGCGCTCGATCACGTTCGCGCCGCTCACGCCGACTCGGGGTGAGTCACGGGCTCATGCGTGCGGGCAGACAGTTCCCCGCGCGCGCGATACCAGCGCGCTGTGTCCATTGCGCCGGTGAGGAAATCGATCTGCGGCTCGAAGCCGAGAGTGCGCTGTGCCTTCTCGATCGAGAATACTAGCGACTTGCGGAAGAAATCGAGACGCCGCCGATGCAACGGCGGCTCGATCCGCAGAGGCCGCAACGTGGTCTCGAGGAGCGCGCCCGCCAACACGAAAGGCCACAATGGGAGCCTCGCGCGCGGCGGCGTTCGTCCGAGCGCCCGGGCGATGCGCTCCACCATCTGCGTCGTCGTCATCGCCTCGCGACCGGCGAGGATGAAGGTCTCTGCCACCGCGTCGGGGTGTTGGGCGGCAAGCAGCACGCCGCGGATAAGGTCGTTTACATGAATGCACTGGCGGAGGTTCGACCCGTCGCCGAGCATGATGAAGCGACCGCGATCGATCGCGCGAAAGAGCTTCAGGAGCCTGAAGTCGCCGGGTCCGTAGGTCTCGCCAATGCGCACGATGGTCGCCGGCAATCGGTCCGCCTGCGCACGGACCAGAGATTCGGCCTCCAGCTTCGTCTGCGTATACATGTTGTCCGGATCAACCGGGCTCGTTTCGTCCAGCACTCGATCCGCGGCATCGCCGTACACGCCGATCGTGCTGCCGTAGACGAACCGTTCGATGCCGGCTTGCGCGCATTCCTCGAGCAGGAGGCGAACGACCTCGACGTTGGACGTATGGAAATACGAGCGCGGCATGTGCGACTCATGCTGCGCCGCTGCGAGATGAATCACGATGTTGCGGTCCCGCACGAGCCGCCGTACCAGGCTCGCTTCCTGCAGCAAGCCCTCGACGACAGGCACTTCGGCTGCGCGCAGTTCCCTGAGCCGCTCGAGCTCCAGGGGAGTTTCGGCGCGTCCGGTGGCCAACACGTCCATTCCGGCTCTGTGCGCGTGCAAGGCGAGGCGCGAGCCGATGAAGCCGCTCGCGCCTGTCACGAGAAATCGTAACTGGGCAGGGGTTCGTAGGTCGCTCATGGATGTCTGAGGCTCTCTCGTGCCGCGGAAGATCGGTCGCTCATTGCGCCCAGTGAATTGTTTGCAAGCATCGCGCCATAAGCCGAGAGCGGCCTAGTCGCACTCACCGCAGAATGTTTCGCTCGTCCCTCTCTTGCGAGATGTCGCGCGAGCGTGCCTTCCGTCATGGCGATCTCCTCCTGGATCCGGCCCGGCGACCATCCGAGCACTCGCGCCATGTCGCTGGCGACCACGTCGAGAACTTCGCGCCCCGGATGGACGCCGGCGGCGAGATCGGTGCGGCGCATGACGACATCTTCGAGTCGCACCGCCATCTCCCGCTCCACCGCATGCCGGACCTGCGCGATGAGCGTCGTGGTGCCCGGAATCGTCCAGGCGCCGGCATCGTCACAAGCACGCGCGGCGCTGGCGAGGATCGCGCGGTAATCCGTCCCATGATTTCGCAACAGCGCCTTCAGAACCGATGGATCGAGCGCCGCAGGCTTCTCGCGCAGCGCGTTTGCTTCGAATGAAGCGAAGTCCTCGATCGCGCCGCCGGGCAGGGGCAGCAGATGCGTCGGCGCGGGCGCAGGCGTCGGTCGTGGCGACTGACGCAAGAGCAGGTCGAGCGCGCGAGCGGCATCGGCCCGGGCGGTCGTGTAGCGGATGCCCACGAGACTGACGAGCCCCCGAACGCCATGTGCGGCACGATGGTCGACGATGCGTGATTCCTTGCCGAAGCTGAGCTCGGTCTCGGTGGCGGTCTCGCCGAAGGGGACGAGCCCGCAGCAAGCGAACGTCGCTTCATCGAGACTCAAGCCGAGGGCGGGGTGCACCGTATTCAGCTCGTCGATCCAGGCCTCTACCTCCTGCGGCTCGACTCGCGCGCTGTCCGGATCGGCCGGAAACAATCGATGCCAGACGCCTACCAGGGTCTTGTCGCGCCAGGGCACCACGAAGAGGTGTCGGGTGGGGCGGGCGAGCAGCGCATCTTTGTCCTTGCTCAGCCCCTGAACCGCGATGCCGTACTCGCACGTGGGCGGCCGGTCGAGCACGAAGTAGGCATCGCGTGAGAACGGCAAGCGCTGGAATTTTCCGAAGCGCGCGGGGTCGCGTTGCAGATAGTCGGCCCACGGCCCGGCGGCGTTCAGCACCAGTTGTGCGCGGATCTCGAGATCGCTTCCGCTCAGCCCATCGCGAGCCCGCACGCCGCACACAGCGTCGCCCTTCCAGAGGAACTCGAGCGCCTCGACGTAATTGCATACGACGGCGCCGGCGGTTGCGGCCGAGGCGACGTACGCCAGTACGAGCCTGGCCGGGTTGTACATCTGGCCGTCCTCGAAGACGACGGCGCCAGTCAGGTCATGTTCAGTTTCGAGGTGCGGGAAAAGCGCGATGGCTTCGGCGCGCGACAGAAAGCGCGTGCGCCGGATCTGGCGTTGCGGATCCCGTATGCCGACGTTGCGACCCAGGGTGAGCAAGTCATACACGAAGGCTCCCGCGCCGAGAAACGCCCGGCCGCGGCGGCCTCGTCCGTAGGTAGGGATGGCGATAGGCAGCGGATGGACCAAGTGCGGAGCGATGCGAAGCAACGCGGACCGCTCATGGCAAGAGGCGCGCAGCCGGTGGACGTCCGCATGCTGCAAGTAGCGGATGCCCCCATGGACCATCTTGAAGCATTCGGCCGAAGCGCCGCCGCCGAAGTCGGCGCGTTCGATGAGGGCAGTCTTCAGGCCCCGCAAGGCCGCATCACGGGCCGCCGCGGCGCCGAACGCACCGCCGCCTATGACCAGCACTTCGAACTCGTGCCGCTCGAGCTCGCTCGGAGTTCGACGCATCCGTTTCGTCCCACATCGGTAGTGGTCAAGGACGATGCACGTTCGGTGCCGGCGGTTCCCTGTCTGCAAACCCGTGCAGGAAAAAGCCTTACAAGCGTCCGCTCAGGATGTGGCCTCGTTCAGGGCTTCTCCGATGTAACGGTTGCAAGTGGGCTTGTAACGTTTGCGGCCTGAGAGCGGTGGCACGCGGACAGTCTCGCGCCGCCGCCCGCACCGGCAAACGCAGGGTGTCGAGGGCATGCCGGTTCTCGACATGCGCCCATATGATGAGGAATATCCAGATGGTGAATCGACGAAGCAAAACCAGCGAAGGGCGCCCGAGCTCGAGGCGCCGAACCGGCATCGTAACGAGCGTTGCTGCCGCGCTCGCCGCGACCTTTTCGGTCAGCGCAGGCGCTGTCCCGGTCGTGCCGGGTCTCGTCGCGCCGGGCTCATCGACTCCCGCCGGCCGGGGCGGGACAATTCACCGCGTCACCAATCTCAACGAGAGCGGCCCGGGGTCGCTGCGCGCTTGCGTCGATGCGAGCGGCCCGCGCGTGTGCGTCTTCGAAGTGTCGGGCGTGATTCGCATGAGTGGCGATCTCATCATCCGTAACCGCTACATCACGATCGCCGGCCAGACCGCGCCCTCGCCGGGTATCACTTTGCGCGGCGGCGGATTGCGCATCATCACCTCCGACGTGCTGGTCCAGCACATTCACGTGCGGCCCGGCGATGATCCGGACGGGACGCCGCCCGACAATCGCGACGCGCTCAAGATCGAGCAAGTGGCGAGCTCGCCGATCAGCAACATCGTGATCGATCACTGCTCGTTCTCCTGGGCGATCGACGAGACCGCGAGCGCGTGGGAGAACTGGGACAACATCGTGCTCAGCAACAACATCTTCGCCGAGCCGCTGCACGATTCGCTGCATTCGAAGGGGGCGCACGGATACGGAGTGCTGCTCGGGCCGGTGCAGGGCCATGCGACCCTCGTGGGAAACCTCTTCGCCCACCAGGCCGAGCGCAATCCTCTGTCGAGCACGGCCCGGCTCGTGTTCGTCAACAACGTGATCTACAACAGCGGGTCGGCCGGGATGGTGCTTTCGACCGTCGGCGGTTACCAGACCTTCAACACCGTCGCGGGCAACGTCTTCCTCAGAGGGCCGAACTCCGGCAGCGCGAGGCCGATCCAGATCAGGGCCAACGGCACCGACGCGCTGGCGCCGGGCAGCCGGGTGTATCTCTCTGACAATGACACCGAGGAGCTGGCGGGTGACGATGCCTGGTCGATCGTCGGTCCCTTTGCTGACGGCGGCGTCGTGACCGTGTACCGGGCCAGCTCCCCGCCGGTCTGGCCGGCTAACATGCTCCGCCTGCCTGCGCGGGACGATGTAACGCTGAACCATGTGTTGCGGTATGCCGGCGCCCGCCCGGCGGATCGCGATCCGGTCGATCGCCGCATCGTGGAGCAGGTGCGTACGCGCACAGGCCGCATCATCAACTGCGTCGCACCGAACGGAACGGCCCGTTGCGAGCGCAACGCGGGAGGGTGGCCGAACCTGCCCCAGAACCGCCGCACGCTGCAGATCCCGGGCAATCCGCACCAGATGACGGACAGCGGCTATACGAATCTCGAGCTCTGGTTGCACCGCATGGCGGCCGAAGTCGAGGGGCGCTCGAGCACGCCGCCGGCGCCGCCTGTGCTGCGCAATTGACCGGCGAGCGCGCAAGTAAGAGTAAGTTCTACACCTGCCGAGTGTAATTATTGACGGCGCGGATCCGCACGTTATGCGGACCGCGCCGTTGCTTTTTTGCCAGGTCGTCGGCGTGGACGCGCAGGATCTGCAAAACACGTCTCGAAGCCTTCGTATATCACCTGTTGCAGGCGCTTGCCGGCCCCCTTTCGCGAGCTTTCCAGGTGCTTCGAAGATGCGTTTTCGTGGTACGCATCTTGCTCGCGACTCACGCCATGAAACGTGTGCAGATTGCTCATCGCGCTTCGAGCTTGCGTGCTGAAGAGGCGCTTTCTCATGGCCGATAGTCCGACGCGCCCAGCCTCGCTTCCGGGCCTGTCGGTGGTTACGACCGCCTGGACGGAGCTCTTTCGCTGGCTCACGGCGCTGTTCGAGTGCACTGCGCCGGCGGTGGCTGCAAGGGATCGCGCCGCCACAGCGGGCATGCTGGCTGTGATCCTGCTCGCCGGCGGCTTCACCCGATTCTGGGGGCTGGACAACGTCGGCCTGCACGGCGATGAGGAAACGATGGCGATGGCCGTCAGGCACATCGTCGAGGACGGCACGCCCATCCTGCCGAGCGGCATGCTGTATCCGCGCGGGCTCACTCAGCTCTACCTGATGGCTGCTTCCGTTCGCCTGTTCGGCGAATCGGAATGGGCCTTGAGACTTCCATCTGCGATCTGCGGGGTCGTGATGATCGCGCTGGTATTCGCGGCGGGACGCCGCTTCCTGCGGCCTCACTGGAATCTCGCATTGACTGCGAGCGTGGCGTTTCTGCCGCATCTGATTACCTACTCGCAGACCGCGCGCATGTACATCTTCATGCTGACGGCCATCGCCGCAGCCATGGTCTGCATCTTCGCCTGGGAGCGCAACGGTAAGACGGGCTCGCTCCTTGGCGCGATCGCCGCGTTCCTGATCGGCATCGACTTCCAGCCGCTTACGGTGACGGTGACTCCTCTGTTCCTGCTCCCGGGGCTCTTGCAACGGGACATGCGCAAGCTCACCGGCGGACTTGCGGCGATGGCGGTCGTGCTGCTCTTCTATGTCTTCTTCGACGGGTGGGTGAACGCGCAATATCCCGTGCCGCCGAAAGATGTGGCCGAGGACGTGGGACCTCCCCCGATCGAGAGCACTCCAGCGCCGTATCAGCCGCTTGCGCTTTCGTTCCAGATCGCGCTTTGGGTCGCGGGTCTCGCCGCGGCTTTCCTCGCCTTCCGACTCGGGAGGCAGGTCCAGCCGCGGTCGATGTCGATCATCGTCACGCTTCTGCTGTTCGGCGTCGTGCTTTGTCAGTTGCTGTTGATGTATCACATCGCGGCGATCCTGTTCGTCGTGAGCTTCGTCATGGCGCGCCGAAACAGCGCGCGCGAGGTGCTCATTCCTTTCTGCATCTTTGGCCTCGGCTGTGCCGTGATCGCGCTGATTCACGGGACGGCGCTTGCCTCGCGTCCCGGCTCGATCATCCAGATCGTGGGCGCCATGGTGGGGCAGCCGAGCGTGTGGCCCTACGTGCGCATAGCCGAGTTCGCGCCTGTTGCCGCCGTCCTGGCCAGCATCACCGTCGCTGTCGCTCTCTTCAATCTGTCCTCGCGAGCTCCGGCCACTGACTACAGCCTGCTCGCGATCTCCTGCGTGTGGGTGCCGCTTTTCGCGATCGGCTTCATCCTGTGGAACGTGCCGTCGAGGTATACGGCCGCCTCGCTCCTGCCCTTGCTTCTCTGTGCCTTCGCGTTCGCGCAGCGCGCGGTAGACTGGATGAACGATCGATGGATACCGCCCGGCCGCTTCCGGGCCTTTCAGGCAATCGCTGCGGTCGTAGTCGCCGTGCTGGTGGTCAATCCCGTGCGTACGCTCGCCGCCGTGAACACGGATTACTCGAGCCATCCGGATCACAAGGGAGCCGCGCAGTTCATGCAGTCGCTCGGATTCACCGAGGACGACGTGCTCATCGCCGAGGACGTCTTGCAGCAGACCTATTACCTCGGCAAGGTCGACTACTGGCTGCTCAGTCGCAAGTACGCGCGGCGATTCGTCGAGCGCGTCAACGGAAGGATCCTCGATTTCTACACTCACACGCCGGTAATCATGTCCGCGGCGGACCTGGAAGCGGTGCTGGCTCAGTACCGCGACCGGCGGATTTTCATCATTGGAAGTGGCGAGAATCAGAGAGACGGCCGGCGCGACATGAGAGGGGACATGTACGAGACGCTGCAATCCGGACGCTTCCCGGTCATCTACACGGGGCGCGACGGCTTGACGAAGATCTGGCGCATCGAGCCGGAAGTGGCGCGGCAGGTGTCGCCGGTCGCCTCCCGCCCGGCGATCGCCGCGACAAGGCCGGCGCCTTCGGCCGCTTCGGAGTAGCGCCATCGCCGGGCTAGCGAGTCGCGCAGCGATCATCTCGATCGCGCGTCTGATGAACCAGGGGTTGGCGGTGCTCAGCCCCATCGTGCTCGTTCGCCTGCTCTCGGTGGACGAGTTCGGGCGCTACCGCGAATTTCTCCTCTACGTCACGCTCCTTTGCACGTTCGCGAGCCTCGGCTTCAACAACAGCCTGCTCTACTTCGCCGCTGCCCAGCCCGACAACATCCGGCAGTTGCTGAAGCAGACCGTGGTCCTGACTTTTCTTGGCAGCGTGGCTGCGGTCGCAGTGCTGCTGACAGCGGACGGCGTGACCGGAGGCGCTCTCACCGGCCCTTACACCTGGGCCGTCGCCGCTTACGTGCTCTTCTACGTAAACATCGATTTCTGGGAGTTCTACTGGCTCGCGCGCAATCGCCTGGTGCACGTGTTCGCGTATTCGACCGGGCGCCTGACCGCAAGATTGATCGTCGTGATCGTGGCCGCCGCGCTGTCCGGCGATGTCTGGACGATCATCTGGTCGATCGTGGGCTTCGAGGCCGTGCGCTTGCTGGTATCCTTCGGCATCTGGGTGCACACCTCACGCAGCGTGGGCCCGGGCGAAGCGCGGCCGAATTGGGCCGAGCAGCTCCGCTACTGCCTGCCGGTCGCGGCCGGGACGATGATGGTCGTGATGAACAGGTCGCTTGGAGGCCTGGCGGTCACCAAAGTGCTGGGCGTCACCGCGCTCGCCTACTACACGATCGGGACTCAGCTTCAGCCGGTCATCACCGTGCTGCGCAACTCGATCTCCGATGTCCTCCTGCCCCGCATGGCTGGTGAGAGCCGGGCATCCGATCCTCTCGCACTATGGCGTCGGGCCACGACCGTGTCGTTGATCCTGCTGAGCTCGGTCGGCGTGTTGCTCATCGAGTTTGCGCAGCCGATCGTGGTCACGCTCTTCTCCGAGCAGTACGCGGCGGCCGTCCCGCTGTTTCAGCTCTATGCGCTGCTCCTCGTGCGGGAATCGTTCGACTTCGGCGTTCCGCTGCGTGCGGCGAACCGAACCACGCCAATCCTGTCGAGCAACGTGCTGGCGTTCGTCACCAACATCGTGCTGCTCCTCGCGCTGATGCCGCTGTTCGGCCTGATCGGGGCTGTGGCCGCCTTGCTCATCTCACGCTTCGTCGACGGCGCTTATCTGGCCTGGAGCCTGTTGCGGCTCCATCGCATTCCGCTCTCCAGGCTGGCGGACTGGGGGGAGCTCGGCAAGGTGGTCCTCGCGAGCCTCGTCGCTTCGCTGACGCTGCTCGGCTCGTTCTGGACCGATCACCTGGGGCTGGCCGGCGTCGTCGTGGGATCGATCGCTTATCTCGCTGTGCTGATGCTCGCTTTGAGCGTGCTGCGCGTGACCGAGGTGACGAGACTTCTGCGAGGGCTGGGCGTGCCCTCCGCGCGGTTGTGGCCCGGGCGATGAAGCCTTTCGATCCGTAACGCTAAGCGAGGCGCTTCAAGATGGACTCCCGCAGGGCCGCACCCGTCGCGTTCCAGTTGTAACGGGAGCGCACGAGCTCGCGACCTCGCAGCCCAAACTGCCGACAGCGCTCAGGATCGGAAAGTAATTGCGAGAGCCGCGCGGCGAGCGCGTCCACATCGTCCGGCGGCACGAGGTAGCCGGTCTCATCGTCGCGCACGAAATCCGGGAGCGCTCCCAGGCGGGTTGCCACAACGGGCAATCCGTACGCAAACGCCTCGAGGAACACGATACCGAAAGGTTCCATGCGAGTCGGTACGCAGAAGATGGATGCGTTGCGGTAGTACTCGCCGATCCGGTCGAGCGGCACGCGGCCGACGACTTCGCAGCCAGGCACGTTGAGGCGCGGAGCGCAGCCGACGACGACGAGCTGAACCTGCGGATGCTCCTGCCGTACACGACGGAAGGCTTCGACGAGCACCGGACCGCCCTTGCGCTCCCAGGCCACGCCGACGAAGAGAATGCGAGGCGGCCTGTTCCCGTTCGTTGCGACAGGGTCGGGCGGGATGGCCGCGTTGGTCCCGACGTACACGCATTCGACCTGGTCCGGCCGGCAGCCATAGTCCTCGACGAGCGAAGCGCTGATATTCGAGCTCATCGTGTAGTTGACCTTGGCGTTCCGATAGATCGAGCGCTCGTGCTCGATCCACTCGGCGGGCAGGAGTTTCGAGCGGTCGAAGGCCGGATAGCTCAGGTTCGCGAGGTGCGTGTGATCGGTATAGACGAAATGCGGCGTGCCTGGGACGCTCGCATCGAACAAACCCTGCGTCTGGAACGTGAAGAGATACCGCGAGCCGCTCAAACGTTTGAGCAGCTCGGCTCGCGCCCTCGTGAAGAATTCCGGCGTGCTCACCAGTGCCTTGGCGAGCCTGGTGCGGTTCGCGAGCGCGCCTGGCCCGTGGCGCCGGAGGGCGCTCCACAAGAGCGGCGTCACTTTGTGCGGCTTCAGGAGCCCCAGCTCGAGCACGTCCACGACCTCAACACGGCAAGTCGGAAACTCGCGCTTCAAAAGCTCGAGCACGCTCTGGTTCGTATGCGAGAAGCGGCCCAACTTGATGAACGCGATGGTGTCGGCTCGGCGCATGGCACGCGGTGTCTCGAGGTATCCCGGCCCGATTGCAAGTCGCATGCCGCGGCGGGCGTCGCTGCGACGCGACTGTATGACCGGGAACCGCCGGAATCGGGCGGCGTTGTTAGGCGTAGCCGGGCGAATACGGACAACCTCACACGCCAGGCTCTGGCGAGCGACGACGGCCATCGACGACATGAAGCAACCCAGAATCTGCATCATCGGACTGGAGGACTACGGCCTGCTCACCGGCGAGAAGACGACCCGTTATGTGGGAGGTGAGAGCGTGCAGCACGTGCTGCTCGCGCGCGCCTGGCGCGCTCTGGGCGTTGACGTCTCGCTGCTCGTCTTCGATCACGGGCAGGGCCGCGTACGGGATGTGGATGGAGTGCGCGCCATCGCCACTCATGGACGCGACGAAGGGGTGCCGGTGCTGCGATTTTTCCATCCGCGCATGACGCGTCTCGTCTCGGCGATGCGCGAGGCCGACGCGGACATCTACTACCAGTCTCTAGCCGGCGTGCACACCGGAGTGGTCGCTTGGTTCTGCCGGCGATACGGCAAGCGGTTCGTATTCCGGATCTCCTCGGATGCGTACTGCATCCCCGGCCGCCAGCTCATCCGGTTCAAGCGCGACCAGAGAATCTACGAGTACGGCCTGAGGCGCGCCGATCTCATCGTCGCGCAGACCGAGCATCAGCGCAGGCTCCTCAAGACGCACTACGGGCTCGACAGTGAGATCGCCAACATGGTCGTCGAGCCGCCCTCCGGCGCGCCGGTCGAGAAAGACATCGACGTGCTCTGGGTGAGCAACTTCAGGGCCGTCAAGCGCCCGGAGCTTGCCATCGAGCTCGCGCGCGGGCTTCCCGATCTCAAATTCGTGCTCGTCGGCGGAGGCGAGGAGGACTACGCGCAACGGATGCGAAAGGCCGCCGAGGACCTGCGCAACGTGGAGTTCACCGGTCCTGTCGCGTACTCGGCGATCGGCGGGTACTTCGATCGGGCGCGAGTGTTCGTCAACACCTCGAGCGTCGAGGGCTTCCCGAACACTTTCCTGCAGGCATGGATCCGCGGGGTGCCGGTCGTCACGTTCTTCGACCCCGATGATCTCATCGCCCGTCGAAAGTTGGGCGCGAAGGTTTCGAACCTCGAGCAGATGACGCGCGCAGTGGCCACCCTTGCGGCAGATGAAGCGCTGCGCCGCAGCGTCGGAGCCAGGGCTGCGCAGTTCGCGTCCGAGCAGTATTCGATGTCGGCGGTGGCGCGCAGTTACCTGGACCTGTTCAACCGTCGCTTCGGCTCGCTCGACACCCGGGCGGAGCTGGCGAACGTGTGTTGAGCCGCTCCGCCGATGTAAGAAACGGCTGGCTTTGCAGAAGTTACAAAGAGGGAACACGGGGCTTGGCAACCCGTTCGAAGAGCGGCTCCATGGTACGTATTTTGCTCCGGCTGCTGCGGAGCAATCCGACAGAGGGAAGGGGATGACTCAGACCTCGAGCGAGGCCGTCGAGCAGGCGACACCGACCGCGCCAGAGCGCGGCATGCGGTTCATGCTCGCGGTGCTCGTCGTCTTCGTCGTCGTGCAGGACATCTTCGATCTGCACTGGAGCCTCGGGCCCGGCCTGAGCGCCAAGAACGCGCTGCTTTATCTCCTCGCCGCCGCGCTCGCCTTCAAGTTCGCCGTGCAGGGCTTTCGCATCGAGCTCAAGTCGATCCTCATCTGCTTCGGCGTGCTGATCGGCTACTCGATCTTCTCGATCCTCGCGGCCGAGTGGGTAGTCGATTATCCGCGCTACGACGCCATCGACAGCGCGATCAGTCTCAAGGCCAAGCTCGCCGACCAGCTCATTTTCTTCCTGGTCTTCTTCTACGGCTTGAAGGGAAGCGCGAACGCCGCCGGGATGCTCAAGCTGTTGCTCGTAGCCGTGGTGATCGCCAACGCGATGGCCGTGCTCGATGCCTGGGGATTCGTCGAGGTCGGCGGCCTGGAGCAGCGTGCCGATGGCCGAATCCAGGGCGTGATGGGCGAGTCGAATCAGTACGCGGCCTTCGTCACGCTCTTCCTGCCGGCGCTCGCGGCGGCCACGGTGCAGTCTCGAAATGTGTGGCGTCTGTTCTGGCTAGGTGGGCTCTTGATCTGCACGGCGGGTATGGTGATGGCCGTCTCGCGCGGTGCATTCGTCGCGCTGCTGATCTCTGCGATCTGGGGGGCGCTGCTGTTTCGCCGGTATGTCTCGCCGAGGAAAATCATCGCGGCAGGGGCGATCGGGTTTTTGTTCCTCGTGATCGTGCTCGTGATCCTCAGTGCTCGCTACGGGGACTTGCTGGCGCAGCGCCTTCTGGCGGAAAGCAGCGGCGATCTGACTGCCGCGTCCTCCGGACGATCGGAGATCTGGGCGACCGCGATCGCGCGCATGTTCCAGAGCCCGTTGACGCTGCTGACCGGCTTCGGCTGGGACGTGTACTGGACGATGCCGTTCCGGTACTCCCCGCACAATCACTACGTCGGGCTGTGGTTCAACCTGGGCTTGCCCGGGCTGATCTGCGGCACATTGCTGCTCGTGTACGCGGTGCGTAACGCGCTGGCGGCCGTAACGCTGTCCGCGACGTATCGGCCGATATTGATCGCTTTCGTGCTCGGCACGCTCGCTTTCGCCGTCGCCACGTTCTTCGTCGATCTGTACGTACCCTGGCTCTGGTTCTGGGCGTACGCAGGCCTCGTGCTCAGGATCGCGGTCAACGTCCACAACGCCCATGCGAACGGCCCCGCGCCGCTGATCAATCAGACGCAACCTGCGACGCGAGCCGATCCGTATGGCTGGACGGCGGCGGCGCGCGGCGCGCGCTGATCGATGGGCTCAACAATGGGCTCATCCGTACTCGAGGCGAGCTTCGATGCGCAGCAGGCGAGCGTGCACGCCGACACGCGCCTGGACGCCCTGTATGTGTTGAACGCGCTGAGCGTCGGGGGCTCCGAGCACAAGATCGTGCGCCTCGTCAATCGACTGAACGAGCGGGGCATCGCCGCCGGAATCGCCTATCTCAACGGTCCGGACACGCTCGAGTCGAAACTCCATCGCAGCGTGCGTCGCTGGCATCTCGAGCGGAAGGGCAAGTTCTCGTTTCGTGCATTGAACCGGCTCGTCGATGTGGTGCTCGATGTGAAGCCGCGTGTGGTGTTCGCCGTGAATCTTTACCCCACGTTGTATGTGCTCGGAATGAGAATGCGGCTCGCGGACGCGGCGCCTGAGATCGCCGCCCTCGTGAACACTTCCGAATTCCCGGCGGGCGAGCGCTGGAGGAAACTCCTGTACGAGCGCGTCCTGCGCCGCTTCGATCGCGTGATCTACGGCTGCCAGGCGCAGCGCGACCTGTGGCTCGATCGGCGCTCCCGGGCGTGGGCGCGCTCGAGCGTCGTTTACAACGGGGTCGATTTGAAGGAGTTCAACGCCAAGGTGCGACGCATCGATGCAGGCGCGCGCAAGCGTCCGTTCGTCATCGGGAACGTGGGGAGGCTCACTCCGGAGAAGAACCAACGCGTGCTGATCGATGCTCTCGTCAGCCTGCGCCGGGAGGGCATCGATGCAAAGCTGCTGCTGGTTGGGGAGGGGCCGCTCCGTCGGGCGCTTACGGTACATGCGCGTGAGCGCGGTGTGGAGGATGCAGTAGAGATCACGGGTGCTTTGGCTGACGTCCGGCCGGCGCTCGAACGGATGGACGTATTCCTGCTTCCCTCGACTCACATCGAAACGTTCTCCAATGCCGCGCTCGAAGCAATGGCGATGGGGCGGCCGGTCGTGCTCAGCGACATAGGCGGAGCGAGGGAGATGATTCGCGACGGGATCGATGGCTTCGTAGTGCCGCGCAGCGAGCTCGAAAGCCGACTGCCGACTCTGTTGCGCGAGCTTGCCTCCGATGCCGATCGCTGCTCGCGCCTCGGCGAGGCAGCGCGTCGGCGCGTCGAAAGCTCGTTCTCGTTCGACAGGATGGTCGATCGCTACGTCGAGCTGATCGAGAGGGTGGAGCATGGACAGGCTGGTTGAACCTGCAGGCAGGGTCCTGCACCTTGGTCCGGCCCTGTCGGTGCGCGGGGGCGTTTCGGCCGTCGAACGGTTGATCGTCGAGCACGTCGGAGCGGTGACCCCGATCGAGCACATCGCCACGATGGAAGACGGGTCGCTCTGGCGCAAGCTCGTCGTTTATGCGCGCGCCCTCGTCGAGCTGGTCAAAGTCCTGCGAAGCGGCGTGTCGGTCGTAGTGCACATCCACTTTGCCTCACGCGGCAGCACGCTTCGCAAGGCCATTCTGGCCTGGATCGTAGCGCGCGCACGCCGCCCGCTCGTCCTGCACGCGCATGGCGCCTCGTTCGACCAGTTCTTCACGCGGCTCCCTCGTTTCCTGCAGCGGCGCCTGAAGCGGCTCTTCGCGCGAGCGGATTGCTTCATCGTCCTGTCTACGCAATGGCGGGACTTCTATGTGCGACATTGCGGCGTGCCCGGGCATCGAGTGCGCGTCTTGCACAACCCGACTGCGTTGCCACACTCGGTGCCGGATCGCGCAGGGCGCAAACGAGTGCAGTTTCTGTTCCTCGGGCGGATCGGGTCTCGCAAAGGCGCGTTCGATTTACTGCGGGCGTTCGCAGCGTTGCCGCCCGAGCTGCGCGCTCGCGCGAGATTGGTTTACGCCGGGGACGGCGACGTCGAGCGCCTGCGCCGTGAGGCGAGCGGGCTGGCAGATTCGGTGGAAGTGCGCGCATGGATCGGCGCGGCCGAGCGCGACTCGTTGCTCGATGAGAGTGATGTGTTCGTGCTGCCTTCGTATAGCGAAGGCGTTCCAATGGCGCTGCTCGAAGCTTTGGCACACGGCCTGCCGGTCATCACAACCCAGGTGGGTGGCATCGCGGACATCGTGGCAGATCGATGCGAAGGGCTGATCGTCACGCCCGGAAACGTGGAGCAACTCGCAGCGGCGTTGCGACTGATGATCGAGGACGAGGCGCGTCGGCTGGAGCTTGGGCGGCATGCGCGACTCAGGGCCGAGAGCTTCGACGTGAGCCGCTATCGAGTAGAGCTCCTTCGTCTTTACGAAGGCTTGCTGGCCCAGGCGCGCGTGAGGTCGATCCGATGACCGCGGCGCTCCTGTCGTTCGATGCGGCCCTCAAGCGACTCGAGCTCGGCGAGCGGCTCGTCCGGCGCAATCCGATCTACTATGGCTCGGCCGCAAGAGAGCTGGCCGCGGTTCGACGGATGGATCTGAACGATCGCATCCAGTGGACGCGCGGTCGGCTGGAGAAGATTCTGCGGGCGGCACGCCGCACCAAATACGGCAAGCATCTCGGCGCGCCTGCGTCCATCGAGGACTGGCCGATTCTGCGCAAGGAGCGTGTGCGCGACGACTGGCGGGCGTTCGTTGCCGGCCGGACCTGGTTGAGCGCACGCGCCAGCACGGGTGGGACCACGGGCGTTCCCTTGCAGCTCGTGAGATCGCCGGAATCGGTGGTGGTCGAGCAGGTGTGTCTCGATCACATGGTGCAGCTGCTCGGTTGCGATCCGGTGACGGCGCGAGTAGCGGTGCTGCGCGGGGATAACATCAAAGATCCGTCCGACACATCGCCCCCGTTCTGGCGCTACGACCTGGGCGGACGCAAGCTGGTTTTTTCATCCAACCATCTCTCGTCCGGGACGCTGGCGCACTTCGTCGAGGCGCTGACGAAGTTCGAGCCGGAGCTTCTGTGGATGTATCCAACCACGCTCGAGTCCTTGTGCGTGCTGCTCTCGAAGGCCGGACAGCGCCTGAGCGTGCCATGCGTTCTCACCTCGTCGGAAATGCTGCACGAGCCTGTGTGGCGAATGGCGCAGATGGTGCTCGGCTGCAAGATCATCGACTACTACGGACAGGCGGAGCGGGTCGCTTTCGCGTACGGGTTGAACCCGGGCCGATACTCGTTCCTGCCCGGTTACGCGCATGTCGAGCTCGTGCGTCGCGCGAGCCGCGATGAAGAGATGCTCTACGAAGTGATCGGCACGTCGCTGTGGAACCGGGCGATGCCGCTCGTGCGCTACGCGACAGGCGATCTCATCCGTGTGCCGCACAGCTACGGGCGACAAGAGCTGATCGAGGTCGCTTACGGGTTGAGACCCTTCGACGGCGTAATCGGCCGCACGCTCGACATTCTTCTCGCGCCCGACGCCAAGGGCGTGCTGACGGGCATCAATCAGATTCCGCGCTCGGTCGAACACCTCCTGCGACTGCAGATCGTACAGGATGCGCCGGATCGGGTGATCCTGCGCGCCCTCGTGTCTGCGGACTTCTCGGCCGCGGATGCCGATCATTTGTTGCGCAACGCGCGGCAGAAGATTCCCGGCTCGGTCCGGATCGATTTCGAGATCGTCGAAAAGCTCGAGCGCACGCCGCTCGGCAAGACGCCGTTCATTCTGCACTCGCCGGAGGTCAAGGAGCTGCTGCGCGCAACCGGATACTACGTGGATGAGCCATGAATCTCGGCTGGGCCCTGAATCGCCTCAGCGTCATGAGCGGGCGGGAGATCGGCTACCGCGTGAAGCAGCAATTACGCGCGGGGCTGGAAAAGCTCGTCCCGCGTGAACCCAGGCTGCCGAGGCTGCAAGCACAACGCAGCGGCGAGCCTTGGGTGAGTCCACTTCCCCGCGCGTTCGATGTCGCGAAGTATCGGTATGCGGCCGACCGCATTCTGGCAGGGGAATTCGACGTCTTCGCGCTCTCACCGGCCCGGCTCGGCTTCCCGCCCGAATGGAATCGAGATCCGAAGACGGGCCGCACGGCACCGCTCGCGTTCGGCAAGACGCTGAACTACCGCGACGAGCGGCTGGTCGGCGACATCAAGTATCTCTGGGAGCCGAGCCGGCATGCCGAGCTGGTGACGCTCGCGCAGGCATGGCACCTCACAGGTGATGCGAAGTACGCGCTTGGTTGTCGCACACTGCTCGATTCGTGGTTCGAGCAGTGTCCGTATCGGCAAGGGGTGCATTGGACCAGCAGCCTGGAGCTTGCCATCCGGCTCATCAACTGGTCCTTCACCTGGTACCTGCTCGGCGGCGAAAACTCCGTGCTGTTCGAGAGTGAGGACGGCAAGGCGTTTCGCGATCGGTGGCTTACCAGCGTGTATCGGCACTGCGATTTCATCCGCGGTCACCTGTCCCGATATTCGTCAGCGAACAATCATCTGCTTGGTGAGCTCACCGGCCTGTTCGTTGCAGCCTGGACCTGGCCGTTCTGGAAGGAGAGCGAGCGCTGGCTGGCACTTTCGCGTCGCGAGCTCGAGCGCGAGGCGCTTACTCAGAATGCCAGCGACGGCGTGAACAAGGAGCAGGCGATCTGGTATCACCACGAGGTCGCCGACATGATGATCGTGGCTGGGCTCGTCGCGCGGGCGAACCATAGCGATTTCGGTCCCCCGTACTGGCATCGGTTGCGGGCGATGCTCGATTTCATCGCGAGCGTCATGGACGCGGGAGGCAACGTTCCGGCATTCGGCGATGCGGACGATGCGATCATCGCGCGACTCGATCCCGACGAGGATCGCCACGTCTATCGATCGCTTCTCACCACGGGCGCCGTGCTGTTCCGATCCGGGCAGCTCAAATTCAAGTCCGGCGGCTTCGACGACAAGAGCCGCTGGTTGCTCGGCGACGCCGCAGCGGAGCAGTTCGATCGAATCGACTGCTCGGGTGTCTCGTTGCCCGTGCGGCGAGACTTTCCAGAAGGCGGGTATTGCGTGCTGGGCGATGCGTTCGAGAGTGACGAGGAAATTCGCATCGTGGCGGATTCAGGCCCGCTCGGCTATCTCTCGATCGCCGCTCACGGTCATGCCGACGCGCTTTCCTTCACTCTCAGCGCGCGCGGCTACGAGCTGCTCATCGATCCAGGTACGTTCGCCTATCACACCCAGAAGCGATGGCGGGATTATTTCAGAGGCACCTCGGCCCACAACACGATTCGCGTGGACCGCGTCGACCAGTCCGTCAGCGGCGGGAACTTCCTGTGGACGCGGCACGCGAGGGCTCGTTTACTCGCCGTCGAGCACTCCGCGCAGTTCGAGCGCTGGGTGGCCGAGCATGATGGGTATGCACGTCTCGACGATCCTGTCCTGCACCGTCGCGAGTTGCGCCTCGACAAAGCGGCCCGTCAGCTTACTGTGATCGACGATCTGCAATGCCGGGGCGGCCACCTTATCGAAATCTTCTGGCATTTCGCTGAGGAGTGCTCCGTGACGCAAGAGGGCAGGGTAGCTCATGTCTCCCGCGAGGGCGTGCGACTTTCGATCCTGTTGCCGCAAGGATTGAGCTACAGACTTTCGCACGGTGTCGAGGCGCCGGCCCCCGAAGGTTGGCTGTCCCGCAGCTTCGACCGACGGGTTCCTTGCCCAACCCTGGTCGCGAGCGGCAGCATCGTCGGCGCCACCCGCTTCGAGACGCAGATGCACATTGAATTCACGGCTCGGGAGATGAACTGACGTCCTGGTGCCGTGCAATCGAGGCTCCCTGGAGCCGGGGCTCTGTTCCCGGCCCGCCGCTCCGTATATATAAGAGAGCCTGGTGGCGAGAGCGAAGAGGGTCCAGTGAGCGCGGAAGAGCAGGCGGCGGCGGATGTTCTGATGATCAGGCCGGTGCGCTTTGCCGGCAATCCTCAGACGCTGGACTCGAACAAGTTCCAGCGCGTGGAAGCGGGCGCAGGAGCCGATGCGGTGCAGGCGGCGGCGCTCGCCGAGTTCGAAGGGCTGGCGGCGGCGCTGCGGGCGGCTGGCGTTGGCGTTCATATGTTCGACGACACGCCCGAGCCACCGACCCCCGATTCGATCTTTCCCAACAACTGGCTCAGCTTCCACGCGGACGGAACGGCCGTCCTGTATCCGATGATGGCGGAGAACCGGCGCTGGGAGCGACGCAGCGACATCCTGGAGCAGTTGAGCGTTGCGCATGGATTCAGGATCTCGCGCGTGCTCGACCTGACGCATCACGAGCGCGAAGGAAAGTTCCTCGAAGGCACGGGAAGTCTCGTGCTCGATCGCATCCATCGCATCGCCTATGCCTGCATCTCGCCTCGCACGAACATGGACGTCCTCGGCGATTTCGCTCAGCAACTGGATTACGACATCGTGGCCTTCGAAGCCCGCGATGCTGCCGGGGTGCCGATCTATCATACGAACGTGCTGATGTGCGTCGGTTCGCGCTTTGCCGCGATCTGTTCCGAATGCATTCGCGAGGATGAGCGAGCGGGTGTCCTCGATGCGCTGAGCAGCACCGGGCACACCCTCGTCAACCTGAGCTATGAGCAGCTCGACTCATTCGCAGGGAACATGCTCGAGCTGCGCTCACACTCCTCGGGTACGGTCGTGGCGATGTCGACTCGGGCACGCGACTCCTTGTCGCCGGAGCAGCGCGCGACGATCGAGGAGTACGGCGGACCGATCGTGGCGGCTGCAATTCCCACGATCGAAACGCTGGGTGGCGGAAGCGTGCGCTGCATGCTCGCCGAGGTGCATCTGAAGAAAAAATGACCTGCCCTCGAGGTTCGGGGTAAGTCTCTGAAACGATTGAAACGCTGCGCCCTGGAAGAGGTCGTTTTGGGCGGCATGCCCGACTGCCGGGCAACGGGATGCGCCCGCTCCGCTACAATTCGCCCCGATGCTGGAACTGGGTACCAAGACGCTGCTCGCTTATCTGCTCGGGTCGCTGATCGGCAGCCTGATCGTCGGCCGGCTGCGCGGCGGCGTCGACATCCGCACCATGGGCAGCGGCAATGCCGGGGGCACGAACGCGTTGCGCACGCAAGGGCCGGTGTTCGCGCTCTGGGTCATGCTGATCGACGCCGGCAAGGGCTGGCTTGCGGTCACGGTCCTCCCGGGGCTCGACCTGCCGGCCATCGGTGTCGATCCGGACATCGATCGGCTCTGGCTCGCCGTCGCGTGCGCGACCGGCGTCGTCGTCGGGCACGTCTACCCGGTCTGGTATGGCTTCCGGGGAGGCAAGGGCGCCGCCACCCTGCTGGGCGTGCTGCTCGGCCTGAAGCCGATCGCCCTCATCCCGGTGCTGGTCGTCTGGCTGGTGACGGTGGGCCTGACGGGATACGTCGGACTGGGGACCATGTTGGCTGTGGCGAGTTTCCCCGTGTATTTGCTCGTGACCGGAGGCGAACCTCCCACCGCTCTGCTCGTGTTCGGGTCAGCGATGCTCGTCTTCGTCTGCTACACGCATCGATCGAACATCGAGCGCATGCGAGCAGGCACTGAAAACAGGGCGCAGCGGCTCTGGCTGTTGCGTCCGCGATGAGCGCGATGGCGGCCGCCGGAAAAGCTCGTAGTCCCGCTGCGAAAGCTCGTGAGCGCCGCCAGCGCCTGCTCGAGCTCCTCTCCAGCGGCGCGTTCTGGTCCGGCGAGCAACTGGCCAAGCGGCTCAAGATTTCGCGCGCCGGTGTCTGGAAGCTCGTACGCTCGCTGCGCGCCATCGGGATCGACGTCGAATCTGTCCCACGCCAGGGGTATCGCCTGCCGCATGCCGTCGATTTGCTCGACAAGCGGGCGATCTCCTCGGCCCTGAGCGAGCGTGGCCGGGACGCGCTCGAGCGTCTCGATGTGCTCCTGACAGTGGACTCGACCAACCGTCACGTGGCGGAGCATGCCGAGCTTTCTGCCGGTCGCACGCATGTCTGCGTCGCTGAAGTGCAGAGCGCGGGGCGCGGCCGGCGCGGGCGAAGCTGGGTCGCACCGTTCGGAAGCGGCATATGCATGTCCTTAGGCTGGCGGTTCGAGGAAGCTCCGCCCACCTTTTCCGCTTTGAGCCTCGCTGTCGGCGTCGCGGTCGTGAAAGCCCTCCGGAGCCTCGGTATCGACGGAGTCGGCCTCAAGTGGCCGAACGATCTGGTCTGGCAGCAGCGCAAGCTCGGCGGGATTCTGATCGAGATGCGCGGCGAGTCGGCCGGGCCGGCGCAAGTCGTGATCGGGATCGGGATCAACATGCGAATGCCCGCGAGCGTTCGCTTGCGGCTCGCCGAGCAGCAGGCTGCGCTGGTCGCCGATGTACACGAGATCGCGCGCGACAAGACACCCACCCGCAACGCGCTGATCGCGGCGTTGATAGATGAGCTCGTCCGTACTTTGGAAGTGTTTGCGAAGAGCGGTTTCGAGCCGTTCGCCGAGGAGTGGCGCAAACTTGATTCGCTCGCCGATGCGAACGTGAAGGTACTGAGTGGAACCGAAACGCACTTCGGCATGGCGCGCGGGGTCGACGACGACGGCTCGCTTTTGGTCGAGGTGGACGGCGAGTTGCGTCGCTTCGTTTCCGCAGAAGTGAGCCTCAGGCCGGTGGGTGTACCTCGCTACGGTTGATCGGGCGAACTGCGAGCGACGAGGGCTTCTGTAGCAGCCATGATCCTGCTCATCGATATTGGCAACACGCGCATCAAGTGGGCACGACTGGACGACGGCAGACTCGAAGCGCAGTCGGCCGCTCCCCACGCGGCATGGACCGCTGAGACGATGATCGCAACGGTGCTGCAGACAGGGCCGCGTGCCGACCGGGTGCTGGTCGGCAATGTCGGCGGCGCCGCCTTGGGCGAGATGACGCGGGAAGCGGTGGCGAAGACTTGGCACATCGAGCCCGAGTTCGTCCTCGCCACTGCGAGTGCCGGAGGGGTGCGCAACGCCTACGTCGATCCCGGCCGACTCGGGGTTGATCGGTGGCTCGCGCTGATAGGCGCCCATGCGCTCGAGCGTGGCGCCTGCTGTGTCGTCAGCGTTGGGACGGCGATGACGATAGACGGCCTCGCTGCGGACGGACGGCATCTCGGCGGGCTGATCGTGCCGGGTCCGGATCTGATGGTCTCGAGCCTGCTCGAAAACACCAGCGAGATCGCTCGCCGCACCGATGGTGGCAGGGCCACCGGGGAGCTGTTCGCCGACAACACCTTGGGCGCGGTCCGTCAGGGAGCGCAGAACGCGCTCGTTGCATTGATCGAGCGGGCCGTCCGGACGATGGCGCGTGACCTCGGCGGGGAGCCCAAGCTGATCGTGACGGGGGGAGCAAGCCACCGGATCGAGCCGGCGCTGGACCTCCCGTATCGGCTCGTGCCGGACCTCGTTCTGCGCGGCCTGGCCGTGCTTGCGGCCGAGTCGCCCCGGATCGGCTGACCCGGTCCCGAGGACGAGTCGCGGTGTATCATCGTCGCCCGATCGCAAGCCTGGCGGAGGGAATTTCCTGATGCAGTGGAAGACGACAGCTGCGCTGATCGCATTCTTGCTCGCCGGCGCTCTCGCCGAAGCGGCGGACGTGCAAGCCGGACGCGCGGCAGCGCAAGCCAAGTGCATCCAATGCCATGAGGCGGACGATTGGGAAGGCGAGGATGCCGCCTCGCTCGAGAGCCTGATTCGCGACATCGTTGCCGGCAAGGTGAAGCACAAAACCAGAATCGAGCTGACGAGCGAGGAGATCGCGAACATCGCCGCCTATTGGGACCAGGCCAGCCGTTGAGAGGCGGAACGGATCGCTCATGCGCGCGCTGTGTCTGTTGCTGATCCTCGGCAACGTGCTCTTCTTCACCTGGTCGCAGCTCATCGACGTCAGGGTGAGCAGTATGGAGCGCATGCCGGTGCACGAGGGCGCGCTGCCCCCGCCAATCGTGCTCGCCCGCGAGGCCGAGAGCACCGCCGAGCCTGCCTCGTCGGCCGAGGAGCCGGAGCCTCCGGGCGCTGCGCCGGCGTCCGAGGACGGCTCGACGACAGAAGGGCAGAGCGCGCGGGTCGACACGTTTTCCTGTACGAGCGTCGGGCCATTTGCCGATCTGCCGCAGGCCGCGCAAGCGCAGGCCGCCTTGAGGGCAGTGGGCTTCTCGCCACGCCAGCGTGTGGAGCAAGGAGAGTTGTGGGTCGGCTATTGGGTAAGCGTGCAGGGATTCGCGTCCCGCGAATCGGCCGAGGAAGCGATGGCGACGCTCAGGGCGAACGGCATCACTGACGTGTACTTGATGCCGGCTTCGGAGCAGGGCTACATCGTTTCGCTCGGAGTGTTCTCTGATTATCAACGCGCGCAGCGTCGCGCTGACCAGGTGCGGGGCGTGGGGCTGACCCCGCGCATCGACGACAGAACGCGAACCGGCTCGGTGTACTGGCTCGATGTGGACCTTCAGGAGCCCGGCCAGATCATCGACAGCAGCATTTTCCAGACCGTGCCCGGCAAGATCACGCGCCTGGAAATGCGGGCTTGCCCGGCAGCCGGGTAGATTGCGCGGAAAGGGCTGCTTCAGGCGGCGCGGGTGGTAGAATCGCGCCCGGAATGCGCATCTGGCGCAGCTCCGCCCGGCGCTCCACGCGCCGGCCGATGCCTTCCTCGAGGGCCGGCTTAGCTCAGTTGGTAGAGCATCTGATTTGTAATCAGGTGGTCGGGGGTTCGAGTCCCTCAGCCGGCACCATTCACGATCTGTACGGCCCGGAGACATAGGTAACAGACTGTACCTGAGACATGGGTGACAACCTCGTGCCGAACGGGTTGTCGATGGTCTGTAGGGTTCTCTGTTCCAGGTCGATATATCCCAGATCATAGTGCATGAAGCTCAGCAGCCAGATGCCGTCATCGACCTCCTTGATGCCGAGCCGCTGACCCGCGAGCACAGTGGACACGTTGATCTTCTTCCGATGCAGGCAGATGCGACCGCAAGCGGTAACGAGAATGTCGCGGTCGTGGAAGGGGTACGCGAGCTCTGGCAAGCCCTCATAGGCTCTTGGAGAGGGCGTGTAGCATTCAGCCGGCACCTTCATGCCGATGGCCTCGTGAGGCCTCTCCTCGTTGTATTCGCTGAGGAAGGCGTCGAACCTGGCCTGCTGCTGTAGGGCATTCATGCCAGGGGGCCGAGTGGTCTCTGCCTTGAGGGTGCGGTGCATGCGTTCGTGGCGTCCGTTCTGCTGCGGGTTGCCCGGTTTGATGCGCTCCAGAGCGATGTTTAGCCTCAGCCACCATACCGAGAGCCGGGAGAGATTGTAGAGACCGTTGGGGCTTGCGAAGGGCAAGCCATTGTCGCTTCTGATCGCTTCGGGCAGGCCGCGTTCCTTGAACAGGCGCAGGAAGGCCTCGATGACGGGCGGCTCCTTGGTTGACTCAAGGGCCTCGCACATGAGCAGCATGCGTGAGGCCTGGTCGGTCACCGTCAGCGGGTAACAGTATCGACGGTTGCCGAGCTTGAACTCGCCCTTGAAGTCGGCACACCACAGTGCGTTGGGAGCCACGGCTTGGGAAAGGGTCGTTCCCTCGGCTTTGCAGCGACGTCGCTGACGAGCACGCTTGACCAGGCCGTGACGATCGAGCACGGCATGCACCGTGCTTTTTGCCGGGATGCGCACGTCACCGGCCAGCTTGCGCACCAGCAACTCTCTGATTTTCCTCGCACCCCAATGCGGCTTGTCCTTCTTGGCCGTGACAATCGCCCGCTCGATCTGCTCGGGCAACTGGTTGGCGTAGCGCACTGGGCGACGGCTGCGATCGTTCAGCGCCTCCAGGCCTTCATCCTTGTAGCGACGAAAGATCTTGTACCCGGTCTTGCGCGAGATGCCGAACTCCCGGCAAACCTCGCTCATTCCTTCTCCCTCGAGAAGACGGGCTACGAAGCGAAGACGCTCCTCCATCACCGAACACTCCTGCCACGGCATCAACGCCTCCCGCTGCAAAGCGGAAAGTGTTACCCATGTGTCCGGTACAAGTCGTCACCTATGTCTCGGGCCGTTCA